>NZ_JBKEBL010000065.1:0-16557 GCF_047973135.1 Paracoccus sp. (in: a-proteobacteria)
ACATGCCGGCGCTTGTTGCGATGCGGTATAATCCAGACCTCAAGGCAAAATACGAGGCTCTGCGCGCTGCTGGAAAACCCGCAAAAGTCGCGATCGTTGCAATCATGCGAAAGCTCATCGAAACCGCAAACGCCTTGGTCAAGGCCGACCGCGTGTGGGTTCCAAAAAACGCTTGATCAAAACGGATACTCCACCTCAACACTGAAACGATTGCGTGGTTGACGCGCGAGGGATACCTGCCCGCAACACAGCATTGGGGCGAGTTTCTGCGGCAGAACTATCGCCTTCGGTGTGACACCGAACCGCGCCGCCCGTTCATATTGGTAAGCGTCGGGGTGGTCCCGGACGTCCTGCGCCAGCTTTTCCAGATCGACCTTGCGGGGGCGCCCCTCGCGTGTCGCCATGGGCTCAGGCGACTTCGCCCATCGGGTCAGACTCGCAATCCCGAACGGACAAAACCTGGCGGCGGAAATCAAGTGAATACGTCATGACACACAAATAATCAGTTTAAGGTCTCTTGGCTATATGACGGCCTTCGCCGCAAGAGTCCCAAACACCGTCAGGCCCTCAGAGCCAAATGCGATTCCCCTGCCAAAGGAGCGGTTCCTTGAATAATCATGCCCTCGCCGATCTGGAAAACGCTATCCCCACACGTGCCGCTGAGCAAGTCCCGTATTGAAACGCTCTGCTTGCTCGTGCTGGGCATGATCAGTGCCCGAACAGTCAACCTGACGGCACCCATTTTGCGGGAAAGCGCGGCATGGCAGCCACAAGACGCTGTGTCGTCAGGTGGCGCGGGGCACCGATGACCTGATCTGCCGGGCCATCCTCGACGATGCGGCCCTTGTCCATCACCAGCACCCGGTCACAGATGCCGCGCACCACCGACAGATCATGGCTGATGAACAGATAGGACAGGCCATGGCTGCCGCGCAGACCCGCAAGCAGGTCCAGCACCTGCGCGCGGACCCGGACATCCAGCGCGCTGACCGCCTCGTCCAGCACGATCAGGTCGGGGCGGATGATCAGGGCGCGGGCGATGGCGATGCGCTGACGCTGGCCGCCGCTGAATTCGTGGATATATTTGTGCGCGTCCGGGGCCGTCAGTCCGACCTCTTCCAGCGCCGCGCCGACACGGCTGCGCCAGTCGGGCGGGCGGGTGGTCAGGTGGAACGGCTCGGCCACCAGATTTTCGACCTGCCAGCGCGGATCGAAGCTGCCGAAGGGATCCTGAAAGACGACCTGCATCCGGGCGCGCAATTCGCGTGGCATGGCGCGGCCCGCCATGACCTGCTGCCCGTCCAGCAGAATCCGCCCGCGCTGCAATGGATCGAGGCCCAGGATCGCCCGCGTCAGCGTCGATTTTCCGCATCCGGATTCGCCCACCAGCCCGACGCTTTCGCCCCGGCCGATGGTCAGGCTGACATCATCGACGGCGCGCAGCGCGCCTGTGGCATGGGGCAGGCGGTATTCGCGGGTGGCGTTCTCGATCCGCAGCATCGAAGGGATGCCCTGCGGTTTCTGCCGCGCGGGGGCATGGCGCGAGGCGGCGAAAAGCTGGCGTGTATAGGGATGGGCCTGTGTTCGGAACAGGGTTTCGGTTGCGCCCTCTTCGACGATCCGGCCCGATTTCATCACCGCCACCCGGTCGGCTATCCCCGCCACCAGCGCAAGATCATGGGTGATCAGCAGCAGCGCCATCCCCTCGTCGCGGACCAGCCCCGTCAGCAGATCGAGGATCTGCGCCTGCGTCGTCACATCCAGCGCGGTGGTGGGTTCGTCCGCAATCAGCAGGTCCGGGCGCTCGGCGATGGCAAGGGCGATGGCGACGCGCTGACGCTGCCCGCCCGACAGTTCGTGCGGGTAAAGCGTCAGAGGAAAGCGCGGCGCGGGCAGGCCGACGCGGTCCAGTCTTTCGCGCGCGCGCCCAAGGGCCGGTCCGCGCGCCATACGGTGATGGATGCGCAGAACCTCGGCCACCTGATCGCCGATGGTCATCAGCGGGTTCAGCGCCGTCATCGGTTCCTGAAAGATCATGCCGATACGGCGGCCCCGGATGGCGCAAAGATCGGTCTCGGGCGTGGTCAGCAGATCCTGCCCGTCAAGCAACACCTGCCCGCCGCTGCGCGCGCCCTGCGGCAACAGCCCCATGATCGCCAGCGCCGTCATGGATTTGCCACTGCCGGATTCGCCGACCAGTCCGGTGATCGTGCCGGGGGCCAGCCGCAGATCCACATTGCGCAGCACATCGCCACCGTTGATCAGGACAGACAGGCCGCGGCATTCGATCATTGCAGCGCCCTCAGCCGCGGATCCAGCGCGTCGCGCAATCCGTCGCCCAGCAGGTTCAGGCCCATCACCGTCAGCACGATGCAAAGGCCGGGAACGACGGCGACATGCGGCGCGATGGCGGCCATGGTCTGCGCCTCGGCCAGCATGCGGCCCCAGCTTGGCGTCGGAGGCTGCGCACCGATGCCGATATAGGACAGCCCCGCCTCGGCCAGAATGCCAAGGCTGAACTGTATGGTGCCCTGCACGATCAGCAGGCTGGAGATATTGGGCAGGATATGTTGCAGGCTGATCAGCGCAGGGCCCTTGCCCGCGACCTCGGCGGCGCGGATGTAGTCCAGCGTCCAAAGCGGCATCGCTCCGCCGCGCGTAACGCGGGCAAAGACCGGGATGTTAAAGATGCCGATGGCGATGACCGCATTCATCGCCGATGGCCCGCGCACCGCTGCGATCAGGATCGCGATCACCAGCGAGGGAAAGGCAAAGATCAGGTCGTTGCCGCGCATGACCAGCTCGTCCTGCCAGGTACCGCGACGGGCGGCCGCCAGCAACCCCACAGGAACGCCAAGGCACATGCCGATCCCCGCTGCCGCCAGCGCCACGGAAATCGAGGTTCGCGCGCCGGTCATCGCCATCGACAGGATGTCGCGTCCGAAATGGTCGGTGCCGAACCAATGCGCCGCCGATGGCGATTGCAGCTTGTCGGCGATGGCCATCGCGGCCGGGTCATAGGGCGTCCAGACCAGCGACAGCGCCGCCGCCAGCAATGGCAGCCCCGCCAGCACCGTACCCAGGGTCATCCGTGCCTTCATCCGCGTCTTAGCCTTGGATCGACGGCGGCATAGGCCAGATCGACCAGAAAGGTGACGGCGATGACGCAGGCCACAAGGATCAGTACCGCCGATTGCACAAGGATCAGATCGCGCTGGCTGATGGCCTGAAAGATCATCCGCCCCAGTCCGGGCAGGGAAAAGACGTTCTCGATGATGATTGCTCCGGCCAGAAGAAAGGAAAACTGCATCCCCATGATCGTCAGGACCGGGATCATCGCGTTGCGCAGCGCGTGACGGCGCAGGGTCTGGCCTTGCGTCAGGCCCTTGGCCCGCGCGGTGCGGATATAATCCTGTCCCTGGGTCTCGATCAGCGCGGATCGCAGCACGCGGGCAAGAATCGCCCCCTGCGGCAGAGCCAGCGCGACGGCGGGCAGAATCAGCGCCCGCAGCGCCGCCAGCGGATCGGACCAGCCCGGAAACCCGCCTGCCGGAAGCCATTGCAGACGAACCGCGAACAGCATCATCAAAAGCATCGCGAACCAGAAATTCGGCAGCGCGATGCCAAGCTGCGTGATCCCCATCACCGCCGTATCGCCCGCGCGCCCTTGCCGTGCGGCGGCCAGCATGCCCGCCGGAAAGGCGATGGCACAGGACAGGATCAGCGCCAGCAGCGTCAGCGGCAACGAGACCTGCAACCTGTCTGCCAGCATTCCGGCAATCGGCGTCTTGTAGGTATAGCTTTGCCCGAAATCGCCTTGCAACAGCGCGCCCACCCACTGCGCATAGCGCAAGGGCAGAGGCTGATCGAGCCCCATCTGCTGACGCAGCGCCGCGACGGTGTCGGGCTGTGCCCCGGTTCCAAGCATGAAGCTGGCCGGATCGCCCGGCACCAGTTCGATGACCGAAAAGATCAGGGCCGAGGCCACGATCAGGCTCAGTCCAAGAGAGGTCATCCGGCGCAGTACGTAACGCAACATATGGCGACGCTAATCCGCCTCTTGTCTGCGGTAAAGCGCCTTGCGACCGGACTATCCCTTGGGATGGAGGGAAGATTTCGTGACCGAATCGTGGTTTCATCGAAGGATCGGGAACCACGCCCGGTCCTGTCGGTTGCGGTTACGCGGATCCCGTGGGTCTGACGGCCCGATATCGGCGGTTTCCGGGCAAACCGCTTCGGTTTTTTTGGAAGAAATTTGAAAGCGATTTAGATTCTGCTGTTCAGCAGAGAGACGGGAAGAGGAAGATGCAAATGTCAATAAATATTGATAAAAATATGGGAATGGGTGCCATGAGGAAAAAAAACCTGGCTTCCATGAACAGGTTCAGGGGGGTAATGACGAAAAAAATGACAAGCGCTTTGACAAAAGCGGGGAAATCCGTCATAAATGTTAGCGATATCGGCCGGACGTCCGTGACGATTCCGGACCGGAACGGGAGGAAGACGTGAAAACCATATTGTTCTCATCCGCCGCCATGGCGGCCTTGTTCGTCGGTGCCGCGCAGGCCGAGATGATCATCCAGCCGGGCAGCGACGACCGCATCAACTGGCAAAGCCTTGAGGATTTCAAGGCCGCGCATACGGGTCTGGAAGGCCAGTCCTTCAACCTGCTGGCGCCCTGGCTTGGCCCCGATCAGGAACTGTTCACCTCGCTTCTGCCCTATTTCGAAGAGGCGACCGGCGCGACCGTCAATTATTCCGGTTCGGACAGTTTCGAACAGCAGATCGTGATTGACAGCGAGGCGGGCTCTCCTCCTGATATGGCGGTGTTTCCGCAGCCGGGTCTGGCTGCCGACCTGGCGAAAAAGGGGCATCTGAAGCCCTTGCCGGACGGTGCAGCGCAGTGGCTGCACGATAACTACGCCGCAGGCGACAGTTGGGCCCGGCTGGGCACCTATGCCGGGCCGGACGGGGCCGAGCATGTCTATGCCTTTCCGTTCAAGGCCGATCTGAAATCGCTGGTCTGGTATGTCCCCGAGAATTTCGAGGATGCCGGCTACGAGGTGCCGGCCACGTATGAGGAGCTGAAGGCGCTGACCGAACAGATCGCGGCGGATGGCGAAACGCCGTGGTGCATTGGACTGGGTTCCGGCGGGGCGACCGGCTGGCCCGCGACCGACTGGGTCGAGGATCTGATGCTGCGCATGAACACGCCCGAGGATTACGACGGCTGGACGACGAATGCCTTGCCGTTCAACGACCCAAAGGTGGTGAAGGCCATCGAGGAATTCGGCTGGTTCGCGAAGAATGACGGCTTTGTCTCGGGCGGCGCGGCCTCGGTCGCCTCGACCGATTTCCGCGACAGCCCGAAGGGCCTGTTTGGCAGCCCCCCGGCCTGCTACATGCATCGTCAGGCCAGCTTTATCCCGTCCTTTTTTCCGGACGGGACCGTGGTGGGCGAGGATGCCGATTTCTTCTATTTCCCGGCCCCGGCGGATGGCAGCGTTGGCCAGCCGGTTCTGGGCGGTGGCACGATGTTCGCGCTGCTGACCGACAACCCGGCGGCGGCGGCCTTTGTCGATTTCCTGAAAACGCCCGCCGCGCATGAAATCTGGATGGCACAATCAGGCTTTCTTACGCCGTTCAAGGGCGCGAATACCGACGCCTATGCCGACGACATGCAACGGAAGATGGGCCATATCCTGCTGGATGCGACGACTTTCCGCTTTGACGGCTCGGATCTGATGCCGGGCGCCATCGGCGCGGGGGCGTTCTGGACCGGCATGGTCGATTTCGTCGGCGGCAAATCCGCGCAAGAGGTCGCCGACCAGATCCAGCAGACCTGGACCACGATCAGGTAACGGGATCTGCCCGCAATCCGCAACGGTGCGTTTGCCGCGCCGTTGCATCGCAGCAAGGGGGGGGGAAGGGATGGAACTTCTGTGGCTGGCCGTCAGCACCATCGCTGTCGGTGTATTCGGTTGCGTCGCCTGGTTCTGGGGATCGAACATGATCCTGGACGCGATCTATCCGCCGCGCGGCGCGAATGCCGGCGACAATATCCGCAAGGCCAATCAGATCCGGCCCTGGCTGTTTCTGGGCCCGGCGCTGATCTTTCTGGGCGTCTATCTGGTCTATCCGGTTATCGACAGCTTCTGGCGGTCGCTGCACAGCGCCGACGGGAACCGGTTTGTGGGCGGTGACAATTACGGCTGGCTGGTCGGCGACGGCAAGTTCCGCGAATCGATGCGAAACAACATGCTGTGGCTGCTGGTCGTACCGGCGCTGTCCACGCTGTTCGGGCTGATCGCGGCGCAACTGACCGACCGGCTGAGATGGGGCAATATCGGCAAGTCGCTGATCTTCATGCCGATGGCCATCAGCTTTGTCGGTGCGGGGGTCATCTGGAAATTCATTTATGAATACCGCGACGCGGATCAGGATCAGATCGGGCTGCTGAACTGGATCGTGACGAACCTGGGCGGCGATCCGCAGCTTTGGCTGACGCTGATCCCGTGGAACAACTTTTTCCTGATGGTGGTGCTGGTCTGGATCCAGACGGGTTTCGCCATGGTGATCCTGTCGGCAGCGCTGCGCGGCATCCCCGAGGAAACCATCGAGGCGGCAATTCTGGACGGTGCCTCGCCCTGGCAGGTCTTTTACCGGATCAAGGTGCCGCAGATCATGGGCACCATCGCCGTGGTCTGGACGACGATCACAATCACTGTGCTGAAGGTGTTCGATATCGTCTTTGTGATGACCAACGGCCAGTGGGGAACACAGGTTCTGGCGAACCTGATGTATGACTGGATGTTCCGCGGAACGCCCGACTATGGGCGCGGCTCGGCCATCGCCATCGTGCTGATGATCCTGGTGACGCCGATCATGATTTGGAACATCCGCAACGTGCACAGGGAGGTTCGCTGATGGAGGGCATGGCCGGACAGAAATCGACCCTGACATGGGCTGTCAACATCTCGGCTTTGCTGCTGGTGTTGCTGTGGACCATCCCGACACTGGGGCTGTTCGTGTCGTCCTTTCGCGACCGCGACCAGATTTCCCTGACCGGCTGGTGGCAGTCCTTTTCCGCATCCGAAAAGACGGGCTTTGTCCGCTCGGGCACCGGGGATGACGCGAAACAGGTGGATGGCCTTTATGTCATCGAGGGCAGCGCGCTTGAGGGCGATCAGACGCTGATCGCCTGGGGCACGAATGCCCGCGCGCCCGGCGAATTTGCGCCCGGAGACACCGCCACGACCAAAGAGGGCTGGCAACTGACCGTCGGGCAGGATGGCAATTACCGGCTGACATCGCCCACCCCGTTCGAGATGCGCCGGGGCGAGCGGATTTTCACCACAACCGAAACTCCGCCGAAATTCACGACCGGGAATTATGGCCGCGTGCTGACCGCCGAGGGTCTGGGCCGGGCCTTCATGAACACGCTGACGGTGACGATTCCGGCGACGGTCATCCCGATCCTGATCGCGGCTTTCGCGGCCTATGCGCTGGCCTGGATGGAGTTTCCGGGCCGCGCCCTGCTGACCGCAGCCGTGGTCGGTTTGCTGGTCGTGCCATTGCAGGTCTCGCTGATCCCGCTGTTGCGGCTGCATAACGACTTGGGTATCGGCAAGGGCTATCTGGGGATATGGCTGGCCCATACCGGCTTTGGCCTGCCGCTGGCGATCTATCTGCTGCGGAATTACATGGCGGGTCTGCCGCGCGAGGTGATCGAAAGCGCCCGCGTCGATGGCGCCACCGAGTTCCAGATTTTCCGCCGCATCATCCTGCCCCTGTCCTTCCCGGCGCTGGCCTCTTTCGCGATCTTTCAGTTCCTGTGGGTCTGGAACGATCTTCTGGTGGCGACCGTGTTTCTTGGCAACACGCCGCAGCAACTGGTCATGACCGGTGTCCTTCGCGAGCTGATGGGCTCGAAGGGCGGGGAATGGGAAATTCTTGCGACATCGGCATTCATCTCGATCTCGGTGCCGCTGATCGTGTTCTTTGCAATGCAGAAATACCTGGTGCGCGGTCTGTTGGCCGGCTCGGTGAAGGGTGGTTGACGTGAAAGACAACGTGGCAAACTGGTGGAAGGGCGGGGTAATCTATCAGATTTATCCGCGCAGCTTTCAGGATACGACGGGGGACGGCATCGGTGATCTGGCCGGGATCGCGCAGCGCCTGCCCTATGTCGCGTCGCTGGGGGTGGATGCGATCTGGATTTCGCCCTTCTTTACATCGCCGATGAAGGATTTCGGTTATGATGTCAGCGATTATCGCGGCATCGACCCGATCTTTGGAACGATGGAGGATTTCGACGCGCTGATCACGCGGGCGCATGATCTGGGCCTGAAGGTGATGATCGACCTGGTTCTGTCGCACAGCTCGGACCAGCATCCATGGTTCGCCGAAAGCCGCGCCAGCCGCGACAACGCGCGGGCCGACTGGTATGTCTGGGCCGATCCAAAGCCCGACGGCACCCCGCCGACGAACTGGCTGTCGATCTTTGGCGGCAGTGCCTGGCAATGGGATGCACGGCGCGAGCAGTACTATCTGCACAATTTCCTGACCTCGCAGCCTGACCTGAATTTTCACAACTCCGACATGCGCGAGGCCCTGCTGGAGATGACGCGCTTCTGGCTGGAAAAGGGCGTGGACGGATTCCGTCTGGATACGGTGAATTTCTATTTCCATGACGCAGAACTGCGCGACAACCCGCCCCTGCCGCCCGAATTGCGCAGGTCGGACACGGCCCCGGCGGTCAACCCGTATAACCACCAAAGCCACCGCTATGACAAATCCCGGCCCGAAAACCTGGCCTTTCTGGAACAGTTCAACGCGCTGCTTGCCGAATACGGTGCCGCCTCGGTCGGCGAGATCGGCGACAGCGAGCGCGGGCTGGAATTGCTTGAGGAATATACCGGCACGCCGCAGGGGGTTCCCAGCAGGCGGTTGCAGATGTCCTATGTGTTCGACTTCCTGTCAGGTGACAGCCTGTCCGCCAGCCGGATCGTGCAGGTCTTTCACGACATGCAGGCCGTCGCGCCGAATGCCTGGCCCTGCTGGGCGATGTCGAACCATGATGTCGTGCGCCATGTCAGCCGCTGGAACCTGTCCGATCAGGCGGCACGGGCCTATGTGACGCTGTTGATCTGCCTGCGCGGCTCGGTCTGCCTCTATCAGGGCGAGGAACTGGGCCTGCCCGAGGCCGACCTGCGCTTTGAGGATCTGCGCGATCCCTATGGCATCGAGTTCTGGCCCGAATTCAAGGGCCGCGACGGGTGCCGGACGCCAATGGTCTGGGATGGCGGCGCGAATGGCGGGTTTTCGGCTGGGGTGCCATGGCTGCCGGTCCCGGATGGGCATCTGCAACGCGGCGTCGCCACGCAAGAGGCTGATGACGGCTCGCTTTTGCATCACTATCGCCGGGCTATCGCGCTGCGCGCACGGCATGTCGCGCTGCGAACGGGCGAACTGACCGGAATGACCGCCACGGGCCCGGTGCTTGGCTTCTGCCGGTCCGACGGCACCGAAACCCTGCATGTCCGTGCCAATCTGTCCGATGCCGAGGCGGATGGGCTGGCACCGTGGCAGGTCACGATCATGGAAGGTTAAAGAGAGGGGGCGACACAAGATGGCCGATCTGAGTTTGAAGGATGTGGCAAAGTCCTATGGCGATGTCGAGGTTCTGCGGCATATCGATCTCGACATCAAATCCGGCGAGTTCATCGTGTTTGTCGGGCCTTCCGGCTGCGGCAAATCCACGCTTTTGCGGATGATCGCGGGGCTGGAACGTATCAGCGGCGGCGATTTCCACATTGACGGGCAACGGATGAACGACATCCCGCCCAGTCAACGGGGCATCGCGATGGTGTTTCAGTCCTATGCGCTGTACCCGCATATGACCGTGCGCGACAACATGGCCTTTGCCCTGCAAATCGCCGGCAAGTCGAAACAGGAAATCCGCGAGGCCACCGACCGCGCCGGCAAGATGCTGCAACTGACACCCTATCTGGACCGCCTGCCCAAGGCCCTTTCCGGCGGTCAGCGTCAGCGCGTCGCCATCGGCCGGGCCATCGTGCGCGACCCCAAGGTCTATCTGTTCGACGAACCTCTGTCGAATCTGGATGCCGCGCTGCGCGTGGCCACCCGGATCGAACTGGCGCAGCTCAAGGCGTCGATGCCCGACCGGACCATGATCTATGTCACCCATGACCAGACCGAGGCGATGACGCTGGCCGACCGGATCGTCGTGCTGGCGGGTGGCGGCATTGCGCAGGTGGGTGCGCCGCTGGAACTGTATGAACGGCCGATGACCGAATTCGTGGCGCAGTTCATCGGCTCTCCGGCGATGAACCTGCTGCCGGGCAGGGTGGCCGCGACCGGCGACAGCACCGTCGTGCAGCTTGACGGCGGCGGTACTGCCCGCGTCGCCATCCCCACCCGTGCCGAGGATGAGGGGATGCAGGTCAATCTGGGCGTCCGCCCCGAGGATATGGTCGCCAGTGGCGGCGACGATTACCTGTACGAGGGCAGGGTCGATCTGACCGAAGCCCTGGGCGAGGTCACGCTGCTGTATTTCGGCACGTCGGGGCAGGGGGCTCCGGTGATTGCCAAGCTGCCGGGCATCAACCCGAACCTTGCGGGCAAGTCCGTGCGCCTGTCCGCCGCGCCCACATCGCTGCACCTGTTCCATCAGGGGCAGTCGCTGTTGTATCGCGACGGCCCCCCGCCGCCTTATACGCCGCGCAGCGCGGCGGAATAGCGGCTCAGCGCGATTTCGGCGACCGGGCGGGTGGCTGCGCGCAGCCAGTCGCGCGCCGTGACCCGCGTCTCCAGCCGTTCGCGGACCATCCGGTGATAGTCGTCGATCCACGCCGTTTCGAAAGGGGTCAGCATCGCCGGATCGGTCAGGCTCAGGTCGATTGGCACCAGTGTCAGCGAGGCAAAGCGGCAGAAACCCGGCCCGTCGGCGATGACCTCGACCTGATTTTCGATGCGGATGCCAAAGGCTCCGGCGCGATAGAAACCGGGCTCGACCGTCATGATCGTGCCGGGCACAAGCCCGTGGGGATTGGCCTGTTTCGCAAAGCGGTGCGGGTATTCATGCACCAGCAGGTTATGGCCGACTCCGTGTCCGGTGCCGTGGTCGTAATCCAGCCCCAGATCCCACAAGGGCCGCCGGGCAAAGGCGTCAAGTTGATGGCCCGTCGTCCCCTGCGGAAAGCGCGCCGAGATCAGCCCGATGAACCCCCGCAGAACTGCGGTACAGGCCCGCCGCAGCTCGGGCGTGGCGGGGCCGAACATCATCGTGCGGGTGATGTCGGTCGTGCCGGTGTCGTATTGCCCGCCGGAATCGACCAGATAGGGCGCGTCATGGCCAATTGCAAAGGTGCTGCCCGGCGCGGCGGCATAGTGGCACATCGCCGCGTTCGCCCCCGCCGCTGATATGGTGCGAAAGCTGTCCTCGTGAAAGCCGGGCTGTGCGGCGCGGCAGGCATGCAGCCGCGCCTCGGCCTGAAGCTCGGTCACAGGGCCGGAGGCGGCGGCCTCTGACAGCCATGCCAGAAATTCGACCATCGCCACGCCATCCGCCAGGTGGCAATCGCGGAATCCCTGCAATTCGGCCGGGTTTTTCAGCGCCTTGGCCAGCGTGACCGGGTCCGGTGACTCGATCAGCCGCCCGCCCGCGCCAGTGATCGCCTGCGCGACGGCGGCCGGGGCGAAATCGGGGTCGATCAACGCGGTCTTGCCGGGGGCCAGCGCGGCAAGACGTGGCAGGAAGGCGTCGGGCGCTGCCAGAGTGACGCCGCTGATCGCGCCCGAGCCCGGCTTGGAGGGATCGACGAACCATTCGGCCCGGCCATCGGCATGCAGGATCAGGAAGGAATGCGGCACCGGGTTCATCGGCACGTCCGAGCCACGGATGTTCAGCAGCCAGGCGATATTGTCGGGCTGGGTTTCGGCCAGAAAATCCGCGCCCTTGCCGCGCAGGGTCGCGGCGATGCGGGTGGTCTTGGCGGTGCTTTCCTCGCCCGTCAGGGCGTCGGGCAGGCTGCGCACCGGCCCAAGCGGCGGGGCAGGGCGGTCGGGCCAGATGCGGTCAAACGGATCGGTCTCAAGCGCGGTCAGTTCCGCACCTGCGCCCGCGCATCCGGCGGCAAGATTGCGGAACTGCGTCACGCTGACGCGCATCGCGTCGATCCCGATCCGCATGCCGGGCGCGGCATGGTCGCGCAGCCAGTCCTGCGGCGGGGCGTCATGCAGGTGGCCCATGCTCCATTCTGCCGGATCGACCTCGTGCCGGACCTGCACCTGATAGCGGCCATCGACAAAGATCACCGCCCGCTCCTGCGTCACCACCGCCATCCCGGCCGAGCCGGTAAAGCCCGTCAGCCAGCGCAGGCAATCGTCGCGCGGGGCCGTCACCTCGCTTTGATGGGCGTCGGTGCGGGGCACGACGATACCGTCCAGCCCAAGCGTGGCCAGTTCGGCGCGAAGGTGAGCAAGGTGGTTCATTCCAGCGCGCCGCCCCGGTCGCCGACCATGCGCAGCAGCGTGGCGAAAACCGCGCTGTCCTGCCGGATGCCGTCATGTTCATGGCTGTTGGTGATCCAGTGGGTCAGGTTGCCGACCCGGCCCGCCGTGTCCAGCGACAGGCCCTGATCGACGAACATGTCGTCGTGATAGATCACCGCCGCCACCGGCACCTCGTTCGCGGACAGCCGGGCGGGGTCGTAAAGCGCCGTATGGACGGGCCGCCGGGCCAGTGCCGTGGCTGACTCGCGGAAGGGCCGCAGCGAGGCGATGTCGTCGAACATCCAAGGATAGATCATCTCTCCGGTCAGCAGAAAGGGCCGCGCGGACGGATCGAAGCCGGGAAATTCGTCACGGATGCGATGCGCGGCCCAATCGGTCGCGCCCTCGCCCTGGCCATAGATCGCCTCGTGGATGGCCGCGAAAAGCTGACGGCCATGATAGGTGGTCAGCTCCATCGCGCGGGCAAGGAATGTGTCGGTCAGGCGGTCATCGGCGTCGAATGCCTCGTCGATCAGCCAGTGGATCACCTCGGCCCCGTCACCCATGCCCAGATCGATGCCGATGGTCTGGAACCGGCGCGCGGTCAGCCGGTCGCCATCGGGCAGGCGGATATCGTCGGATTGCAGCAGATCGGCGATCCGCGCCAGCCGGGCCGCGTCCTGAGGATAGCGGCGGTGATAGGCAGCATTCTTGGCCAGCACGCGCGGATAGGTCAGGCGATAGACATCGTCGGCCCGCGCGTTCAGTCCCGGCAGCCCGCCCGCGACGTAACAGGCCGACAGGCCCTGCGGCGCAAGGCTGAGATAGGTCAGTGTCAGGAACCCGCCATAGCTTTGCCCCAGCGTCTGCCAGCGTTTGCCGCCGAACAGCGCCTGTCGCAAATGGTCGAAATCGGCGACGATGGAATCGGCGCGGAAAAGGGCCAGATAGTCACCGCCGGCCTCGCCCTGCGCGGCGATGACCTGCGGCAGGATCGGGCTGGACCGGCCCGTGCCGCGCTGATCGGGCAGGATGACGCGGTGGGTTTTCAGCGCCTCGCGCAGCCATGGCGCACCGCCGCCGCGCATGGGCCGGGGCGATTTGCCGCCCGGCCCGCCTTGCAGAAAGCACAGCACCGGCAGATCCTGACCAGCGCGGGCGGCATCCACCACCTCGCGGGCGAACAGTTTGATCGTCGGCCCGCCGGGCTGTGCCCAGTCCAGCGGCACGTCGATCATGTGGTCGCGGATGCGCAGACCGGGGATGGTATATTCGGCAATGGGCATGTGGTTCACCGGACTCGGGGGTCGAGAAGCATGTAAAGCAGATCGACGATGATATTCGCAAGCACGATGAACAGCCCGCCCAGCAGGACCACGCCGATGATGATCGGCCGGTCCTGATTGGCCACCGCCTGCACAGCCAGCGCGCCCACGCCTTGCAGGCCATAGACCTGCTCGATCACGATGGCACCGCCCAGCAGCAGGGCGATATCGGCGCCAAGCTGCGTGACCAGCGGCGTCAGCGCCGCGCGCATGCCGTGTTTCCACGTCACCGCGCGTTCGGACAGACCCTTGGCGCGGGCGGTGCGGATGTAATCCTCGCCCATCACCTCAAGCATCTGGCCGCGCGTCAGCCGGGCATAAAAGGCCGCCATGGTCAGCGCCAGCGTCATCCAGGGCAGGATCATGTGCCAGGCCCAGATCAGCGGATCACGGCTGATCGGCTTGTAGCCCCCCGGCGGGAACAGCGTGAACCCGGCCTGCTTGGGCAGGAAATACAGCAGATACAGCGACATCATTCCCAGCACGAAGGTCGGAAAACTAAGTCCGGTCAGGATGAAGCCCTGTCCCATCCGGTCGCGCAGGCTGCCAGGATGGCGGGCCGACATGATGCCGATGGGCAGACCGATGGCCAGCCAGATCAGCACCGCCCCCGACACCAGCGAAACGGTCGCGGGTATGCGCCGCACGATGATGTCAGCCACCGGACGGCGCGAGCGATAGGAATAACCCAGATCGCCTTGCGCCGCATTGCCCAGAAAGCGGACATACTGTTCCGTGATGGGCCGATCCACGCCGATATTCCGGCGGATCTGTTCAAGCTGTTGCTCGGTCGCCTTGTCGCCCGCGATCATCCGCGCCGGATCGCCGGGCGCGACATAGAACAGCAGAAAGACAAAGGTGGACAGCACCAGCAGCACCATCGCCCCAAAGGCCAGACGGCGGGCAAGAAAGCGGATCATCGGTCAACCCTCCTTTGGCTTGCGCTTGAGCCGCGCGGCGGTGCGGGCGCTTTTCGGATCCAGCGCGTCGCGCAGCCCGTCGCCCAGAATATTGAAGGCCAGCGTCGTCGCCAGCAGCGCCAGCCCCGGCACGAAAACCATCCACCATGCCACCAGATACAACGAGTTCGACGAGGCATCCGCCAGCATCCCGCCCCAGCTTGGCGTCGGCGGCACGATGCCCATGCCAAGAAAGGACAGCGTCGCCTCGAACACGATGGCGCTGGGGATCATCATCGTGGTGTAGACGATGATCGGCACGGACAGGTTGGGCAGGATGTCCACCACCATGATCGACAGCGGCCCGGCCCCCAGCGACTTGCTGGCCTGCACGAATTCCTGCCGGCGCAGCGATATGACCTGCCCCCGGATCACCCGCGCCATTGCGGCCCAGCTAAAGAACACGATGACCGTGACGCTTAGCATCAGGCTTGGTCCCATGACCGAAACCAGCGCCAGCGCACACAGCAGGAAGGGCACGCTCATCACCAGATCGATCAGGCGGCTCAGCAGCGTATCGACCCAACCGCCGAAATAGCCCGCCGTCGTGCCCACGATCACGGCGATGCAGGACGCTGCCAGCGAAGCCAGCACCCCCACCAGCAGCGACACCCGCGCGCCATAGGCCAGCCGTACAAGCACGTCGCGGCCCAATTGGTCGGTGCCCAGCCAGAACTCGGCATTCGGGCCGACCGGAATGCCCATCGGGGTCAGGCCGGTGTCGCGGAATTGCCGGATCGGGGAATGGCCGGTCATCTGCGCGACCAGCGGCGCGAATACCGCCAGCAGCACCACAAGGACTATTACGCACAGCGCGATCAGGCTGGCCCGGTCGCGGGCCAGCCGGCGCATCGTCAGCTCCAGCGAACTGCGCTGGACGATGGCGGTTGCGGGATCGTCGCGATCCTGGGTCGTTACGGTCACAGGGCCACCTCGCGCGTTTCGGTCAGATGCCGGTTCAGATCGCCCCGGATCGCGGGCGGCGACTTGCTGGCCCCCAGCAGCACCCGTGTATAGGGATGCTGCGGCGCGTCGAATATCTGTTCGGCAAGGCCCGTCTCGACGATCTGCCCGCCCTGCATCACCGCGATCCGGTCGCAGACATGGCGCACCACGGTCAGGTCGTGGCTGATGAACAGATAGGTCAGCCCCAGCTTTTGCTGCAATTCGCGCAGCAGGTTCAGGATCTGCGCCTGAATCGACACATCCAGCGCCGAGACGGGTTCATCGCAGATGATCAGCGCGGGGTTCAGGGCCAGCGCGCGGGCAATGCCGATACGCTGCCGCTGGCCACCGGAAAATTCCGACGGAAAGCGGTTGTAATGTTCCGGGTTCAGGCCGACCATCTCCATCAGGTCGCGGACCTTACCCCTGCGGTCCTCGCCCCGCGCGAGGCCGTGCAGGCGGAACGGATCGCCGATGATCGAGCCGACCCGCCGTTTCGGGTTCAGCGAGCCGAAGGGATCCTGAAAGACGATCTGCACCTCGCGGCGCAATGCGCGCCAGCCGGTGGCGTCCAGCCCGCCCAGATCCTGCCCCAGCAACGCGACCTTGCCCCGCGTCGCGGGCGTCAGCCCGGCGATGACCCGCGCCAGCGTCGATTTCCCGCAGCCGCTTTCGCCGACCAGCCCGACCGTCTCGCCTCGCGTGACGGTCAGGTCGATGCCCTTGAGGACGTTCAGGCTTTGCGCCTTGCCCAGAAAGCTTTCGACCCGATAGGTCAGATGCACATCGCGTATCTCGACCACGGTTTCGGC
>NZ_JBKEBL010000281.1:0-3863 GCF_047973135.1 Paracoccus sp. (in: a-proteobacteria)
ATCGCCGATAGCTGGCCGGGCCAGATGCGCACCGTCTGGGGCGATCACCAGCGCTTCATGGAAACCTATTTCCAGCAATATCCGGGCTATTACTTCACCGGCGACGGCTGCCGCAGGGACGAGGACGGCTATTACTGGATCACCGGCCGCGTCGATGACGTGATCAACGTGTCCGGGCACCGCATGGGCACCGCCGAGGTCGAAAGCGCGCTGGTCGCCCATCAAAAGGTCGCCGAGGCCGCTGTCGTCGGCTATCCGCACCCGGTCAAGGGACAGGGCATCTATGCTTATGTCACGCTGATGAACGGGGTCGAGCCGACCGAGGATCTGCGCAAGGAACTGGTCAAATGGGTCCGCACCGAGATCGGCCCCATCGCCAGTCCCGACCTGATCCAATGGGCGCCGGGCATGCCCAAGACGCGTTCAGGCAAGATCATGCGCCGCATCCTGCGCAAGATCGCCGAGAATGATTTCGGCGCTTTGGGTGACACCTCGACCCTGGCCGAACCCGAGGTCGTGGACGACCTGATCGAAAACCGCATGAATCGCGGCTGAAAGCGCGCGGGGCTGGCGGCAAAGCGCCTGCCCGCCCCGCGCCACCACCCGACCCCGAGCCAAGGCTTGTCCGGGTCACACGGCAAGGAGGCGCCGAACGCCTCGGGTCTTGCCGGCCATGTTCCGATGACGCCAGATCCCGCCGGCATGTTCCGGTGGGCCGAGGACACTTGACTGACAAAAACACCACTCCCGTTCGAGGAACGCACAGAAATGGAAAAGTCCCTCGCAGAGCGAATCTCTGCAAACCCGGACTACCAAAGGCTCAAGGCCACACGGTCCGGCTTTGGCTGGAAACTGACCATCGCCATGCTGGTGGTCTATTACGGCTATATCATGCTGATCGCTTTCAACAAGTCCCTGCTGGCGCACCGGCTGGGCGAAGGCGTTATGACCTGGGGCATCCCCATCGGCTTCGGCGTCATCATCTTCACCATCCTGATCACCAGCGTCTATATCCGCCGTGCCAACAGCGAGTTCGACGAACTGTCCGCCAGAATCCGTCTGGAGGCGCTGAAATGAGCCGCCTCGCGACGCGCATCGCGGCATCGGCCGCAGCTTTCGCCCTGCCCGTGGCCGCGATGGCCGACGCCATTCAGGGGGGCGGCGAAAAGCAGGCAACCAACTGGACCGCGATCCTCATGTTCGCGGGCTTTGTGGTGCTGACGCTGTTCATCACCAAATGGGCCGCCTCGCGCACCAAATCCGCCGCCGATTTCTATACGGCGGGCGGCGGCATCACCGGGTTCCAGAACGGGCTGGCGATTGCGGGCGACTATATGTCGGCGGCGTCCTTCCTGGGGATTTCGGCGGCGGTCATGACCTCGGGTTATGACGGGCTGATCTATTCGATCGGCTTCCTTGTCGGCTGGCCGATCCTGACCTTCCTGATGGCCGAGCGGCTGCGCAACCTGGGCAAGTTCACCTTTGCCGATGTGGCGGCCTTCCGTTTCGCGCAGGCTCCGGTCCGGATCTTTGCGGCTTCGGGCACGCTGGTCGTGGTCTGTTTCTATCTGATCGCGCAAATGGTCGGTGCCGGATCGCTGATCGAGCTGCTGTTCGGTCTGGATTACTGGATGGCCGTCGTCATCGTCGGCGCGCTGATGATGATCTATGTGCTGTTCGGCGGCATGACCGCGACGACCTGGGTGCAGATCATCAAGGCCTGCCTTCTGCTGGGTGGCGCGTCCTTCATGGCCCTTGCGGTGATGTGGAAATACGGCTTCAGCCCCGAGGCGCTGTTCTCGGCCGCCGTCAAGGCCAAGACCGACATTGCCGCCGCCGGCGGCGCTACCGCCGAAGATGCCGCGACTGCCGGTCAGTCGATCATGGGGCCGGGCACCTTCATCAAGGATCCGATCTCGGCCATCAGCTTTGGCATGGCGCTGATGTTCGGCACTGCCGGCCTGCCGCATATCCTGATGCGTTTCTTCACCGTGCCCAGTGCCAAAGAGGCACGCAAGTCGGTTATGTGGGCAACCACCTGGATCGGCTATTTCTATCTGCTGACCTTCATCATCGGTTTCGGTGCCATCACCTTCGTGCTGACCAACCCCGATTTCGTGGCGGCCGATGGCAAGCTGGTAGGCGGCAACAACATGGCTGCCGTGCATCTGGCCAAGGCAGTGGGCGGCAACGTCTTTCTGGGCTTCATTTCGGCCGTGGCCTTCGCGACCATCCTTGCGGTCGTCGCCGGTCTGACCCTGTCAGGCGCATCCGCAGTCAGCCACGACCTTTACGCCACCGTCCTGAAGGGCGGCAAGGCGGACAGCCTGGCAGAATTGCGGGTGTCGCGGATCACCACGCTGTGCCTTGGGGCCATCGCGGTGGTTCTGGGCATCGCCTTCAAGAACCAGAACATCGCCTTCATGGTGTCGCTGGCCTTCGCGGTCGCCGCTTCGGCCAACTTCCCGGTGCTGTTCATGTCGGTTCTGTGGAAAGACTGCACCACCAAGGGCGCGGTCACAGGCGGTTTCCTTGGCCTGATCTCGTCCGTGGTGCTGACGATCCTGTCGCCCTCGGTCTGGGAGGCCACGCTTGGCCACGAAGTCGGTACCGCGCCCTTCCCCTATACTTCGCCCGCGCTGTTCTCGATGACGCTGGCCTTCCTGGGGATCTGGCTGGTGTCGAAGATGGACAACGGCGAACGCGCACGCATCGACCGGGCGGGCTTTCTTGCCCAGCAGGTGCGTTCTGAAACCGGCATCGGCGCGGCCGAAGCCTCGTCTCACTGAAAGGGGTGCAGGGCATGGGAAAGATCACCGATCCGCCACGGCCCTGCATCGCGTATCCCCTGACCATGCGCGGGGGAGGGTAAAAGTCACCGGCCCTCTGCGCCTGACAGCGCAGGGGGCCAAATGCGTACCCGCCTTTGCCGCCGGGGGGGTCCGTCATGTCAAGGCGGCCTGTGCTTCAAGAGGGAGGACCGACGATCATGAATGACAAAACATCATCGAATGCCTACTGGAAGGCGAATATCCGGATCATCTGGATTTGTCTGGCGGTATGGGCACTGGTCTCTTATGGCTTCGGGATCATCCTGCGGCCCATGATTTCAGGAATAAGGATCGGAGGCACCGATCTGGGCTTCTGGTTCGCGCAACAGGGCTCGATCCTGGTCTTTATCGTGCTGATCTTTTTCTATGCGGCCCGGATGAACAAGCTGGACCGTGACCACGGCGTAGACGAATAAGGAGGGCAGACCCATGAGCCAGTTTACCCTGAACCTGATCTTCATCGGCCTGTCCTTTGCAGTGTATATCGGCATCGCGATCTATGCGCGGGCCGGATCGACGGCCGAATTTTATGCGGCCAACCGGGGGGTCAGCCCGGTCATGAACGGCATGGCCACGGCGGCCGACTGGATGTCGGCGGCGTCCTTCATCTCGATGGCCGGGCTGATCGCCTTTACCGGCTATGACAACAGCACCTATCTGATGGGCTGGACGGGCGGTTATGTTCTGCTGGCGATGCTGCTGGCACCCTATCTGCGAAAATTCGGCAAGTTCACCGTGCCGGAATTTATCGGCGACCGTTTCTACAGCCAGACCGCGCGCATCATTGGCGTGATCTGTCTGCTGATCATCTCGATCACCTATGTGATCGGGCAGATGACCGGTGTGGGCGTCACCTTTGCGCGGTATCTTGAGGTGTCGAACGCGACCGGGCTGTGGATCGGCGCGGGGCTGGTGTTCTGCTATGCCGTTCTGGGCGGGATGAAGGGCATCACCTATACGCAGGTCGCGCAATATGTCGTGCTCATCAACGCCTATACCATCCCGGCCATCTTCATCTCGATGCAACTCACC
>NZ_JBKEBL010000029.1:0-3176 GCF_047973135.1 Paracoccus sp. (in: a-proteobacteria)
CCGCACGCGACGGCAAGACCGTCGAGCGCTTTGACATCCGTGTGCAGGGCGACGGCGAACCCGTCTTGTTCGACATCTGAGGGCAAGCCATGACACACCCCTGCATCATCTGCGTGGCGATCACCGGATCCCTGCCGACCAAGGACAACAACCCGGCGGTTCCGATCACCATCGCGGAACAGATCGAATCCACGCAAGAGGCGTTCGAGGCCGGCGCGACCATCGCGCATTGCCACGTCCGCGACGACGAGGGCAAGCCGACCAGCGACCCCGACCGTTTCGCGGCGCTGAAAGAGGGGCTGGAAAAGCACTGCCCCGGCATGATCGTGCAGCTTTCAACGGGTGGACGGTCGGGTGCGGGGAACGCGCGGGGCGGGATGCTGCCCCTCGCGCCCGACATGGCCAGCCTGTCGGTCGGCTCGAACAATTTTCCGACGCGGGTGTACGAGAATCCGCCCGATCTGGTGGACTGGCTGGCCAGCGAGATGGTGGCCCATGACGTCAAGCCCGAGATCGAGGCCTTTGACCTGTCCCATATCCTTCAGGCGCATAAGATGTGGAAGGACGGGCGCATCAAGGACCGGCCCTATGTGCAGTTCGTGATGGGTGTCAAGAACGCGATGCCGGTCGATCGCGATGTGTTCGACTATTACATCCACACCGTCAAACGTCTGTTCGGCGAGGATGCGGCATGGTGTGCGGCGGGAATCGGGCCGAACCAGATCGTGATTAACGAATGGGCGATTTCCTCGGGCGGGCATGCGCGCACCGGGCTTGAGGACAACGTTCGCATCGACCGTGACACGCTGGCCCCTTCGAACGCGGCGCTGGTCCGCCGCGCGGCAAAGCTGTGCGAGAAATACCAGCGCCCCGTTGCCAGTTTTCAGCAGGCGCGGCAGATACTTGGGCTGCGCGCCGCATGACCCTGACACAGGGACTTTTCGGCGATCCCGAACTGGGCGGCGTGATGGAAACGCCCGCCCAGCTTTCGGCGATGCTGCGGGCCGAGGCGGCGCTGGCCCGCGTGCAGGGGGAACTGGGGATCATCCCGCAGGATGCCGCCGCGGCCATTGCGCGGATCGCCGAGGGGCTGGTCCTTGACCCCGACAGCCTGATCGCCGCGACCGCGACGGCGGGCATCGCGGCACAAGCCCTCGCGGGGGCGCTGAAATCGGCCTGCGGCGAACATGGCCAATGGGCGCATTTCGGCGCGACCTCGCAGGATATTCAGGATACCGGGCTGGTTCTGCAACTGGTTCAGGCGCTGCGGATCATCCAGACGCGGCTGGACGATGTCATCGCGGTTCTGGCGGCGAAGGCGGATGAATATGCCGATCAGCCGATCCCGGCGCGCACCCGCTATCAGATCGCCGCGCCGACGACGCTGGGGGCCAAGATCGCGGTCTGGCGCGCGCCTCTGCTGCGGCACCTTGAGCGCCTTGACGAGCTGCGCCCGCGCGTACTGAACGTATCGTTGTATGGCGCGGCGGGAACGGGGGCGGCACTGGCCCCGCGCATGGCCGAAGTCCGGCACGCGATGGCGGCACAGCTTGGCCTTGGCGCCCCCGATATTCCCTGGCATTCGACCCGCGATGTCATCGCCGAACTGGGCGGCTGGCTGGCGCTGGTCACTGGCTCGCTTGGCAAGATCGGGGCCGATCTGATCCTGCTGGGCCAGTCGGAAATCGCCGAGGTCAGCGCGGGCACCGGTGGCGGATCCTCGACCATGCCGCAGAAATCGAACCCGGTCGCGGCCGAAGCGCTGGTCAGCCTTGCGCGACTGAACGCCGGGGCGGTCGGGCCGCTGTATCAGGCGATGGTCCATGCGCAGGAACGCGACGGTGCTGCGCTGGCGCTGGAATGGCATACGCTGCCCGAAATGATCATCCGCACGGGGGCGGCGCTGCGTCTTGCGCTGGCCCTGGCCAAGACCATCGCCCCGCGCCCCGACCGCATCGCCGAGACATTTGCACGGGATCGCGGTGCCATGCTGGCCGAGGCGGCAGGGTTCTATCTGGCGCGCCAGATGCCCCGCCCCGAGGCGTTGAAAATCGTCGCTGCGGCGCTTGCCGAAGTGGCGGCCAGCGATACCGAAACACTGGCCGGGGCCTTGACGCGCCTTGCTCCGGGCCATGATTGGGTGCAAATCATTGCACTTGGAACGAATACGGGCGATGCTGCGTGGCAGGCCCGGAATTGACCTGAACAGGGAGGAAGACCATGAAGAAACTTTTGCTTGCCACGGTCGCGTTTGCGACAATCGCAGGTGTAGCCGCCGCGCAGGAGGTTACGCTGCGCGTCGAACACTTCCTGTCACCCGAGGCCCCGATCCAGAAAGGTGTTCTTGAGCCCTGGGAAAAGGCGATCGAGGAACAGTCGGGTGGCCGGATCGACGTGCAGATCTATCCGTCGATGCAATTGGGCGGCAAGCCTCCGCAGCTTTACGATCAGGCCCGCGATGGCGTGATCGATATTGCCTGGACGGTTCTGGGCTATACCCCCGGCCGTTTCCCCAAGGCCGAGGTGTTCGAACTGCCCTTCGTCGCCGGTACGGCGAAGGAAACCACCATGGCGTTGCAGGAATATCAGGCGAAATACCTGAATGACGAATTGCGCGGCGTGCATCCGCTGCTGATCCACGCGCCCGCTGCCTACAAGGTCCATATCAAGGGCAAGAAAGTCGAGAAACTGGCCGACATGAAGGGGCTGAAGGTGCGCACCCCGTCGCGCGCGATGACCGACGTTCTGGCCGCCTTTGGCGCAACGCCGGTCGGCATGCCGGTGCCGGAACTGCCGCAGGCGCTGAGCACGGGCGTCATCGACAGCGCGGTTCTGCCGTGGGAGGTGTCGGGTTCGCTGCGCCTGCAGGAAATTGCCAAGGATCACACCGAATTCGGCGTCGAGGATGGCGGGATCTCGACCTCGGTTTTCGCTCTGGTGATGAATCAGGCGAAATATGACGCGCTGCCCGACGATCTGAAAAAGATCATCGACGACAATACCGGCGTGAATCTTGCGCCTCTGGCGGGTGATGCCTTCGACAAGGCCGAAATGGATGTGCGTCAGGCCGCGATCGACAGCGGCAGCACCATCACCGTCATCCCCGAGGACGGGCTTGGCGAATGGCACGACGCCGGCCAGCCGGCCATCGACGCCTGGATCAAGTCGATGAACGA
>NZ_JBKEBL010000009.1:0-1582 GCF_047973135.1 Paracoccus sp. (in: a-proteobacteria)
ACGCCGCGCAGTGGTCCTATCACCCGGTCGCCTCGGCGCGGCAATTCCTGCCGGGGCTGATCGCCTATCATTTCACCCACAGCCTGTATTACGCCAATATGCAGGCCTTTGCCGACGATATCGCGCTGATCGAGAATCGCGTGGGCGGCGAGTTGCGCTGGCTCTGCATCGAGGCCTCGGCCATCAGCGGCGTCGATTTTTCGGCGGCACAGATGCTGCGCGTCACCGCCCGCCGCATGCAGCAGACCGGCGTGCGGCTGGTCCTTCTGGACGTCGCTCCGCAGGTCATGACCCAGCTTGAACGATACGGCCTGACCAGCCAGATCGGCCCCGGCAATTTCTATGGCAGCCCCGGCAGGCTGTTGCTGGATTACCGCGAAACGGCGCTGCCCCCGGCCCCCGGACAATATAGCTGACGGAAGCCGATTTGATCATCAAATTGGCGCAGCATCAGCGTAAAATCAAAGGATTATAGCCTGACAACATAATCAAAAGAAAGTCGTCAGGCTATGGGCCGGGGCCGGGGATGCGCCGGTCAGGCATCGGCCTTTTGCTGTGCCAGCCAGTCAAGGATCGTCTGGCGATCACCATCCAGCGGCGAGGCGGGGGCGTGATGGCCGGTGTCGGGCAGGTCGGACATCTTGATCGGATTGCCCGAGGCGATAAAGCGCGCACCGCCTTGCGACGGTTCCAGATGCACCACCATGTTGCGGGCCAGAAGCTGCGGGTCGCGCAGCACTTCGGCCATGTCCTGCACCTTGCCGGTCGGCACGCCCGCCGCCTCGAACGCGGTGATCCAATGGGCGACATTCTGCGTCAGCGTAACCGATTCGATCAGGCGTTTCAGCAGATCGGGCCGGTCGCAACGGGCTGCGTTGGTCGAAAAGGCCGGGTCGTCGGCCAGCGTGTCCAGCCCAAGCACATCGCACAGCCGCCGGAAAATCGCGTCATTGCCCGCCGCGATGACCACAAAGCCGTCTTCGGCGCGATAGGTCGCAAAGGGCGTGATGGTGGGATGGCGCGCACCGGTCGGGCCGGGCGCCGTGCCGGTCGCGCCGGTGATGGCGATGGCATGTTCCTGAATCGCCAGTTGCGCATCCAGCATCGAGATGTCGATCTTCTGCCCCTGTCCCGTCGTCCCGCGCGCGATCAGCGCAGCCAGAATGCCCTGAGTCAGATACATGCCCGCCACCACATCGCCTATGGACGCGCCCACCCGCACGGGCGGGCCGCCGGCCTCGCCGGTGATCGCCATCACCCCGCCGCGCGCCTGCACCACCATGTCATAGGCGGGCTTGCCGGCTTCGGGGCCGGTATGGCCAAAGCCCGACACCGCGCCATAGATCAGCCGTGGCAGGCGTTCATGCAGCGCCTGCCAGCCATAGCCCAGCTTTTCCATCACACCGGGGCGGAAATTCTCCAGCACCACATCAGAGCGCGCCAGAAGCGCCTCGAAGATGGCGCGATCCCCGTCGGTTTTCAGATCCAGCGCGATGGACTGCTTTCCGTGGTTCAGCGCCGCGAAATAGGCGCTTTCACCATCGACGAAGGGCGGAAAGGCGCGGGTATCGTCGCCGGTCAC
>NZ_JBKEBL010000145.1:0-2340 GCF_047973135.1 Paracoccus sp. (in: a-proteobacteria)
ATCGCCAACTCTCCGCTGGTCAAGACCGCCATTGCGGGCGAGGATGCCAATTGGGGTCGGATTGTTGCGGCAGTCGGCAAATCCGGTGCTGCGGCGGATCGCGACCGGCTGACCATCCGCTTTGGCGATATGGTGCTGGCCGAACATGGCTGGCGCGCGCCCGGCTATGACGAGGCTGCGGCAAGCGCCTATATGAAGAACCAGAACCTGTTGATCGCGGTGGATCTGGGGCTGGGGCAGGGGGCGCGGACTGTGTGGACCTGTGACCTGACCCATGGCTATATCGACATCAACGCGGATTACCGTTCGTGAAAACGGTTCTGGTCGCCGCCGTTGCGCTGATCGATCCCGACGGGCGCGTGCTTCTGGCACAGCGCCCCGAGGGCAAACCCATGGCCGGGCTGTGGGAATTTCCGGGCGGCAAGGTCGAACAAGGCGAAACCCCCGAGGCCGCGCTGATCCGCGAATTGCACGAGGAACTGGGCATCGACACATGGCAATCCTGCCTTGCTCCACTGACCTTTGCCAGCCACAGCTACGACGATTTTCACCTGCTGATGCCGCTTTACGCCTGCCGCAAATGGAATGGCATTGTCCATCCGCGCGAGGGGCAGACCCTGTCATGGGTCAGGCCCAGGGAACTGCGTGGCTATCCGATGCCGGCAGCGGATATTCCGCTGATCCCGGTGCTGCAAATGTGGCTTTAGGAAACAAAATCGCGTCATCCGGATACAAAATTGTGGCCAGTCCTGACCGCGACCACAACCTTTCGATGAATTTTTGCTTCATTTTAATCAATTTTGTGCGAAACTTTTACAGGGTTGGGAGACAGACTGATGATTCGTACGATATTGATAGGTAGTTACATACTGGTGCAGGGACTGTTTGAACGTCGCGAACCGGATGGGACCGTCGTTGTTCGTGTCGGAACGCAGACCTTTTCCGGGAAGCCCGTGACCAAGTAATTGTTTTTGTTAATCCTCTCTGGTGTCATAAAAAAGGGGCACCTTATGGTGCCCCTTTCCTGTTCCAGGGCGGTAAGCCCGGCCTACAGGCTGCGCTCAACCTCTTCGCGTTCAAAGATCTCGATGACATCGGCCTGACGAATATCGTCGTAATTCTCGAACGCCATACCGCATTCCTGTCCGGACTGGACCTCTTTGACCTCGTCCTTGAAGCGTTTCAGCGTCTTCAGCGTGCCCTCGTGGATCACCACGTTGTCGCGCAGCAGGCGAACCCCGGCGGAACGGCGGGCAACGCCCTCGGTGACCAGACAGCCCGCGACCTTGCCGACGCCCGTGACCTTGAACACTTCCTTGATTTCGGCATAGCCGATGAAATGTTCGCGCACCTCTGCCGACAACAGACCCGAGGCCGCCGCCTTGATGTCATCCACCAGGTCATAGATGACCGAGTAATAGCGGATCTCGACACCCTTCTGGTTGGCTGAGTTGCGGGCCGGGGTATTGGCGCGGACGTTGAAGCCGATGACCGGCGCGTTCGACGCCTCGGCCAGACCGATATCCGATTCGGTGATCGCGCCAACTCCGTAATGCAGCACGCGGACGCGCACCTCGTCGTTGCCGACCTTTTCCAGCGCCTGCACGATCGCCTCGGCCGAACCCTGCACGTCGGCCTTCATGACCACCGGCAATTCGGCCACACTTTCATCTGCCTTGGCCTTGGCCATCAACTGTTCCAGCGTCGTCGCGGCACCGGCTGCGGCACGTTTGTCCTTGGTCTGCTGGATGCGGTAATCGGCGATCTCGCGGGCCTGGGCCTCGGTCTCGACGACGTTCAGCACATCGCCCGCCTCGGGCGTGCCGTTCAGGCCCAGAACCTCGACCGGAACCGAGGGGCCCGCCTCGTCCACACGCTCGCCCTTGTCGTTGATCAGCGCGCGGACCTTGCCCCACTGTTCGCCGACGACGAAGATGTCGCCGCGCTTCAGCGTGCCATGCTGGACCAGAACCGTCGCGACCGGGCCGCGGCCCACGTCAAGCTGCGCCTCGATCACGGCACCTTGTGCGGCGCGGTCGGGATTCGCCCGCAGTTCCAGGATTTCGGCCTGCAGGGCGATGGCTTCCAGCAAGTCGTCCAGTCCCTGACCGGTCTTGGCCGAAACTTCGACATCCTGCACGTCACCCGACAGCTTTTCGACGATCACTTCCTGATGCAGCAGCGCGGTGCGCAACTTGTCGGGTTCGGCGTCGGGCTTGTCCAACTTGTTGATCGCGATGATCATCGGCACCTTGGCCGCCTTGGCATGGTTGATCGCCTCGACCGTCTGCGGCATCACCGCGTCATCGGCGGCGACCACCAGCACGACGATGTCGGTGA
>NZ_JBKEBL010000286.1:0-6447 GCF_047973135.1 Paracoccus sp. (in: a-proteobacteria)
ATTGGGCAGAACATCCTCGGCGGCGTCCATCGCACGGTCGAAACCAAGCCTGCGGATGTCACCGAATAGCTTCTTTATCCGGGCGCGCAGTCGTTCGGCTTTCTCTTCTTCAAATGCTGCCTTGCGGGCGGCGGCTCTGATCTCGGCGGCGCGCGCGATCAAAGGCGCGAGATGGATCCCGAATTCGTGGCCAATCTTTCCTTCTCTGCGGGAACCGCCGCGACGGCTGTGGTCAGAAGCTGATTTCGCCAGCAGCCCACGCTCAACCCAATCGCCCTCGATGCGGGCAACCTGCCGCCGGTCCAGTCCCGCCTGCGCGGCAATCTTCGTGACCGAAGTCCAGAAGCTACAAATCCGGCCTGCAAGAAAATCCTCGTCTATCGTGTTGGAGATCGAGACCTTCAGATAGGCGATTGCACCCTTGCTGAGGCCGAGCTGGCGTCGGGCGCTCTCGATCAGCCCAAAGAACTGCCAGCGTGTCATGCCCTCAGGAAGGCCGCCGTGCGTAAGATGCTGCGTCATGCCAGCACCTCTTTTCTGGACGGCATCTCTTTCGAGATGCTATAAGCGTTGGGAAGGCTGGATGCCTTTATATGAACTTTTACCCCGGTTTCGGTTGCCGCCGAACCGGGGTTTTCATTTGGCCCGCACCGGATAGCGGGCACGCAATGAGCAGCAAACTGTACAGGTTTTGTACAGACGCAGCCGGGATTCCGCACGAAATATACCGGAAAATCATGCAACCTACGGCATGAAGCCACAGGGCCGCTCTGGTAGCGATTTGATCTCAATAGATAATTTGGTGACCCCGACAGGACTTGAACCTGTAACCTGCCCCTTAGGAGGGGGCTGCTCTATCCAGTTGAGCCACGGGGCCGTCGGCGTCTTTTCGCAAGGTTGCGACCATTTGGCAAGGTTGTCGCGGTCTTTGCCATGCGCTAACATCCGTGTCGTCACAGTATTCAATCTGGTTCTCAATGACCGTTCAACGTCCCCGCCGCCCTCTGACCCTGCGTGATGTGTCCGAGGCGTCGGGCGTGTCCGAGATGACTGTCAGCCGTGTCCTGCGCAACCGGGGGGATGTTTCGGCGGCCACCCGCGAAAAGGTGCTGACCGCCGCCAAGACCTTGGGCTATGTGCCCAACAAGATCGCCGGGGGGCTGGCCAGTCAGCGGGTGAATCTGATCGCGGTGGTCATTCCGTCGCTGTCCAATCTGGTCTTTCCCGATGTGTTGGGCGGAATCTCGGCAGAACTGGACGATACCGGTCTGCAACCGGTGATCGGCGTCACCAATTATTCGCCCGCGCGAGAGGAGCTGGTGCTGTATGACATGCTGTCCTGGCGGCCCTCGGGGGTGATTTTGGCGGGGTTGGAGCACAGCAATGCCTCGCGGGCGATGCTGTCCAGTTCGGGCATCCCGGTGGTCGAGATCATGGATACCGACGGCAAGGCGATCGACACTCTGGTCGGGATCTCGCATAACCGCGCCGGGCGCGAGATGGCGGCGCGGATCGTTGCCGCAGGGTATCGCCGGATCGGGTTCGTGGGCACGCATATGCCCGAGGATCACCGCGCCCGCAAAAGGCTGCTGGGCTTTGAAGAGGGGCTGAACGCCGCCGGGGTGCAGCTTGAGGCGCGGGAATATTATCAGGGGGGATCGTCGCTGCTGAAGGGTCGCGAACTGACCGAGCGCATCCTGAGCCGCGCGCCGGATCTGGATTTCCTGTATTTCTCGAACGACATGATCGGCGCGGGCGGGTTGCTGCACTGTCTGGACAAGGGCTATGACATTCCCGGTCGGATCGGGCTGGCGGGGTTCAACGGGGTCGATCTGCTGGACGGTCTGCCGGTGCGGCTGACCACCACCGATGCGCGCCGGGTCGAGATCGGGCGACGCGCCGCGCGGCTGGTGGCGGGAAAAGAGGCCGCGCCCGAGGATCGTATCATCCAGTTGACGCCGACCTTCATGCCCGGCGACACCATTCGCCCCGCGCGATCATGATCCTTCTCGGCCTTGTCGCGGCGCGGGCGACGGCATATGTCTCTGCCCATGCGTATACCCATCCTTCACCGAGTTCTTGAGCGCGGTCCGAAAGTCGCCGTACTTCGCCTGCAGGGTGCCATCGGCATCGCGGGCCGGGGGCTGAACGACGCCGCGCTTGCCCCGCTGATCGAGCGGGCCTTTCGCAAGGGCAAGCCTGTCGCCGTGGCGCTTGCCATCAACTCTCCGGGCGGGTCGCCGGTGCAATCCTCGCTGATTGCGGCGCGGATCCGGCGGCTGGCCGGTGAAACAGGGCTGCCGGTTCATGCCTTTGTCGAGGATATGGCGGCTTCAGGCGGGTATTGGCTGGCCTGCGCCGGGGATCATATCTGGGCGGATGACAGTTCGGTTCTGGGATCCATCGGGGTCATTTCGGCCGGCTTCGGCTTTCAGGAACTGATCGCCCGCTGGGGGATCGAGCGGCGGGTGCATACTGCCGGCGTGTCGAAATCGACGCTGGATCCCTTCCGCCCCGAAAATCCCGATGACGTGGCGCGGCTGCGCAATGTGCTTGAGCCGATCCACGAGGCGTTCAGGGCCCATGTCAGCGCGCGCCGGGGCGACCGGCTGGCACAGGGGCGCGATCTGTTCACCGGCGAATTTTGGGCCGGGCGCGAAGCGGTCAGGCTGGGGCTGGCCGATGGAATCGGTCATCTGGTTCCGAAGATGAAGGAACTTTACGGCGACAAGACCCGGTTTTCGGTGCTGGCTCCGCGCCGGTCGCTGTTCCGGCGGCTGGGGCTGTCGGCAGATGCACTGCTGGATGCCGCAGAGGAACGCGCGGCCTTCGCCCGGTTCGGTGCCGGGGGATGAGCGTCCGCATCGTCATCGTCTTTCTGCTGGTCATTGTCGGGCTGGCCCTGTTCAGCGGCCCCGGTTTCCGCCGGTTTCTCAAGAAAATGCTGGGGATTTCGCGTCGTGATCGGTGATCTTGCGTTGGTGCTGGCTGGGCTGGCCTTGCTGGTTCTGGGGGGCGACCAACTGGTGAAGGGGGCGGTCAACCTGTCGCTGCGGCTGGGGGTGACGCCTCTGGTCGTGGGGCTGACGGTGGTGGCCTTTGGCACCTCGGCACCGGAACTGATCGTGTCGCTGTCGGCGGCGCTGAAGGGTTCGACCGACATCGCCCTGGGCAATGCGGTCGGATCGAATATCGCAAATGTGCTGATGATCCTCGGGGGCAGCGCGCTGGTGTCGGGGATCGTGACCAAGGGGCACGATCTGCGCGAAAGCTGGGCGATGATGATTGCGGCCTCGGTTCTGGTAATCGGGCTGGCCTTTACAGGCCGGATCGGACGGGTCGAGGGCTGCGCGCTGCTGCTGGCGCTGGTCGCGGTACTGTGGCGGCAGCTTGCCACCGCGCAGCGCGAGGTGCGGGCCGAGATCGAGGGGGCCGAAGCCGGCGCCACGGGCCGCAAGATCGCGATCTGGCTGGCCGTGGGTCTGGTCGCTCTGCCGGTCGGGGCGCAGTTGCTGGTGGCCGGCGCGACCGACATCGCCCGCCTTTTCGGGATCAGCGAAACGGTCATCGGGCTGACACTGGTGGCGATCGGCACCTCGCTGCCGGAAATGGCTGCCTCGGTCGCCTCGGCCCTGCGGGGGCGGGCGGATCTGGCGCTTGGGAATGTCGTCGGGTCGAACATCTTTAACATTCTGGCGATTCTGGGCATCACCGCCACGGTTCAGCCTCTGCCCGTCCCCGCGAGCATGCTGCATCTGGATCTGTGGGTGATGCTGGGCAGCTCTCTGCTTCTGGCCCCTTTCCTGTTCCGGGGCATCCCGATCTCGCGGCTGGCCGGGGTGGGATTGCTGGCGATCTATGCCGCCTATGTCTGCGTGCTGCTGTGACGGTCGCACTGGTCACGGGCGCGGCGCGGCGGCTGGGCCGGGCCATGGCGTTGTATCTGGCCGGGCGCGGATATGACGTCGCCATCCATTACGACCGTTCCGCAACCGAGGCCGCCGATACCGCCGCCGAGGCCCGCGCGACAGGGGTCCGTGCGCAGGTTTTTCAGGCCGATCTGCTGGATCACGAGGCAACGGCTGCGCTGGTGCCGCAAGTGGCGGGCGCGATGGGGCAGGTTACGGTGCTGGTCAACAATGCCTCGATCTTCGAATATGACAATATCCGCAGCGCCACCATGGAAAGCTGGGACCGGCATGTCGGCTCGAATCTGCGCGCGCCGTTCCAGTTGATCCAGTCCTTTGCCACCCAGGCCCCGAAGGCGGCACCGGACGGCAATGGCGAACCCGTCGCCGCCGCGCTGGTGGTCAATATGGCCGATCAGCGCGTGATGAAGCCAACGCCAGAGTTCATGACTTATTCGCTGGCCAAGGCCGGGCTGTGGGCGCTGACCCGGACGGCGGCGCAGGCGCTGGCCCCCGACATCCGCGTCAACGCCATCGGCCCCGGCCCGACGATGATCGGGCATCGCCAAACACCGCAGCATTTCGCGGCACAGCGTGCGGCGACCATTCTGAAACGGGGCGCGGATCCGGGGGATGTGACGGCGGCACTGGGTTATCTGCTGGACGCGAAAGCCGTGACCGGGCAGTTGATCTGCGTCGATGGCGGGCAGCATCTGGGCTGGCGAACGCCCGACATTCAGGACAGCTAAAAGCCAAGGTTTGTACCAGACATCCGGTCTTTGTCCACTTTCCGCAAGGTAATGTTGCACCGTTCACGAATTCTGCCCCGGATTTCAGTTGTCTATCTGCCACATTTAAAAAAATCGTGTATTATCAATGAGGTTTTCTATTGCCCAAAAAACGGGCATCTTTACAAAACTGTAACGATTGCTGGCCCAACCCGTCTTGTCTCACAGCCCCTCCACAGAGTTATCCACAGATTCCGTGGACAGGTTAATCCTTGCATTCAGACTTCAAACCTTGCAGCCCGTAGGGGAATCACTTGGTCGATGCCATGTCACAGAAAACCGGCCACGCGCTGATACAGAACTATCTTCGCACGCTCGACGGCAGCCCTGGCGTCTATCGGATGCTGGATGCGCAGGGCGCGGTTCTGTATGTCGGAAAGGCGCGTGATCTGAAGGCACGCGTGTCGAACTATGCGCGGCCCTCGGGGCATTCGGGGCGCATCGCCCGGATGATCCGCGAGACGCATTCGATGATGTTCCTGACCACCCGGACCGAGACCGAGGCCCTGCTGCTGGAACAGAACCTGATCAAGCAGTTGAAGCCGCGCTACAATGTGCTGCTGCGCGACGACAAATCCTTTCCGAATATCCTTGTCGCCAAAAGCCACGACTTTCCGCAGATCAGGAAACACCGCGGCGCGAAGTCGGAAAAGGGCGACTACTACGGCCCCTTTGCCAGCGCGGGCGCAGTGAACCGGACTCTGGCGCAGTTGCAGCGCGTGTTCCTGCTGCGCAACTGCACCGATTCGACCTTTGAATCGCGCACCCGCCCCTGTCTGCAATATCAGATCAAACGGTGCAGCGCGCCCTGTGTCGGCCGGATCAGCCACGAGGACTATGCCGGGCTGGTCGGCGATGCGGAACGCTTCCTGCAGGGGAAAAGCACCGCCATTCAGGCGCAACTGGCAAAGGACATGGCCAAGGCAGCCGAGGCGATGGAATATGAGCGCGCCGCCGCCCTGCGCGACCGGATCAAGGCGCTGACCTCGGTGCAATCGGTGCAGGCCATCAACCCGCGCGGCGTCGCCGAGGCCGACATCATCGCCCTGCACATGGAAAGCGGGCAGGCCTGCGTGCAGGTGTTTTTCATCCGTGGCAATCAAAGCTGGGGGAACCGCGATTTCTATCCCCGGTTGGGGGGCGCTGAATCGGCGGACGAGGTGATACAGGCCTTTCTGCTGCAATTTTACGACGACAAGCCGCCGCCCCGCGCCATTCTGCTGTCCCATGGTGCCGAAGACCCCGAGCTGACCGCCGAGGTTCTGTCCCAGCGTGCCAGCCGCCGGGTCGAAATCGCCGTACCTCAACGCGGCGAGAAATTCGAGCTTGTGACCAACGCCTTGCGCAATGCCCGCGAAAGCCTGGGACGCCGCATGTCGGAAAGCGCGGCGCAGGCGCGGCTGCTTGAGGGGATCGCCGAGGCTTTTGACCTGCCCGCCCCGCCCCGCCGGATCGAGGTTTACGACAACAGTCACATCATGGGCACGAATGCGGTCGGCGGCATGATCGTCGCGGGGCCGGAAGGGTATGTCAAAAACCAGTATCGCAAGTTCAACATCAAGGGGACCGAGATCACGCCCGGCGACGATTTCGGCATGAGGAAAGAGGTTCTGACCCGCCGCTTTCAACGCCTGCTGAAAGAGGATCCCGACCGCCAGACCGAGGCCTGGCCCGACCTGCTGCTGATTGACGGAGGCGCAGGTCAGGTCTCGGCGGTCGAGGGAATCATTGCCGATCTGGGGGTCGGGGAC
>NZ_JBKEBL010000064.1:0-10929 GCF_047973135.1 Paracoccus sp. (in: a-proteobacteria)
CAGACCTTCACGGCGCTCGATCTCCCGCAACAGCATCAGCCCAGCGTCGGAACTCATGTCGGCACCCTCAAATCCGAGCAGGACCTGCTTGCCATTGACCGGTGACAAACACAGACGAGAGGGTGTAGAAACATCCATGGTGAGGCTCGGCATCCTGAAGAACTGCGGCTTTGGGTGTAGGAACCATAAAACTACAGCTCTTCAAGTAGTTAAGCCAGTCTCACCAACTCCTCATGCATAATTCGGGTTAAAACGGAACGTCCTGATCATCCCCGGTCGGCTGCACATAGGCGGCCTTGACGTTTTTGAACCCGGCCGGGAACTGCACGGTCAGCGTATCCTCGGCCATGCCCATGATCCGGCCCTCTCCGAACTTCGCGTGGGTCACGCTGTCACCGACGCTGAAACGCGCAGCCGGTTCGGCGTCGATGGTCAGTGGCGTGCGCTGCACAGGTGCCTTGCGCGCCGCAGCCTGCGCCTGCATCCGCTTCCATCCGGGCGAGTTATAGACATCGGCCTTTGCGGCGCGGTCATGCATGTCGGTTCCCGCATTCGCCCCTGCAAAGGCCATGGCCGCGCCATAGCCGCCGCCATACAAGCCGGGCGGGGTCAGCACCTCGACATGTTCGGCGGGCAGTTCATCGACAAAGCGAGACGGCATCGAGCTTTGCCACTGCCCGTAAAGCCGCCGGTTGCCCGCAAAGCTGATCGTCGCCAGCCGTTCGGCGCGGGTAAGGCCGACATAGGCCAGCCGACGTTCTTCCTCCAGGCCCCTGGTACCGTCCTCGTCCATGGCGCGCTGGTTGGGGAACAGCCCATCCTCCCATCCCGGAAGGAACACGACCGGAAATTCCAGCCCCTTGGCGGCATGCAGCGTCATGATGCTGACCTGTTCGCCCGCTGCCCCGTCGTCGCGATCCATGACCAGCGCCACATGTTCCAGAAAGCCCTGAAGATTATCGAATTCCTCCAGCGCCTTGACCAGCTCCTTGAGGTTTTCCAGACGTCCCGGCGCATCGGGCGACTTGTCGTTCTGCCACATCGCCGTATAGCCCGATTCGTCCAGAATCCGTTCAGCCAGTTCGACATGGCTGACCGCGCTGTCGATGGCATCGGCATGCCAGCGCCCGATCGAGGCCATGAAATCGCGCAGATTGGCCAGCCCCTTGCCGCCCAGATGGCCTTCCTCGACCACGATCCCCGCGCCCTCAAGCAGGGACACGCCATTCTGCCGCGCCACCCCCTGAATGGTCTGCACCGCCTTGTCACCCAGTCCGCGCTTTGGGGTGTTGACGATGCGTTCAAAGGCCAGATCGTCCTCGGGGCCGACCACCAGCCGGAAATAGGCCATGGCGTCGCGGATTTCGGCGCGTTCGTAGAATCGCGGTCCACCGATCACCCGATAGGGCAGGCCGATGGTCATGAACCGGTCCTCGAAGGCCCGCATCTGATGGCTGGCCCGCACGAGGATAGCGATGTCATTGAGACCGACCTCAGCCAACGCGTGTCGATGTCCGCCCTGAAGGGCCTCGATTTCTTCGCCGATCCAGCGGGCTTCGGCCTCGCTGTCCCAATGGCCGATCAGCCGGACCTTCTCGCCCGGTCCGGCCTCGGTCCAGAGGGTCTTGCCAAGCCGCCCGGCATTGGCGGCGATCAACCCCGAGGCCGCCGCCAGAATCTGTGGGGTCGAGCGGTAATTCTGTTCCAGCCGGATCACCTGCGCGCCGGGGAAATCCTGTTCGAAGCGCAGGATGTTGCCGACCTCGGCCCCGCGCCAGCCATAGATCGACTGATCGTCGTCGCCCACGCAGCAGATGTTGTGATGCGCCTGCGCCAGCAGCCGCAGCCACATGTATTGCGCCACATTCGTATCCTGATATTCGTCCACCAGAATATAGCGGAACCGGTCCTGCCAGCCTTTCAGCACATCGGGATGCGCCTGAAACAGCGTCACGCAATGCATCAGCAAATCGCCGAAATCGACAGCGTTCAGCGACAACAGCCGGTCCTGATAGGCCGCGTACAGCCTTCCGCCCCAGCCGTCAAAGGTATGCGCCTCGCCCTTGGGCAGTTTCGCGGGTGTCAGGCAACGGTTCTTCCAGCCGTCTATCAGATATGCAAGCTGCCGCGCGGGCCAACGTTTTTCGTCCAGATTTTCGGCTTGAATCAACTGCTTCATCAGCCGGATCTGGTCATCCGTATCCAGAATGGTAAAGCTTGGCTTCAGATGCAGCGCGCCATTGCCGATCAGTTCCGCATGGCGGCGCAGGATCTTGACGCTGATCGAATGGAACGTGCCCAGCCACGGCATGCCCTCGACCGTTTCACCCAGCAGGCGGCCAATGCGGTCCTTCATCTCGCGCGCGGCCTTGTTGGTGAATGTCACCGCCAGAATCTGCCCCGGACGCGCCCTGCCCTGCATCAGCAGATGCGCGATCCGCGTGGTCAGCGCCCGCGTCTTGCCCGTGCCCGCGCCCGCCAGCATCAGCACCGGCCCCTCCAGCACCTCGACCGCCGCGCGCTGCGCCGCGTTCAGCCCGTCCAGATAGGGCGCGGGCCGCGCGGCCATTGCCCGCTGCGACAGGGGGACGCCATCGAAATCGTCGGAATCGTCAAGAAGCTCCATCCTGCCACCATAGGCGCTGCCGCGCACCAAGGAAAGCCCGTGTTCATGATGCGTTCCAAAAACCGGGCATCTGGTCAGCGGCCCGGCACCCGGCTAACCTGCGCCGGTATTTGACAGGAGGCAGAGATGAAACTGACCTGGCTTGGGCATTCCGGTTTTCGGCTTGAAATCGAGGATGCGGTGATCCTGATCGACCCGTGGCTGACGGGAAATCCGATGTTCCCCGAGGATCAGAAAGAGACCGCCATCGCGGGCGCCACGCATCTGCTGGTCACGCACGGGCATTTTGACCATTCAGGCGATGCGCTGGCGCTGGCAAAGGACAGCAAGCTGCCCTTTGTCGGCATCTACGATCTGGTCACAAGCTGGCAGGCCCTGCATGGTATCGAAGGCATCGGTTTCAACAAGGGCGGCACGATCGATCTGGGCGGGGCCAAGGTCACGATGGTCAATGCCTGCCATTCAAGTTCGGTTCAGGGCCCCGACGGGCCGGTCTATACCGGCCACGAATCGGGTTACATGATCGCGGGCGAGGGGCATGTGATCTATCTGTCGGGCGATACCGACATCATGGCCGACATGGCCTGGATGGGCGAATACCATCAGCCTGACATCGGCATTCTCAGCGCGGGCGGGCATTTCACCATGGACATGAAGCGCGCGGCCTTTGCGGCACGGAAATATTTCAAGTTCAACACGGTGATCCCCTGCCACTACCGGACCTTCCCGGTCCTCGAACAATCGGCGGATGCGTTGCGGGCAGGTCTGCCGGGCGTGAATGTGATCGAACCCGAGGTTCTGAAGGCCATCGAGCTGTGAGCTATCAGCGTTTCGACGATCCGGCGGGCGGCGGCGATCATCCTGCCCGTCTGGCCGCCCTGCGCGCACGCATGCAGGCCGGGGGGCTGGACGCCTTTCTGGTGCCGCGCGCCGATGCCCATCAAGGCGAATATGTCGCTGCGGCCGATGCCCGCCTGGCATGGCTGACCGGCTTTACCGGCAGCGCTGGCTTTGCCATCGTGACAGCGGATCAGGCGGGCGTGTTCATCGACGGCCGCTATCGCGTGCAGGTGAAAAACCAGATCGACCCCGACCACTTCACTCCGGTCCACTGGCCCGAGGTCAAGCCTGCGGGCTGGCTGTGCGACGCCCTGCCAGCAGGCGGCACGGCGGGTTTCGATCCCTGGCTGCATACCCGCAAGGAAATCGGGGCTCTGGAAACGGGGCTGAAAGGCAGCGGCATCGCGCTGGTGGCGATTGACGCGAACCCGGTCGATGCGGTCTGGACCGACCGCCCCGCCCCTCCGGTCGGCGCGGCACGGGCGCATGACGACGGGCTGGCGGGCGAGACGGCGGCGCAGAAACGCGCGCGGCTGGCCGAGGGGCTGCGCAAGGATGGCCATGCCGCCGCCTTCCTGTCCCTGCCCGATTCGATCAGTTGGCTGCTGAATATCCGTGGCAGCGACCTGCCCAGAAATCCCGTCGTGCAAAGCTTTGCCTTGCTGGCCGATGACGGCCATCTGGCGCTGTTCGCCGATCCCGCAAAGTTCGACGCATCGCTGCGCGCCCATCTGGGTAACGAGGTCACGATCCACCCGCCCCAGGCCCTGCCCGCCACGCTTGCCAGCCAGAAAGGCCCGGTCCGGATCGACCCCGCCACCGCGCCCGAGGCCGCCTTTCGCCTTCTGGATCAGGCGGGCACGCAAATCGCCCTTGCGCCGGACCCCGCCATCCTGCCAAAGGCGCGCAAGAACCCGGCCGAACTTGACGGCATGCGCGCCGCACATCTGCGCGACGGTGTGGCGATGGTGCGGCTGCTGGCGTGGCTGGATGCGCAGAGCCCGGCGGATCTGACCGAAATCGACGTCGTGCGCAAACTTGAATCGCTGCGCATCGACCAAGGGGCCATCGACATCAGCTTTGACACGATCAGCGGCGCGGGCCCGAACGGCGCCATCGTCCATTACCGCGTGACCGAAAGCAGCAACCGCCGCCTTGCGCCGGGGCAGATGCTGCTGATCGATTCCGGCGGCCAATATCCCGATGGCACCACCGACATCACGCGGACCCTGCCTCTGGGCGACCCGCCGGCGGATGCCGTCGCGCCCTTTACCGCCGTCCTGCGCGGCATGATCGCGATCAGCCGCGCCCGCTTTCCGGTCGGTGTAAGCGGTGCGCATCTGGACGCTCTGGCGCGGCAGTTCCTGTGGCAGCAGGGGCTGGATTACGATCACGGCACCGGCCACGGAGTCGGAGCGGCGCTTTGCGTGCACGAAGGCCCGGCGCGGATCAGCCGCCTCAGCGACCTGGCGCTGGAACCCGGCATGATCCTGTCGAACGAGCCGGGATATTACCGCGAGGGCAGCTTTGGCATCCGCACCGAAAACCTGATCGTCGTGACCGGAATACAGGCCGAACCCGGCCGCAAGATGCTGGGATTCGAGACGCTGACCCTCTGTCCCATCGACACCCGCGCCCTTGATCCCGATACCCTGTCCCGTGACGAAGTGGCTTGGCTCGACGCCTATCACGCGCGGGTCCGGCAGGCCATATTGCCGCTTCTGGGCGATGACCACGCGGCACGTGACTGGCTGGTTCGCGCGACGGCGCAGCTTGGCTGATACAGCCGGGGGTCCGGGGGACGCGCAGTCCCCCCGGCCATCGCGGGACGCAAAAAACGCCGCGCGCTTTGCGCGCGGCGCCCGCAACCGCTGTCACAGGCTGTTCAGAATCCGGTCTGCCTCGGCGCCGCAAGGGGTCAGTGTCGCCCGGTCCTCGCCGGGAAAGAACCGGCCCCGTACGGCGGTCGGCATCCCGGCGGGCGCGGTGATGACCACACGCGGACCAACCTTCGCCGTCTCGGCCTGCCAGCTTCGCGCCAGAGCGATCTGCGCCGCCTTGGTCGCACCATAGGATCCGAAGAATTTCTCGCCCGCCCGCGCATCGTCGAAAAACAGCGCCGTGCCGCGGCGGGCCAGCAGCAGGGGTTCCAGCAGCGCGATCAGCCCGCGCACCACCTCGACATTCAGCAGCAGCGATTTCGACCAGTCCTTGCCGTCGATATGCGGCGCGGGCGACAGGGGGGCGGCGTGGATCGCCGTATGCGCCCAGAAATCCAGCCCGCCCCAGCGTCCGGCAATGGCCTGGGCCATCTGCTGCATCGCCGGGGCTTCTGTCACATCCATCGGAGCCAGCGTCGCCGCCCCGCCCGCCTTTCGGATCCGGTCGTCCAGTTCTTCCAGCCCGCCAACGGTGCGCGCCACCGCCAGCACATGATAACCCCGCGCGGCCAGCCCTTCGGCCAATGCCGCGCCCAATCCCCGCGATGCGCCAGTGACCAGCGCCAGTTTCCGTGTCGTCTCGCTCATGTCCGCCCCATTGCCACCGGCATCCGGCCGGCGCAAGCCCGCAAAGGAAAGGGGCCCCCGAAGAGGCCCCACCCGATTCCGCCCGGCACTCAGCGCCGGGTCAGATCCACATAGTCGCGCCGCGCGCTGCCGACATACAACTGACGCGGACGGCCGATCTTGCCCTGCGGATCAGCGATCATTTCTTTCCACTGGGCAATCCAGCCCACGGTCCGCGACATCGCAAAGATCGGCGTGAACATCGAGGTCGGGAAGCCCATCGCCTCAAGAATGATGCCCGAATAGAAATCGACATTCGGATACAGCTTCTTGTCCACGAAATACGGATCCTCAAGCGCGATCCGCTCCAGTTCCTTGGCAACCTGCAAGGTCGGGTTATTGTGGACACCCAGCAGTTCCAGAACCTCGTCGGCCGATTCCTTCATGACCTTCGCGCGCGGGTCGAAATTCTTGTAGACCCGATGGCCAAAGCCCATCAGCCGGAACGGATCGTCCTTGTCCTTTGCGCGCGCGATAAATTCGGGGATCCGGTCCACCGAGCCGATTTCGCGCAGCATTTCCAGACAGGCCTGATTGGCGCCGCCATGTGCAGGCCCCCACAGACAGGCGATGCCCGCCGCGATACAGGCGAACGGGTTCGCGCCCGACGACCCGGCCAGACGCACCGTCGAGGTCGAGGCGTTCTGTTCGTGATCGGCATGCAGGGTAAAGATGCGGTCCATCGCGCGCGCCAGCGCCGGATCCACGGTATATTTCGCCGCCGGAACCGAAAAGCACATGTTCAGGAAGTTCGAGGCATAGTCCAGTTCGTTATTGGGGTAAACGAAAGGCTGCCCGATCGAGTATTTATAAGCCATCGCCGCAATGGTCGGCAGTTTCGCGATCAGCCGGATCGAGGCAACCTCGCGCTGCCAGGGATCGTTCACATCGGTCGAATCGTGGTAAAAGGCCGACATTGCGCCCACCACGGCCACCATGGTCGCCATCGGATGCGCATCGCGACGGAACCCACGGAAAAAGTTGTGCATCTGCTCGTGCACCATGGTGTGATTCGTGACGCGATTTTCGAAATCCACCAATTGCTCGGCACTGGGCAGGTCGCCATACAGAAGCACATAGCAGACTTCCAGGTAATGCGACTTGTCCGCCAGTTGCTCGATGGGATAACCGCGATACCACAATTCACCCTTGTCGCCGTCGATATAGGTGATGGTCGATTCGCAGCTTGCGGTTGATGTGAACCCCGGATCGAAGGTAAAAACATCCGCCTGACCATAGAGCTTGCGAATATCCAGCACATCCGGCCCTTCGGTCGGGCTGAGTACCGGCAATTCGACATCCGCTCCGTTCAATCGCAGTGTGGCGGTTTTCGATTCGGCCATTCAAATGTCCTTTCCGGCTGAGCCGGGCCCCTGCCGCACGGCATGAAAGACCCGGACATGTGAGAGCAGGCTACCCTGCCATATCCGTCTGATCCTGCAACCGGGCCAGCGATTCCTCGCGGCCAAGTGCCGTCATCATGTCAAACACGCTGGGGGTTGCAGTACGGCCAGCCAGCGCGGCGCGAAGGGGCCCCGCAAGTTTGCCCAAACCGACACCGTTCTCCTCGGCCACGATCTTGGCCGCCTGTTCCAGCTCGTCTCGTGTCCAGCTAGCATGCTGCACTGCGGCAGTCAATGATTTCAGCATACCACGGGATACCGAATCCAGCGATTTTGCCGCTTTCTCATCCACCTCGACGGGCCGGCCGATCAACGCGAACCGCGCCTGATCCAACAATTGCGGCAGGGTTTTCGCCTTTTCTTTCAACACCGAAAGCGCGGGTGCCAGCCGGTCCTGCTGAAGCGCGGTCAGGGGCGCGGCCCCGGTCCCGGCCAGATAATCCCGCAGCGCGTCCATCAGCGCCTCATCGGGCATCGCACCGATATGGTGGCCGCTGACATGTTCCAGCTTCCTGAAATCCAGCCGCGCCGGGGCCTTGCCGATTCCGCCCAGAGCGAACCATTCGCGCGCCTCGGCGTCACTGAACAGTTCATCATCGCCATGGCTCCAGCCCAGCCGCGCCAGATAGTTGCGCATTGCCGCCGCCGGGTATCCCAACACCGCGAATTCATGCAGTCCCACTGCGCCATGCCGCTTGGACAGCTTCTTGCCGTCCTCGCCGTGAATCAGTGGAATATGGGCATAGACCGGACGTGACCAGCCCATCGCGTCGATGATCTGCACCTGCCGAAAGGTGTTGGTCAGGTGATCGTCGCCCCGGATCACATGGTTGACGCCCATGTCGTGATCGTCCACCACCACCGCCAGCATATAGGTCGGCGTGCCGTCGCTGCGCAGCAGGATCATGTCGTCAAGCTGATCGTTGGCGACCCGCACCTCGCCCTGCACCGCATCCTGAATGACGGTTTCCCCCTGACGCGGTGCCTTCAGCCGGATCGCAAAGGGCAGATCGGGCAGATCGGTCGCGTCACGCCACGGGCTTTGAAACGGCTGACGGGGATGCGCCTCGCGCCATTCGGCGATCTCTTCGGGCGTCGAGAAACATCTGTAGGCCGCGCCCCGCGCCAGCATCTCGCGCGCGATTTCGGCATGGCGGTCCTTGCGGGCGAACTGGCTGACGGGATCGCCGTCCCAGTCCAGCCCCAGCCATTCCAGCCCCTTCATCAGTGCGGCGGTCGCCTCGGGCGTGGATCGGGCGCGGTCGGTATCCTCGATTCGCAACAGGAACCTGCCGCCCCGCCCGCGTGCGAACAGCCAGTTGAACAGTGCCGTCCTGGCCCCGCCGATATGCAGATAACCGGTCGGAGAAGGGGCGAAACGGGTAACGATCTGGTCGGTATCGGACATCTGGGCCTTCTTCTGCGCGTTCATCCGGCGGCGTTAACGCTTTGGTAAGCGGTTGCGTGCCATGGTTCGGGGCAGAGATAAAGAAACGCCCGCGAAAGGACAAGAATGACGCCCCGTTCCGGCAGCCTGCCGACGACGGTGCCACCAGCCGGCCTGCCCGGGTTTGCTCCGGCCCGGCGCAGGCCGGACAGGCACGCCACCCCGCCACGCCCCCACCACGCCCCGGCCAGCCGCGCGGGGTTGTTCGTCTGGGTTCCGGTCCTGCTGGGGGCGGGTATCGGTCTCTGGTTCGTCGCCCCGCTGCCCGGCTGGGGCCGCCTGCCGCTGCTTGCGGTCGCGGTGGCCGCGCTGGTGATTGCCCGGCTGGCGCTGCCGCTGGCAGAAACGGGCCGCATCGGCTGGCCGATCGCCGATGCATTGCGCATCGGCGGGCTGGCCGTGGCACTGATCGCGGCAGGGACCGGGCTGGCCGCACTGCGATCCGCGCTGGTGGCCGCGCCGGTACTGGAATGGCGTTACTACGGCCCGGTCGAGGGGCGGCTGATCGAAATCGACCGTTCCGCCCGCGACCGGATCCGCCTGACACTGGATCAGGTCACGCTGCGCAACCTGGGCCGCGACCGGATACCGGCACGGGTCCGGCTGTCGCTGACGGATCAGACCGAGGGCACATTGCCGCCGCTTGGCAGCCGGGTCATGCTGACCGGCCATCTTGGCCCGCCCCCCGGCCCCGCCTCACCCGGCAGCTTCGATTTCCGCCAGCATGCATGGTTCGAACGGATCGGCGCGGTCGGCTATTCCCGCACCCCGGTTCTGGCCGCCGGCCCGCCCGAGGGCGGCATCTGGGGCATGCACCGCGCGCGAATGGCCCTCAGCGCTGCCATGCAACAGCGGATCGGCGGGCAGGCGGGCGCGGTCGCCGCGGCCCTGATGACCGGCGACCGCTCCGGCATTTCCGAGGCGACGAATGAAATCATGCGCGCCTCGAACCTGTATCACATCATCTCGATATCCGGGCTGCATATGGGAATGCTGGCCGGTTTCGTCTATGGCGCGCTGCGGCTGGCACTGGTCATCGCACAGGGCTTTGGCCGGATGCTGCGCCTGCCGGTCCACAAGCTGGCGGCGGCCGGCGCGATGGGTGCCGCCGCCGCCTATCTGTGGCTGTCCGGCGGCGGCGTCGCGACCGAGCGCGCCTTTGTCATGGTCGCGGTCATGCTGGGGGCCATTCTGGCGGATCGACGGGCCATATCGCTGCGGACCGTGGCGCTGGCCGCGACGATCATCCTGACCGTCACCCCCGAGGCGCTGACCTCGCCCGGCTTTCAGATGAGCTTTGCCGCCACCATCGCGCTGATCCTGATCTATGGGCCATGGGCGCGCATCTCGCCGCGCCTGCCCTTCTGGCTGAGGCCGGTGGCGATGCTGATCCTGTCGTCCCTTGTCGCGGCGATGGCGACATCGCCCATCGCGGCGGCGCATTTCAACCGCATGGCGCAATACGGGCTGCTGGCCAATCTGCTGGCGGTGCCGGTCATGGGCACGCTGGTCATGCCTGCGGGCGTGATCGCCGCGCTGCTGGCGCCTCTGGGACTGGCGGGTCCGGCGCTGTGGGTGATGGGGGCCGGAACCGCGTGGATGCTGCGCGTGGCTGAATTCGTCGCGGGCCTGAACGGCGCGGTCACGGCCCTGCCCCTGCCCCCCGCCGCCGTTATGCCGCTGATGGGGTTCGGCGCGGTGGCAATGGTGCTGTGCTGGCGGCACGGGCTGACGGCGCGACGGCTGACCCCCCTGTCGGCGGGGTTCGGCGCGGGGGGCGCGATGCTGGCAGCGGCGGCGGCGCTGTGGCTGACGGCAACGCGCCCGCTGCTGCTGATCGCGCCCCAGGGCGAGGCGGCAGGGCTGATGACCCCGTCCGGCCGCGCTCTGTCCAAACCCGCAGGCGGTGCCTTTGTCGTCAAGACATGGCTGCTGGAAGATGGCGACACCGCCACACAGGAACAATCCGCCGCCCGCCCGGCATGGTCCGGCGATCGCCGCGACAGACGCGCCTCCCTGCCCGGCGGCTGGCACGTGCTGCACTTC
>NZ_JBKEBL010000021.1:0-18482 GCF_047973135.1 Paracoccus sp. (in: a-proteobacteria)
CGAGCCGGCGGCGGTCTATGCCGGCATCTCGCCGCTGCGGATCCCGGTGAGCGCGATGCTGATTGCAGGCGGGCTGGCCGGGCTGATGGCCCTCAACCACGTCCTGGGCGAGGCCGTGCGGCTGGTCCTGAACGCGGTCGAGGGCGCAGGCTTTATCGGCATCGCCGTCGCGCTGATGGGCCGCAACCACCCGTTCGGCGTGTTCCTGGCCGCGCTGCTGTTCGGGTTCCTCTATCAGGGCGGGGGCGAGCTGGCGCTGTGGACATCCATCCCGCGCGAGCTGATCGTGGTCATTCAGGCGCTGGTGATCCTGTTCACCGGCGCGCTGGACAACATGGTGCGGATGCCGCTGGAACGGCTGTTCCTGGCGATGCGCAGACGGGGGCGTGCGTGATGGATTTCGCGACGATCATCCAGATCCTCGACAGCGCGGTGCGGCTGATGACGCCCCTGCTGCTGGCCTGTCTGGCGGGGCTTTATTCCGAACGCGCGGGGGTCTTTGACATCGGGCTTGAGGGCAAGATGCTGATGGCAGCCTTTACCGCCGCCTCGGTCGCCTATGTCAGCGGCAGCCCGTGGCTGGGGCTGCTGGCGGGCATCGCCGGGTCGATGGCGCTGTCGCTGATCCATGGCGCAGCCTCGATCACCTTTCGCGGCAACCAGTTGATTTCCGGCGTGGCGATCAACTTTCTGGCTTCGGGGCTGACTGTGCTGCTGGGGCAGAAGATTTTCGGCCTCGGCGGGCGGACCCCGGCGCTGACCGGGGGCGGACGCTTTGGCGAAATCACCCTGCCCTTTGCCGAAACCCTGCGCGGCGTGCCCTTTGTCGGCCCGGTCTATGCCGACCTGATTTCCGGGCACACCGCGCTGGTCTATCTGGCCTTCGCCTGCGTGCCGCTGACATGGTGGGTGCTGTTCCGCACCCGGTTCGGGCTGCGCCTGCGCGCCGTGGGCGAGAACCCGGCCTCGGTCGATACGGCGGGGGTGTCGGTCACGCGGCTGCGCTTTGCCGCCATCGCCATCTGCGGCGTGCTGTGCGGCATTGCCGGGGCCTATCTGGCGACCGGCCTGTCGGCGGGTTTCGTCAAGGAAATGACCGCCGGGCGCGGCTTTATCGCCCTGGCCGCGCTGATCTTTGCGAAATGGAAACCATGGAACGCGCTGTTCGCGACCTTCCTGTTCGGCCTGCTGGAGGCGATCGCCAACCGTTATCCCAATCTGGATATCGGCCCGATCACCATTCCGTCGATGTTCATGAACGCGCTGCCCTATATTCTGACCGTGATCATTCTGGCCGGTTTCGTCGGCCGCGCCATCCCGCCACGTGCGGGCGGAGAACCCTATGTCAAAGAGCGCTGAACTTGCCGCCCTCATCCGCAGCCGCGCGGGCGATCAACCGCCAGAGTTCGGCCTGATCCTGGGATCGGGCCTTGGCCATCTGTCCGCACAGGTCACGGGCGTTGCGATTCCCTATGATGACTTGCCCGGATTTCCCCATGCGGGCGTGTCGGGCCATGTTCCGCAACTTGTGATCGGACAGCTTGAGGGGCGGCGGGTCGCGGTCTTTGGTGGCAGGTCGCATTACTATGAATCGGGACGCGCGGATGCCATGCGCCTTCCGCTTGAGGTGCTGGCAGCCCTTGGGTGTCAGCGGCTGATCCTGACCAACGCGGCGGGGTCGCTGCGCGCCGATATTCCGCCGGGCGGGCTGATGCTGCTGAACGACCACATCGCCTTTGCCGGGACGAATCCGCTGATCGGCGAACGGACCGATGCGCGCTTTGTGCCTCTGACCGATGCGCATGACGCACGGATGCGCGCCGGGCTGGCCTCGGCGGCGCGGGCCGAAGGGATCGAGATGCCCGAGGGCGTCTATTGCTGGTTCTCGGGGCCCAGCTTTGAAACCCCCGCCGAAATCCGCGCCGCCCGTATTCTGGGGGCCGACGCCGTGGGCATGTCCACCGTGCCGGAAATCATCCTCGCGCGGTTTCTGGGCCTGCGCTGCGCCGCGATTTCCGTCATTACGAATATGGGTGCGGGTATGTCGGACGAGGCGATCAGCCACGACCACACCAAGGCCATGGCCCCCCTTGGCGCAACCAAGCTGGAGCGCGTGATGCGCCGGTTCCTGCGGGGCGGCTGATATGAATCGCCGCCGCCCGGACAAGGGGCACCCTATCCGGCGGGCGGCAAAATCGCGGCAAAGGGGGGTCAGTCGGGACGCGGCATTTCCGCCTCGAAATCGGCTGAACGGATCAGCGGCGACAGCAGCAGCGGCACCATCAGCAACACGGCCAGCCCCAGATAAATCAGCGAAAAGCTGGTCTTTTCCGCCAGAAAGCCGATGCTTCCGGGGGCCAGCAGAATCCCGGAATAGCCCATCATCGTCACCACCGACAGCCCGACCCCCTGCGCGATTCCCGGCAGGTTTCCGGCCGCCGAAAAGGCGATGGGCACCAGATTGGCGATGCCAAGGCCCGCAAGCCCAAAGCCGATGATCGCCATCGGCGCGTTCGAGGCCGCCCCCGCCACGCCCATCCCGGTAATCGCGATCACCACGCTGACGCGCAGGGTCCGTTCGGCGCCGAAACGCTGGCGAATGACGTCACCCGCAAAGCGCATCGCAGCCATGGTCGCAGCGCAGGCCGCAAAGCCCCAGCCCGCCAGCGACAGCGACGCGCCCATTTCCTTTTGCAGATAAACCGCCGCCCAGTCCAGAATCGCGCCTTCGGGCACCATCGCGCACAGCGCCATCAACCCGATCAGATAGGGCAGCGGCGAACGCGGCAGGCCGCGCCGATGCGTGACATGATCGGTGAGCTTGGGCCGGTCCTGAAGGATTTGCGGCAGCAGCACCGCCAGCGAGGCCGCAAACAGCGCGGTCAGCAGCAGCGCATGCCCGATCTCGCCCAGCCAGGTGATCACGATCCCGCCCGCACCCGAGCCGATCAGGGCACCCAGGCTCCAGAAGCCATGGCAGGATGACATGATGGCGCGGCGGCGGACACGTTCGACCGCAACGGCATTGGCGTTCATCGCGACATCCATGCCGCCCACCATGCCGCCGAACAGAAACACCGAAACCGCGACCAGCGGCAAATTCGGAGCCAGCGACATCAGCAGCAGACCCGGCGTCAGCAGGATCGCAGCCAGCCGCACGGCATGGGCCGACCCGCGCCGCGCCGTCAGCGCGCCAAAGACCGGCATGATCGAGATCGAGCCAAGCCCCAGCAGCAGCACGATCAGCCCGGTCACGGCCTCGGAAATTTCAAGCCGGTGCATCAGCACCGGGATCTTGGGCGCCCAACTGCCCACGAAGATACCATTCACAAAGAACAGACCCGAAACCGCCATGCGCATAGCGCTGCGGCCTCCGGACGAAGGAATGGCGGAAGCAAGTGTCATTTGGTTGGTCCGTTACAGCATTGAAGGCACGACCAGGTCAGGTGGCCGGTGCCCATCGGCGAAGGTCTTGATATTGATGATGACTTTTTCGCCCATCTCGTTCCTGCCCTCGACCGTGGCACTGCCCATATGCGGCAGCAGGACGACATTGGGCAATTCGCGCAGACGAGGGTTGATTTCGTGCCCGTGCTCGAACACGTCAAGACCCGCGCCCGCGATCTCGCCCGCGCGCAGCATCCGGGTCAGCGCGTTTTCGTCGATCACCTCGCCACGCGAGGTATTGACCACCACCGCTGTCGGCTTCAGCAACTTCAGCCGCCGCGCGTTCAGCAGGTGAAAGGTCGAGGGCGTGTGCGGGGCGTTCACGCTGATGATGTCCATCCGGGCCAGCATCTGATCCAGACTTTCCCAGTAATTCGCCTGCAACTCGTCCTCAATCTCGGGGCGCAGCCGCTTGCGGTTGTGGTAATGCACCTGCATGCCAAAGACATTGGCCCTCCGCGCCACCGCCTGACCGATCCGGCCCATGCCCAGAATGCCCAGCCTGCGGCCACCGACGCGACCGCCCAGATGCGCGGTCGGGGCCCACCCGCCCCAGCGCCCGGCCTGCATCTCGGCCAGCCCCTCGGGGATGCGACGGGTCACGGCCAGAATCAGCGCCATGGTCATGTCGGCGGTATCCTCGGTCACGACGCCCGGCGTGTTTGACACCAAAACCCCGCGCTGACGGGCCGACTGCACGTCCAGATGATCGACCCCCGCCCCGAAATTGGCGATCAGCTTCAGCCGCTCACCCGCCTGCGCCAACATGTTCGCATCAATCTGGTCGGTCACGGTCGGAACCAGAATATCGCTGTTCTTCATGGCCTCGACCAGTTCGTCCCGCGTCATCTTCCGGTCATCCTCGCGCAGGATGACGTCGAAAAGCTCCTTCATGCGGGTCTCGACCGGCGCGGGCAGGCGACGGGTCACTGTCACCCGCAGTTTCGGGCGTGGCGAATTCGGGCTGGCGGCGGGCATGATAACCTCACTTTCTCGAAGTCGTGTCGGCGGCACACTTCCAATGCCGGTTTGCTTTTGGCAAACTGCCTGCGTTGCGGGGCAGGCACAAGACCCCGAAACGGTCCGAACCCCTCGGGAAGGCCATTGTCGTGATGTAATCGTGGCAACCGCGGGCGGATAATGTAGGCGGTAACAGGCATCCGGGGAACCGGACGGGCAGGCAGGAACGGAATACGGATGGCGGGACGGACGGGTTTCGGATGGGGTGCGGCGGCCGGAGTGGCGCTGATTGCAGTGATCATCGCAGGCATCGGTACGGGCCGGACACAAGAGGCACCGACAGCGGCCCGGCCAGCGCCGCTGGTGCTTGCGCAGAATACGCCCGCCTCGGATGGTGCGGCGGGCGGTCAGCGCGGCTCGGTGACGAACCTGCCGCTGCCCCGCTATGTCAGCCTCAAGGGCAACGAAGGCAATGCCCGGCGCGGCCCCAGCCTGTCGCACCGGATCGACTGGGTCTTTCGTCATGCCGGAATGCCGCTGCGGGTGGTGGCCGAATTTGGCCATTGGCGGCGGGTCGAGGACCGCGACGGCGCGGGGGGGTGGGTGCATTACGCGCTGCTGTCGGGGGTACGCACGGCGCTGGTTACGCAGGACATGGCAGAGCTGCGGACGCGGCCTGACCCGCAGGCCGATGTGGTGGCGCGGGCCGAAGCGGGGGCCATCGTCCGGCTTGGCGAATGCAAACCCGACTGGTGCCGGGTGACAGGCGGCGGAGAACGTGGCTGGCTTCTCAAATCGGCGATCTGGGGCGTGGACCGCGACGAAACCCGCGACTGATCGCGGCACCCCTGACACGCGCCCCACCCTGACCCCGCCCGCGCCCCGAATCCGGGCTGAACATGCCGTGCCCTGTCTTCAAAGGGGTTTTACGGGCTGGCGCAGCACGGTTTTCAGCCGATCCGGCGCAACCCGTCGCGGATCGCCGATATAGATTTCGTGATGGGGTCCGTTGAAGGTAAGCCCGCGCATTGGCATGATCTGTTCGTGCAGTCGCGCCAGCGTCGGGCCTTCAGTGTCGTAACTGCCAATATGCATGGTTTGCAGGCATCGTCCCTCGTGCATGGATGCAAGGCGAAAGCTGTCGGGTACGGCACCCAGCTTTGGCATCGTCTTTTCCCTTGCGGCGACGAACATCTCTTCCGTGACGAAATCAGGCACCATGATCATCATGGTCCAGTACCATGCATCCTTGTTCCGCCGTACAAAATCCGCCGGATCGTCGGCCCACCACAGCCCTTCCAGCGGAGGGACGACATAGTCGCGGCCAAGCGTGTTCTTTGCTGCAAATTTCATGGCATAGCTGACAGAATAAAGCCATTCCAAACCCGCGCGATAGGCCGCTGCCGTGTTCGGATCGCCTGCTCCATCCACCATGATAAAACGCATCTCGGGCAGTTCTATTTCTACAAACTCTCCGACAGGAGGCCGAAACATCGGCTTCAAAATCTTTTTGAAATCGAGCTTTTCTGGCATGAAGAACCCTCCCGAAACCGCAATTTGCAACAAAGTATAGCTGGCGAAAGGCCATCTGATGACCAGGTTGGCGCAGCATCGGCGTAAAAGCGGAAACTTGTACGGACGGCCCCGGTGAACGAGCGTTCCTTAAGGCCCGAGGCGCGGATACAGCCGCCGTTGGGACGACGGCTGGACAGCAGACCCGGCCCGGAATCAACGGGCATCGCACCGCCACCACAAGGTCCATTTGACAGCGGCCCCGCGCCCATCCACAACCGACCGCGCGCCGCGTCAGCGGCGCGCCCCCGGCCTGTCTGGCAAGACGCCGACCGCAAGGTCGGCACCCCCCTTGCCCGCAAGCCACCCGGTCAGACCAGCCCGCGCCCCTTCAGCAGCGCATCCACCCCCGGCATCCGCTGGCGGAAGGCGATCCACAGCTTGTCTGCCGGGGCGGAACCACCGCGCGACAGGATCGTTTCTTCCAACCGTCGCGCGACGCCCCGGTCAAAAATGTCGCCCGTTTCCTCAAAGGCCGCGAAAGCATCGGCATCCATCACCTCTGACCACATATAGCTGTAATAGCCGCTGGCATAGCTGTCCCCGGCAAAGACATGGCTGAAATGAGGGGTAGCATGGCGCATCGGGATGGCGCGGGGGGCGTCCAGCCCGGCCAGAACCTCGGCCTGCCGCGCCATCGCGTCGGCATGCGGCACGCCACGGTGAAAGGCCAGATCGACCAGCGCGCTTTCCAGATATTCGGTGGTCGAAAACCCCGCATCCGCCTTGCCCGCCGCGATCACCCGGTCACGCAGATCGGCGGGCATGGGCCTGTCCGTCTCGAAATGCCGCGCATGGGCATCCAGAACCTCGGGCTGTTCCAGCCAGTGTTCATACAACTGGCTGGGCAGTTCCACGAAATCCTGCGCGACCGAGGTTCCCGCGATCGAGGGCCAGCTTACATCAGACAGGATGTGATGGGTCGCATGGCCAAATTCGTGAAACAGCGTATGCGCATCGTCCCATGACAGAAAAGCGGGCGCGCCCGGTTCTTCGGGCGGGGTGAAGTTACAGACATTCACCACGATGGGCCGCTGCCCCGCGCCAATGCCGTGCTGATATTGCAGGGCGGAACACCACGCCCCCGACCGTTTCGAGGGCCGCGCAAAGTAATCGCCCAGAAACACCGCCATCAGCCGCCCGCCGCGCGTCACCCGCCATGCCCGTATATCGGGCGACCACAGCGAAGCCTCGACCGGCTGAAATTCCAACCCGAACAGACGGTTGGCCACGTCGAACACCGCCCCCAGCATCGCATCCAGCGTCAGATAGGGCTTGACCGCTGCCGGATCGACATCATGGACCTGCCGCCGCAGCCGTTCCGCGTAAAGCCGCCAGTCCCATGGTTCCAGCGCGCCATTGACACCGTCCTCGCGCGCCATCGCGGTCAGCTTTGCCTCATCCGCCGCCGCGCGCCGCGTGGCCGGACCCCAGACCTGCATCAGCAGATCCTCGACCCGGTCCGCCGTGCCCGCCATTTCCGGTTCCAGCTTGAAGGCGGCGAAATCGTCGTAACCCAGCAATTGCGCGCGTTCATGGCGCAGCGCCAGAATTTCGGCGATCAAGGGCAGGTTGTCGGTGGCCGAGCCTCCCGCGCCCTCGCCCGATCCGCGCGCCGCCCAGGCCCGGAACGCCACCTCGCGCAACGCGCGGTCGCCGGCATGTTCCAGAAACGGCACGATCAGCGACCGGCTCAGCGTTACGACCTGCCCGGTCAGCCCCCGCTCTTTCGCCGCCGCCCGCATCGCGCGGATCAGCCAATCGGGCAGACCGTCCAGCCGGTCATCCGGCACGGGCAGGACGTAATCTCGTTCATCGGCCAGCACGTTCTGGGCGAAATCGGTGGTCAGCACCGCCATGCGGCTGCGAATCGCGGCCATCCGGTCGCGCGCCGCGCCCGTCAGCCCGGCACCGGCGCGCGTCAGATCGCGCAGCGCAAGTTCGGTGATCCTCGCATCCTCGGGCGGCAGATCCGCAGCCCCCGCCGCGACCGTCTTGACCCGCGCGTAAAGCCGGGGATCCATGCTGGTCTTGCTGCCATATTCCGCCAGCCGTGGCGCGAAATCGCGTTGCAGCGTCTGCCGCATGTCGTTCGAATCGACGGCGGCCAGCGTATAGAAAATGGCCAGAACCCGGTTCAGCCCCTCATCCACGGTCTCAAGCGCGGCCAGGGTGTTGGCAAAGCTTGCCGGTTCAGGGTTTCCGGCAATCGCCTCGAACGCGGCTTCGGCCCTGGCCAGTTCTTGCCCGAAGGCGGGGGCGAAATCCTCGTCACGGATCAGATCGAAACGTGGCAGCCCCTCGGGGCCGGTCCAGCGGGTCAGTTCGGGATTCATGCGGCTCTCCTGTTGCTCATCTCAACCTAAGCAGGATTTTCAAAAAGTGGAGACCGGTTTTCAGACAAAATCCTGAAAACCGGCTAAACCCGCGCAGAAATTCGCGCGTCATCAGGCGGAGCATCCGCCTTTCCGCCCGCATGACGCCTGCCCCCTGACGGTGGCGCGAGACCGGTCTGATCGGTTAAAGACAGTCAGGATTGCAACGCGATAACCGGCCCAGACAGGAGCCCGACGATGTCCCAAGCCCCTCTTACCCATTCCCCCGATGTTGCCGAGGCTCTGGCCGCAGGCAGTCCGGTCGTTGCGCTGGAATCGACCATTATCACCCATGGCATGCCCTGGCCGCAGAATCTGGACATGGCGCGGCAGGTCGAGGCGGTCATCCGCGCGGGAGGAGCGACGCCCGCCACCATTGCCGTCATGGGGGGCAGGATCCATGTCGGGCTGGACGACCCGGCGCTTGAGGCGCTGGCGCGGACCCCGCCGGGGCAAGCGATGAAGCTGAGCCGGGCCGATCTGGCCGTCTGTCTGGCGAATGGCCGCACCGGCGCGACCACGGTGGCCGCGACGATGATCTGCGCGCATCTGGCCGGCATCCGCGTCTTTGCGACGGGGGGTATCGGTGGCGTGCATCGCGGGGCCGGGGACAGCTTTGACATTTCGGCCGATCTGCACGAACTGGCGCGGACCCCGGTGACGGTTGTAGCGGCGGGGGCCAAGGCGATTCTCGATCTGCCAAAGACATGGGAGGTGCTGGAGACTCTGGGCGTTCCGGTCATCGCTTATGGGCAGGACGAACTGCCCGCCTTCTGGTCGCGCGGCAGTGGCATTCCCGCGCCGCTGCGTATGGACAGCGCGGCAGAGATCGCCTCTGCCGCCGGTATGCGGGCGCGGCTGGGGATGACCGGCGGGCAACTGGTTGCCAATCCTATCCCTGCCGCAGACGAAATTCCGCAGGCCCGGATTGGCCCGGTGATCGCGCAGGCGCTGGCCGAGGCCGACGCGAAGGGCGTCGTCGCAAAGGCGGTGACGCCTTTCCTGCTGCAACGCATTTTCGAACTGACCGACGGCCATTCGCTGCAATCGAATATCGCCCTTGTCCTGAACAATGCGCGGCTGGCAGCCGAGATTGCGGTCGAGATGGCGAAAGCGGCTTGACCTGAGGGATCACGCTGGTCCTATCGGGCCATGCGTGACCCCAACCCTCTGACGCCGCGCCGTCCCGGCCTGCTGGCAATGCTGCGCTCGAATTTTCTGGCGGGACTTGTGGTGATCGCGCCCATTGGCATCACGGTCTGGTTGATCTGGACGCTGACCGGCTGGATGGACAGTTGGGTTCTGCCGCTGATCCCGGCCCGCTGGCGGCCCGAGCATTACATCGGCATCGATCTGCGCGGCCTTGGCGTGCTGGTCTTTCTGCTGTTCACGGTGCTGATCGGCTGGCTGGCCAAGGGCTGGACGGGGCGATCGCTGCTGCGCTTGGGCGAAAGGATCGTGGCGCGCATGCCGATCATCCGTTCGGTCTATAGCGCACTGAAGCAGATCGCCGAGACGATCCTGTCGCAAAGCGAGGCCCGGTTCGACCGCGCCTGCCTGATCGAATATCCGCGCAGGGGTCTGTGGGCCATCGGCTTTGTCGCCGGCCCCGCCAAGGGCGAGTTGCTGGATCATGTCAGCGGCGATCTTCTGGCCGTCTTTGTGCCGACCACGCCCAACCCGACCTCGGGCTTTCTGATCTATGTCCCCCGCGACGAGCTTACCCTGCTTGAGATGAGCGTCGAGGACGCCGCCAAGCTGGTCGTCTCGGCGGGGCTGGTCTATCCGACGATGCCGGAATCGCCAAGCAGTTCGGGCAGCGCCACGGAATCCTGAACGTTCAGCGTATCGGCGTGATCGTCAAGGAACCGGTCCGCCGCCTTCCGGCCCGCGTCCCTCATCCGTTCCAGCAGGCCGCAGGCGGGCATCATCTTGGACCGCGCCGACAGGTCGTTCATCAGCGCGTCGTCCAGGATCATGTGGATCAGCGGATCCTTCATCGCACGGTCGCTGAGCCGCCCCTCGGCATGCAGCTTTTTCACGAAATTGATGGCCCGCAATTCCGACATCAGCGAGCTGTTGAAGCTGACCTCATTCACCCGGTCGGCAATATCCGCCGGGCTTTTGGGCAGCGTGTCGCGCAGCAGCGGGTTGATGTTCACGATCACGATGTCGCGCGGAAGATCGCGCCGGTACAGCGGAAACAGCGCCGGATTGCCGGTATATCCGCCGTCCCAATAGGCATCCAGCGAGCCGGTTTCGGGGTTCGGAATCTCGACCGCGCGGAACAGCGTCGGCAGGCAGGCCGAAGCCATCACCGCGTCTCTTGTCGCCTCAAGCCCGGTAAAGACCCGAATCCGCCCGCTGCGCACATTGGTTGCCGCGACGAACAGGTCGGGACCGCGCGTATTGGTGAAATCGGGACATGGCATCTCGCGCAGCAGCGGCCCCAGCGGGTTCACGTAAAGCGGACCGTAATCATAGGGGCTGAACAACCGCGTCATCCCCTCAAGCCATGCGGCGGGGGAAAACAGCTCGGTCCAGCGCTGCAAGCCGCGTGGCATGGGCATCATCGAACACATCCAGTGGATCAGGCGGTTATCGCTCATCCCGCCGACCTCGCCCCACAGATAATCCAGATTGTCGCGCGCAGCCTGCCGCCCCGGCCGGCCCTTGTGGCGCGCCAGCCCGGCCTTCAGCGCCGCCCCGTTCAGCGCCCCCGCCGAAGTGCCGCTGATAGCCGCAATCTCCAGCCATGGCTCTTGCAGCAGCCGGTCCAGAACGCCCCAGGCAAAGGCCCCATGCGCTCCGCCGCCCTGCAATGCCAGATTGATCGTTTTCTGTTCCATTCACGCACCGCCCTTCTTTGCACTTGCAGCATAGTATCGATGCGGCAGTGCAGCGCAAGGGCCGGGGACACGTCAGGAACGGGACGTCACCCCTGCCCGGACGGGGCTGGATTCGCATGTCCCTATGCCGCTGGCCCGCTCTGCACAGAGGTTCAGGTATAATGGCACCGCAGCAGATTTGCGTCCCGCGATGGCCGGGGAGGTTGCACCCCCCGGACCCCCTGCTTTTCGCGCAACGGCGGGTGGTGGAGCTGTTTTCGTACCCGACCTCGCTGTCCGCAGCCAGCCTGCGCGCGAAGCGCGCGCCCGGCCGGGCGGCAGCGGGCGGGTCGGGCTTTGCCCGGCCCGCACCCCCTTCCCGCCCGTTCACTGTCGGCCCCTTCACTGTCGGCCGGGGTCAGGCACGCGCTTCGTCATACCCCAGACGGCGCGAGATTCTGATGGCGGCATCATAAGTGATGGTGCGGAAGGCGCGGGGCTGGCGTTCGTGGCGGCTGCGGGGGACCGACATGGACAGCACCGCCTGAGGCACATGCGCGTGGTCCTGCACCAGCGCAGCGGCGCAGATCACGTCCGGCTCGGTCGTCAGCGGCCCCAGGGAAAAGCCCTCCTTGGCCAGCATTGCCAGATCGCTGCGGAATCGCGACCGCGAGGCAATGGGACCGCCCGGCCGCGCATGTTCATCCAGCCAGGCCTCAAGCCGCACATGGGACAAGCCCGACAGGTGCAACAGCCCCGGCGGGCAATCATGCAGCGGCAGCCACGGCCCGATCACCTCGCGCGAGACGCGCAGCGGGCGGCTGCCCTCGACCGCCGTGACGACCAGCAGCCGGCCCTGATCATGCATGGTCAGGTGCAGCGTCTCGCCGTGATCGGCGGCAAGCTGGTCCATGACCGGGCGCGCAGCCTCGACCAGCGCCGATGAATCCTCAAGCGCGCGGTACAGCGTCGCGACCAGCGGTCCCAACCGATAGCGCCCGCGCGCAACCTTGCGCAGCAGCCCGATCTGTTCCAGCCCGCTGACCAGATCATGCGTCCCGCTGATCGAGTTGTCGATCAGCCGCGCCAGCTCGGTCGTGGTATGTTCCGGTCGCATTGCGGTAAAGTTCCGTAAAACTGCGCCAATTTTCCGGATTGTCTTCATTTTTTCCCCCTGCGATCATTTTTTTGGCAACCATATCCGGTAATGGCGGAAAATTGCGCGGTATCGCGCGATACCTTCCGGTCTTTGACCCCCTCACCCATTCTGGGACGGCAAGATGTCTCGGATGGAGGATCAGACATGAAGGACCAGACCACCACAAAGCTGGCGCCCTATACCGGTGCCGAGTATCTGGAAAGCATTCAGGACGACCGCGAAATCTATGTACATGGCGAAAGGGTCAAGGATGTGACCCGGCACCCCGCCTTTCGCAATTCCTCGCGGATGGTGGCGCGCTGGTACGATCTGCTTCATGCGAAGAAGGATGAACTGGGCAGCCCCACGGACACGGGTTCCGGCGGGTGGACGCATCCGTTCTTCAAGGGGCCCAAGACATCGGCAGAGCTGGTCGCAGGGCGCGACGCAGTGGCCGGGTTGCAGCGGGTCGCGGCGGGCTGGATGGGGCGCTCGCCCGATTACAAGGCGGCCTTTCTGGGCACTTTGGGCGCGAATGCGGGCTTTTACGGCGAATATGCGGGCAACGCCAAGACGTGGTATGCACGCACGCAGGAACGGGTGGATTACTGGAACCATGCCATCGTCAACCCGCCCATCGACCGCCACCTGCCCATCGAGGACACCGGCAATGTCTTCATGCAGGTCGAAAAGGAAACCGATGCCGGGCTGATCGTATCGGGGGCCAAGGTGGTGGCGACCGGATCGGCGCTGACCCACTACAATTTCATCGCCCATTACGGCATTCCCATCAAAGAAAAGAAATTCGCCCTGATCTTTACAGCCCCGATGAACAGTCAGGGGGTCAAGCTGATCAGCCGTTCGTCCTATGAACTGAACGCGGCGGTAATGGGCACGCCCTTCGATTACCCGCTGTCCAGCCGCCTTGACGAAAACGACGCCATTCTCGTCTTTGACAAGGTTCTGGTGCCGTGGGAAAACGTGTTCATCTATGGCGACATCGAAAAGATCAACGCCTTCTTCCCCGCCTCGGGCTTTGTGCCGCGCTTTACGCTGCATGGCTGCACCCGGCTTGCCGTCAAGCTGGATTTCATTGCCGGGCTGTTCTCGATGGCGCTTGAGGCGACCGGCTCGCGCGCGTTCCGCGGCCCGCAGACCGCCGTGGGCGAGGTTCTGGCGTGGCGCAACCTGTTCTGGGGCATGTCGGATGCGATGGTGAAAAGCCCGATCCCCTGGCAGGGCACGGACGGGTTCTGCCTGCCCAACATGAATTACGGGCTGGCCACCCGCATCTTCGCGCCCATGGCCTATACAAGGATCAAGGAGCTGATCGAACGGCATGTCGCCTCGGGGCTGATCTATCTGCCGTCATCCGCGCTGGATTTCGAATCCGAGGCCGTGCGCCCCTATCTGGAACGTTTCGTGCGCGGATCGAACGGAATCGTCGCGCTGGATCGCGTCAAGCTGCTGAAACTGCTGTGGGACGCGATCGGATCGGAATTTGGCGGCCGTCACGAGCTGTACGAAACCAACTATGCCGGCAATTACGAAAATATCCGCATCGAGACGATGCTGACCACCGAAGCCACCGGCGAGATGGAGACACTGCATCAGATGGTGCGCGACTATATGTCCGACTATGACCTTGGCGGCTGGACCGCGCCGGACATGATCAACCCGTGGGACATCAACCGCCTGAAGGCCGGGTTCCAGTGACGGATCGGGGCGGCACCCGCGCCGCCCCGCCACCAGCTTTCGACCACAGATTTCCGGCTCAGGGAGGACTTCAATGTCAGGAATTGATGCGCGCGCGCTGCGCGATGCCTGTGGCAGTTTCGTCACCGGCGTGACCGTCATCACCACCACCACCGACGAGGGCGATCACGGCATGACGGCGAATGCCTTCATGTCGGTGTCGCTGGATCCACCGCTGATCACCATCTCGCTGGACCGTGACAGCCGCATGCGTGAAAAGATCAGGGACTCGGGCCGCTATGCAGTCAACATCCTGTCGCATGACATGGAACATGTCGCGATGCATTTCGCGGGCCGCCACAACCCCGACCTTGCGGAAATCCTTGGCCATCGCAGCGGGCTGCCAGTGGTGCCGGGCGCGGTTGCGGTGTTCATGACTGAGGTAGCGCAGGAAATCGAGGCGGGCGACCACACGCTGTTCATCGGTCATGTCATCGACCTTGAGCGCGACGAGACCGCCATGCCTCTGGTCTTCAGCGGCGGCCGCTTCAGCGCACTGACCACCGGACAGCCACAGCCCGCCTGACATATAGCTGACGAAAGCAGCTTTGTGCAGCATCAGCGTCAAATCAGAAAGTTGAAGCCCGACAACAAGATCGGATGCAGGTCGTCAGGCTCTGATATCGACTTGCCATCCCTGCCCGGCAAAGGGCCGTGCGACAGGCGAGCGGGGCGTCATTCCGTCCCGGCGATGATCTCGAACCTTTCGACATCCACCATGCCGCGATCGGTGATCTTCAGCGCAGGGATGACCGGCAGGGCAAGGAAGGCCAGTTGCAGGAACGGTTCCTCAAGCGCCACACCAAGGCTGGTCGCGGCCTCGCGCAGGCGGGTCAGGCTGTCGCGCACCGCCTCGAAGGGTTCAAGGCTGATCAGTCCGGCGACGGGCAGCGCCAGTTCGGCCAGCACCCTGCGGCCCTCTGCCACGACAAAGCCGCCCCCGATTTCGGACAGGCGGTTCGCGGCCAGCGCCATGTCGGCGTAATCAGCCCCGACCACGGCGATATTGTGGTGGTCGTGGCACACCGTCGAGGCAATGGCCCCGCGCTTGATCCCGAAGCCCTGTACAAAGCCTGTGGCGATATTGCCGTTCTTGCCATGCCGTTCGATCACGGCGATGCGCATCAGGTCGCGGGCCGGATCGGGGCGTTTGTCGCCATCCTGCGGCGGGATGTCGTGGCGCAGATGGCGGGTGATGATCTGGCCTTCGACAATCCCGATCACATCGGTTTCAGCCCGGTTTTCCGCGCAGCGAAAGCTGGCCGCATCGACCTGCGGCGCCCTGACCGATCCGCGCCCGGTGGGCGGCACCGTCTCGCGCGCGGCAAAGGCCGCGTCATCCACGACCCGTCCCGCCGCCAGCACAAGCTGCGCGTGACAGCCCTCCAGCCCGTCCAGCGCCACAATATCGGCCCGCAGCCCCGGCGCGATCAGCCCGCGATCCTTCAGGCCAAAAGCCTCGGCCGCCGACAGGCTGGCGGCGCGATAGGCGGCCAGCGGCGGGGTGCCCATCGCGATCAGCCGCCGGATCATATAGTCGATATGCCCGTGTTCGGCGATGTCCAGCGGGTTCCGGTCATCGGTGCACAGGCACATATAGGGGGCGGTCCGTTCCGTCAGCAGCGGTTGCAGCGCCTCAAGATCCTTGCTGACCGAGCCCTCGCGGATCAGCACCCGCATACCCTTTTGCAGCTTTTCCCGCGCCTCGGCGGCGGTGGTCGCCTCGTGTTCGGTGCGGATACCAGCGGCGACATAGGCGTTCAGGTCGTGCCCCGACAGTTGCGGGCAATGGCCGTCGATATGGCCGCCCGCGAACAGCCGCAGCTTGGCCATCGCCGCAGGATCGCGGTGGATCACGCCGGGATAGTTCATGAACTCGGCCAGCCCGATCCCCGAAGGATGGCCCATCACCCGCGCCAGATCAACTGCCTCGATCCGCGCGCCCGAAGTTTCCATGCCGGTCGAGGGCACACAGCTTGAAAGCTGTACACGCAGATCCATCAGCAGATGTTCCGAGGCGCGCTGAAAATAGGTGATGCCCTCCAGCCCGATGACATTTGCGATTTCGTGCGGGTCACAGATGGCGGTGGTCACACCCCGAGGCGTGACGCAGCGGTCGAATTCGAACGGCGTCACAAGGCTGCTTTCGACATGCAGATGCGTGTCGATAAAACCCGGCACCAGCGTCAGGCCGGTCACGTTGATCACCCGCGCGGCACGGTAATCGCCGATTCCCGCGATCCGTCCGCCGCAAATTGCCACATCGCCCCGGATCATCTGCCCGGTGATCAGGTCAAGAACCTGCCCGCCCCGCAAGACCAGATCGGCGGGTTCGTCCCCACGCGCCTGTGCAATCAACCGTTCCAGATCGTCCATCCCGCGCCCCTTCTTTTCCGCCTTGCGGGTCATCCCATACCACCCCGACCGCTGATGGCCAACGCGATCCGCAAGCAGATGGGACTGGCGCTTTCCTGCGGGACAGAGCACAACGGCAACCGGAACAGGTACGGAAGGCAGAGGACATGGCCCAGAACATCATCATCGACACCGATCCGGGACAGGACGACGCCGTCGCGATCCTGCTGGCGCTGGCCAGCCCGGAAATCGAGGTTCTGGGCATCACCGCCGTCGCGGGAAATGTGCCGCTGGCCCTGACCGAACTGAATGCGCGCAAGATTCTGGAACTGGCGGGCCGCGCCGATATACCGGTCTTTGCGGGCTGCAACGCGCCCCTGACGCGCAAGCTGATCACGGCCGAGCATGTGCATGGCAAGACCGGGCTGGACGGGGTCGATCTGCCCGCGCCCGCAATGCCTCTGCAAGCGCAGCATGCTGTCGATTTCATCATCGACACGCTGCGGACCGAACCCGAGGGCAGCGTCACTCTGGTTCCCATCGGGCCACTGACCAATATTGCCAGCGCCTTTCAGCGCGCCCCCGACATCATCAGCCGGATCAAACAGATCGTGCTGATGGGCGGTGCCTATTTCGAGGTTGGCAATGTCACCCCCGCCGCCGAGTTCAACATCCATGTCGATCCCGAGGCCGCGCGGATCGTATTCGGCGCGGACGTCGATCTGGTGGTGATGCCGCTGGATGCCACGCATGAGGCGCTGACCTCGCGCGACTGGGTCGAGACGCTGCGCGCCCTGCCCAACCGCAGCGGCCCCGCCGTCGCAAGCTGGACGGATTTCTTTGAAAGGTTCGACAAGGAAAAATACGGCAGTCAGGGCGCCCCCCTGCACGATCCCTGCACCATCGCCTGGCTGATAAACCCCGGCCTGTTCACCGGGCGGCGCATCAATGTCGAGATCGAGACGAAGGGCGAATTTACCGCCGGAATGACCGTCGCCGACTGGTGGGGCGTCAGCGACCGGCCCGCCAATGCGCTGTTCCTCCGTCATACCGACCGCGACGCGCTGTTTGCATTGTTGGCGGAACGCATCGCGCGCCTGCCCTGAACAGCGCTTAGCCCAGGATACGCGGGTTGTCCCCCATCGACAGGCCGGGAAAAACAGCGGTTTCCAGCACATCGCGGCCGGTGCCGAACAGATCGTGCAAGGCCCAGGCAGCATAGGCGCGGATGTCGGCCAGCGGCGTCAGGTCGCGACCGGCATACAGATCGGCCTCGGCCAATCCCGGCCAACCGCCCAGAACCTGCCCGCCCCGGATCGCTCCGCCCGCCACCAGCATCGCGCCGCCAGTGCCGTGATCGGTGCCGCCGCTGCCATTCTCGCGCGCGGTGCGGCCAAATTCGGTCATCGCCAGAACCGTCGTCCGGGACCAGTTCCGCCCCAGCCCCTCGCGCAGGGTCAGGATCGCTGCGGCCAGCCGGTCCAGCGCCTTGCCCAGAACCATCGGCTGCCGCGCGTGGCTGTCCCAGCCCGCCAGCGAGAATGTCGCGATCCGCGTCGCCCCGTTCAGCCGTCCCGCCGCGAATTGCGCCAGTTCGCGCGCGCCACGGGTCGGGCCGCGATCCTCTTGCACCCGGCCGATCCGTTCGCCCGCGATCACCATCGCCTCGTCGCCCGCATCGCGAAACAGCGGATCGTCGTGATAGACATGCTGCAACAGCATCTGCGCCTGCGGGCTAAGCCGGATGTCGATCTCGGGGGCCCAGCTTCGAACCTCGGCCGGCCCCGAGACGATGCGCATGTTCTCGGTCCCCACGGCATAGGCGGTCTCGGACCGGGCGCCCGGCATGTGTTGCAGCAGCCGGTTCAGCCAGCCATCGCGTTGCCGGACCAGATCAAGGTCGGTTCCAGTCCCCGCCTCCAGCATGTCCTGCCCGTCGAAATGGCTGCGCTTGTCGCGATAGGGCGTGGATACGGCAGGCGCAAAGCCCATTTCGCCCGCGCGCCAAAGCGGCAACAACGGCGCAAGCGCCGGGTGCAGGGCAAAGAACCC
>NZ_JBKEBL010000123.1:0-6766 GCF_047973135.1 Paracoccus sp. (in: a-proteobacteria)
CCCTGCAAAAGCCTACGGCGAAGCGCGGTTTTTGCTGCACCGTCCGCCTATTTTGCCCCCGGCCACCGCCCTTGCCAGACCGGGATGGCGTGCCGCGCCCCGCACCGCATGGAACATGCGTTCCGATTGCCGCTGCGGGAAGCGGGGGGGCCGGGGGGTGCAACGCCCCCGGCCATCGCGGGACGCAAATCATCCGGCGGTGACATCACGCGACGCTAGCCGGCACGACATCCCGCGCCGCTGCCTATCGCGCCACGCCCCGGCTGAACCGCCGTTCCAGCCTGCCCGTCAGCCGCACCATCGGCCACAGCAGCGCGACATAGATCAGTGCCGCCAGCAGCAGCGGCGTCGGACTGGCGAACAGCGCCTGCGCATCCGTGGCCTGTTTCAGCATGTCGTTCATCGCCACGACCGAAGCCAGCGATGTGTCCTTCATGATCGACACCGAATAAGAGGCCAGCGGTGGGATCATCATCCGGAACGCCTGAGGCAGGATCACAAGGTGCATGGCGGTGACGAAGCGCAGGCCAAGTGCCTCGCAAGCTTCGAACTGGCCCTTTGGCACGGCCTCGATTCCGGCACGCACGACCTCGGCGGTATAGGCACCCAGCACCATCGACAGGGCGATGGTTGCCGCGACAAAGGACGAAAAGACGATCCCGGCGAAGGGCAGCGCGTAATAGACAAGGATCAGCACCACCAGCACCGGGATGGCGCGCAGCATGTCGATATACAACACCGCCAGCAGCCGCAGCGGTTTCGGACCGTAAAGGCGCAGCAGGCAAAACAGAACGCCCAGAAAGCCGCCAAAAACGATCGCCGCGCCCCCCAGCAGAACGGTATTCAGCAAGCCGCGCATCAGGATCGGAAAGGACCGCCGGGCCACATCCGCATTAAAGAAAATATCGAGGAACTCCATCAGTCCGCCGATGTCGGCACGGGCAGCGGCGTCAGTGTCAGGCTGTCTGCGGCGGCGGGCACGCCGAACCATTTTTCATACAGCGCCGCCATGGTCCCGTCGGTTTTCATCGCGGAAATCGCGTCATTGAACGCCTGCAAACGATCCGAGCCCTTGGGCATCATGATCGCATATTTGTCGCCCGTGGGGATCTGGAACGAGACCTCAAGCTTGTTCATGTCGGGTTGGGCAAAGGCGTATAGCAGCCCCACCGCGTCATTGACCGCCGCATCGATGCGACCGTTGCGCAGGTCAGTGACCAGATTGATCGTCGTGTCATAGCTGGAATAGGAGGCATAGCCCAGTTCGGCCTCGCGTTCCTTCAGCCAGTTCTCGGATACGGTGGTGGCGATGGCCCCGACACGCTTGCCCTTCAGATCCTCCAGCCCGGCAATGCCCGCGTCCTTCTTGACGCCGACGCCCAACGCGCCCTCGGCATAGGGCTGGGTAAAGGACTGTGCTTCAAGCCGTTCGTTGGTAATGGTCAGCGACGAAATCACCGCATCCACCCGGCGCGAGGCCGTGGCGACGAACAGCGCCCGGAAATCCAGGCCGTCTATTTGCGTGGTGGCACCGGTGCGGGCGGCGATTTCATTGACGATATCGACCTCGAACCCCTCGAATTCGCCGGCTTCGTTCTTGAACTCCCATGGCGGGTTGGCGGGGTAGGATCCGATCTTCAGCACCTCTTGCGCCGTGGCGGCGGCACCCGAAAGGGCCGCGACGGTCATGAAGGCAAGTCCAAGCAGCAGATGTCTTGCGGTGGTCATCACTGAATACTCCCTGTTTTTCGGTCAGGCGGTTTGCCCGCGCTGACAAAAATTTTAGACTCGAAACATATACGGTTTCAAACCTTTTCCCGCACATATCCGGTGATTGTCGGGGATAACGCTGCACCTGCCGCAAAATCGGCAGAAAACGGCATACGATTTATCCCTGCCTGCCCTGCCCTGCCACTCTCTTGTGGCAATAACAGCGGCATGGTTGCAACATGCGACGGGATTGACAGATGTGGCAAACATGATCCTTGCTATGCGCGGCACGGTAATTAACAATTGTCTGTCAAGGGGTCGCAAAAAACGTGATGAATTTTGCGAGAGGCCGGGGGGCATCCGGCCTGTCCGGTAACTGGTGACTGATAGCGTGGCCTGCACGCGAGAGCCGGGGCATGGTGACACAGCGAAAGCGGCGCACATACAAGATTCCGATAACGCTGGCCAAGTATGGCATGCTGCTGGCGGTGCTGTCGGGTATCGTCACCAGTACCATCCAGATCATCGGCGATTACGCCAGCGAGACCCATCGCAACGAACAATTCATCCTGAATATTCTGGAAATTTCGGCCTCGGGCGCGGAACAGGCGGCCTATGAGCTTGACGACAAACTGGCTTACGGGGCCATCGAATCGCTGCTGATCTATGATTTCATCACCTCAGCACGCATCGTCGATGACCGGGGCAGAGTTATGGCTCAGGCCAACCGGACCCCGAAACCCGGCCTTGTGGATCAGGTGACGCAGGTGATCGCCCCGCTATTCAGGGATTACGAAAAAAGCCTGATCGACGAACAGACTGGCGCCTATCTGGGCAAGCTAGTCATCACCGTACAGTCCAGCACCATTCTGAACGATTTCTATGGGCGCTCGGTGCGGCTGCTGGTGTCGGGACTGCTGCGCAACCTGTTCCTGACGACGATGCTGCTGTATCTGTTCTATGTGCTGCTGTCACGCCCGCTTGGCCGGCTGGCGCGGCAACTGGATGCTGTCGATCCGCGCCGCCCCAAGCCCTTTTTCATGCCGCAGGGCATTCACGACGCGGATAACGAGATCACCACCGTCGCCGAGGCCGCCAATGACATCCTGACCGCGAGCCAGCGCAACCTTGAGGAACTGGCCGAGGCCGAAGCCCGGAACGCGCAGATCAGCGACAAGCTGCGCCAATCGGAACGGCTGGCAACGGTAGGACAGCTTGTCGGGGGCATTGCCCATGATTTCAACAATATCCTGGCCGTGATCATGGGCAGTCTGGAAACCGTGTCGCAGGACGGGCTTGATGGCCGCGATAAAAGGTCGCTGGCCAATGCGCTGACGGCGGTCGAACAGGGTGCCAACCTGACCTCGCAACTGCTGACCTTTTCGCGCAGCCAGCCGCTGCGCCCCGTGCCGATCATCCCCGAACAGTTCCTGACCGGGCTGGACGGATTTCTGCGTCCGGCTCTGGGCGAAAGATATGATCTGAACATCGTCACGACCGGCGTGACCGGTACATGTCTGGCCGATGGCCAGCAGCTTGCCACGGTATTCCTGAATCTGGTCATCAATGCCAGCCACGCCATGCCCGACGGCGGCACGATCACGCTTGAGGCCGCCAATACCGCGCTGGACGAGGCATATTGCGCCAATGAAGGCGAAGTTGAGCCCGGCGACTATATCCGCTTCAGCGTCACCGACACCGGAACCGGGATGAGCGTCGAGGTGCAGGCCCATGCTTTCGAACCATATTTCACGACCAAGGCGGTTGGTCGCGGCTCGGGTCTGGGGCTGGCGATGGCCTATGGTTTTGCCAAGCAATCGGGCGGCCATATCAAGCTGTACAGCCAGTTGGGGTATGGTACGACGGTAAATCTGTACCTTCCTGTTGCCGGGCGGGATGCGGCGCTGGAAAATGGCGGGGCAGCGCATGCCGACAGCGCGGGCAGCATGCCCGACCTGACCGGCAAGCGCATCCTGATCGTCGAGGACAATCTGGCCGTGCTGGAGGCCGTCAGAAACCATCTGGACCGCATGAATGCCGAGGTGATCGCGCTGGATTCCGGCGAGGCGGCGATCAGATTTGCCGCCCAGAATGCGCCCGTCGATGCCGCTATTCTGGATGTCGTTCTGTCCGGATCAATGAATGGCCGCGAAGTTGGGGAAAGGTTGCGGATGGAATGGCCGGATTTAAGGATTGCATTCATGTCCGGCTATACCCGGAATGCGCTAATTCACAATGCACGACTCGGCGAAGATGTGATACTACTGCAAAAGCCGTTCACCAGACGCAGCCTTGTCGATGTCGTCTGCCGTTTGCTGGACGTACGGCCCTGACGCTTTGGCGTCAGGTAATCAGGGGGAAAAAATGACAGTCGCGGTGGCCATGGTTCATGAGCCTTCGGGTGTCAGCGCCTTCTTTCCGCACGATTGCTTTTTTCACAGGTCAACCAGATCCGGTGCCGCAGCGCGGGGGTGCGCGGTACCTCTGATGTCGGGGAGCGAGCCACATGTACAAATCGTGTATCGTCATAAGTGCCGGCCTGATTCTGGCGGGGCACGGTCAACCTGCGTCAGCGCAGACGCAAACCGAAACGCCGCCTGGCGTTCTCAAGGTCAGATACATGTCCGAGATGGGCGACCGGGCCAAGCAATTCGTCCATTGGAGCCTGCTTGAGCTGGCCCTGGAAAAAAGCGGCCGCCCCTTCGATCTGGACATCAGCGAAATGGGTGCCGCGCCCGGTCGGTCCAACCGCATCATGCGCGAAATGGGCGATGACGCGAATATCCAGTGGCATGGCGTGGGCGATGTCGGCGAAAAAGGTCTGTTGCCGGTCAAGATTCCGCTGTTTCGCGGGCTGCAAAGCTATTGGCCGCTTTGGGTCAATAGCAAGGATCTGGACAAGTTCGAAAACCTGCGCACAGTCGATGATCTGAACGATTTTGTTCTGTTGCAGGGCCAGAACTGGCACACGATCGCCGCATTTGAACGGGTCGGATGCGAGGTCGTGACGGGCCGGTTCCTGAACCTGCCCAAGATGCTGTCCCATAACCGCGCCGACATCCTGCCCTATACGGTCATCGAGGCGCGGGGGATGTTCGGCGATCATCCCGAGGAAATGGGCCTGACTCCGCTGGAACATGTCATGGTCTATATGCCGACGGTGATGTATTTCTTTGTCAGTCCCGACAATCAGGAATTGCATGACGCGCTGTATGAGGGGCTGCTGAAGTCTTTCGAGGACGGATCCTATGTCCAACTGCTGCGGACCCATCCCGGCACGAAAGACGCCTTTGCCGATATCGATCTGGAAAACATGCATGTCATCCATATCGAGGCCGACAACCTGGATAACGGGACATGGGAAATTCTGGACCATTTCCGCATCGAACCCGCCGAGGTTTATGGCGACATCTCGGCGCAGACGAACCTGCCGCAATAGGGGCCGCGCCGGGGCGGCCCCTGCCCTGATATATCCCCTGCGACCTCACAAGGCATGCAGGGGATGTATTACAAGCCCAGATAGGCCTCGCGGATACGGGGATCGGCGATCAGTTCGGCGGCCTGGCCCTCCATCGTGATCCGGCCGGTTTCCATGACATAACCCCGGTCGGCGATCTTCAGCGCGCCAAAGGCGTTCTGTTCGACCAGCAGCACCGTCACACCGCGTTCCTTCAGCGCCGTCACCACCTCGAAGATCTGCGCCACCAGCAGCGGCGCCAGCCCCATCGACGGCTCGTCCAGCAGCAGGCAGGACGGACGCCCCATCAGCGCGCGGGCGATGGCCAGCATCTGCTGTTGCCCGCCCGACAGGCCCCCCGCCGCCAGCGCGCGCTTTTCCCGCAGGATCGGGAACATCGCGAACGCCTCGTCCATGTCCTGCTGCACGCGGTCATCGGTGAAAAGATAGGCCCCCAGACGCAGGTTTTCCTCGACCGTCAGGCTGGTGAAGATCTGCCGCCCCTCGGGCGATTGCGCAAGCCCGCGCCGCAGCCGCTTGTATGCGGGAACCCGCGTCAGCATTTCGCCGCGGAATGTCACCGATCCGCCGGTCACCGGCTGCACCCCGGAAAGGCAGCGCAGCAGCGTGGTCTTGCCCGCACCATTCGCGCCGACGACAGTGACGATTTCGCCACTTTCAACATGCAGGTCGATCCCATGCAGGACCTCGATCCGCCCATAGCGCGAACGCAGCCCTTCAACCGTCAGCATTTTCCGCCTCCGTTCCCAGATAGGCCGAGATCACCGCCGGGTCGCGGCTTACGGTGGCCGGATCGCCCTCGGCAATCTTTTCACCGTGATCGAGCACAACGATATGGCTGGAAATGCGCATGACCATCTTCATGTCATGTTCGACCAGCAGGATGGCAACACCGGATTTGGCCACTTCGGCAATCAGTTGGTCGATTTCCTCGGTTTCAACCGCATTGCAGCCTGCGGCGGGTTCGTCCAGCAGCAGAACCTTGGGGTTCAGTGCCAGCGCCCGTGCAATTTCCAGCCGTTTCAGCGCCCCGTAGGAAAGGTTTCCGGCCTCGCGCTCTGCCGCCCTTTCCAGCCCGACGCGCGCCAGAAGATCGCGCGCACCGGCCTCTGCCGCCTGCGAGCGCCGTCGCGATGACGGCAGGCCAAGCATATCAGCGAATACCGGGCCCCGTTCTTGCAGATGATAGCCCGAGATGGCGTTTTCCAGCACTGTCATGCTCTGGAAAATTTGCAGGTTCTGGAATGTGCGGCTCATACCGCGCCGCGCCAGCAGGTCAGGGCGCAGCCCGGTCACATCTTCGCCATTCAGAACCACACGTCCTGTATCCGGCAGGTAGATACCCGAGATCATGTTGAAAAGCGTGGTCTTGCCGGCACCGTTCGGCCCGATGACCGATACGATTTCGCCGGGTTCCACCGCAAAGCTGACATCATGAACGGCACGCAGGCCGCCAAAGGTGATGCCAAGCCCGTTGATTTCCAGAAGGCTCATTCCCCTGCCCCCCGCAGCTTGCGCAGGATCGATGGCAGCAATCCTTCGCGCATGAAGATCATGACAAGCATCATGACAAGCCCA
>NZ_JBKEBL010000325.1:0-4961 GCF_047973135.1 Paracoccus sp. (in: a-proteobacteria)
ATCCGGTCCGCCGCCTACAAGATCAGCGGGCATAACGCCTATGGCTGGCTGAAATCGGAATCCGGTGTGCATCGTCTGGTCCGCATCAGCCCCTATGACAGCGCGGCGCGGCGGCATACGTCGTTCTCGTCGATCTGGGTTTATCCGGTGGTGGATGACAATATCGAGATCGTGGTGCCGGACAATGACATCCGCATCGACACCTATCGTTCCTCTGGCGCGGGCGGGCAGCACGTCAACACCACAGACTCGGCGGTGCGGATCACCCACCTGCCGACCGGGATCGTGGTGACAAGCTCGGAAAAATCGCAGCACCAGAACCGCGCCAATGCCATGGCGGCACTGAAATCGCGGCTGTATCAGATGGAGCTGGACCGCCGCAACGCCGAGATCAACGCCCAGCATGCCGCCAAGGGCGAGGCGGGCTGGGGCAACCAGATCCGGTCCTACGTGCTGCACCCCTATCAGATGGTCAAGGATCTGCGCACCTCGCATGAAACCAGCGATACGCAGGGCGTTCTGGACGGCGATCTGGACGCCTTCATGGCAGCGACGCTGGCGCTGGACGTCGCCGGCAAAAGCCGCGCCGAGGCCCAGGGCGAGGACTGATCCCGCAGGGATTGCCCGGTTTGCAAGGTTCAGGAAGGCCGCGATTTATCTTTTCAGAACAAACAAGACCGCCGGCCCCGGCGATGACCGTTCCCGAAGGTCCGGTCTTGCGGCAAGGTCCGGTCTTGCGGCGGTGGCAAGGCGGCAGGTCCGGTTGAGGACGCGCGCCTGGTATAGCTGACGGAAGCCAATTTGATCATCAAATCGGCGCAACATCAGCCTAAAATCAAATGGTTATAGCCTGACAACATGATCAGAAGAAAATCGTCAGGCTATATCGCGCCGCCCGTTCCCGAACCGGCCCGCCGCCGCAATCAGCCCGCCAGCAAATGATCCGGGGTGACTGCGGTAAGGCCCAGGGCCTCGCCAACAGGCAGCGAGGTCAGTTGCCCCTCATGGGTGGACAGCCCCGCGCGCAGATGCGGATCCTCGCTGATCGCCCGGTGCCAGCCCTTGTCGGCCAGCGCCACCAGGAACGGCAGCGTCGCATTCCCCAGCGCGAGGGTCGAGGTCCGCGCCACGGCGCCCGGCATGTTGGCCACGCAGTAATGCATGATCCCGTCAACCTCGTAGATGGGATCCTGATGGGTGGTCGCCTTGGATGTCTCGAAACAGCCGCCCTGATCAATGGCGACATCGACCAGTGCTGCGCCGGGCAGCATGTCCTTCAACTGCGCGCGCTTTACCAGCTTGGGCGCGGCTGCACCCGGAATCAGCACCGCACCGATCACCATGTCGGAATTTGCCACCAGCTCGGCGGTCTGATCGACGCTGGCAAAGCCGGTGCGGAACACGCCGCCGAACACATCGTCCAGATAACGCAGACGCGGCAGCGAGCGGTCCAGAACGGTGACGGTCGCGCCCATCCCAGCGGCAACCCTTGCCGCGTGCGTTCCCACAACGCCCCCGCCGATGACGGTGACACGCGCGGGCATGACGCCGGGCACGCCGCCCATCAGCACGCCGCGCCCGCCATTGGCCTTTTGCAGCGTCCATGCACCCACCTGCGGCGCCAGCCTGCCGGCAACCTCGGACATCGGCGCCAGCAGCGGCAGCGCGCCGTTGCGGTCGGTCACAGTTTCATAGGCGATGGCGGTCACACCCGAAGCCAGCAGGTCACGGGTCTGGTCGGGATCGGGGGCAAGGTGCAGATAGGTGAACAAAAGCTGGCCTTTGCGCAGCATCGCACGCTCGGCCGCCTGCGGTTCCTTGACTTTGATGACCAGCTCGGCCTCGCCAAAGACCGAGGGCGCGTCAGGCGCAATCTTCGCGCCGACGGCGATGTAATCCTCATCCGTGAAGCCCGAGCCAAGCCCGGCCCCGGTCTGCATGATCACCGCATGGCCATGGCCGATTACCTCGGCGGCGGCCGAGGGGGTCAGGCCGACGCGAAATTCCTGCGGCTTGATTTCAGTGGGGCACCCGATCTTCATCTGTGATTCTCCCTGACATGTTGCACATGTGTTTGTCTGGATGATGCATATTGTCGCACAGGCCGCGCGCAATGTGCTGCGAAGAAGACTCTGGTCAACTGACTATTCTTCGAAGATAATTCGGACATGAGCGATTTTGACGCAACAGACCGCCGCATTCTGTCGCTTCTGCAGAAGGATGGCCGAATCACCAATGCCGATCTTGCGGCCCGGATCAACCTGTCCGCCAGCGCCTGTCACCGCCGTGTTCAGCGGCTGGAACAGGTGGGGGTAATCTCGGGCTATGTGGCACTGCTGGAGCCGCGCGCCCTGGGGCGGCACACCACAGTTTTTGTCGAAATCACCCTGCAAGGCCAGGCTGACGAGGTGCTTGAGGCCTTTGAACGCGCCGTCGCCCAGATCCCCGATGTGCAGGAATGTCACCTGATGGCGGGCACGGCAGACTACCTGCTGAAGGTCGCCGCCATCGACACCGATGATTTCGCCCGTATCCACCGTCAGCATCTGGCCCGCCTGCCGGGCGTTGCACAGATGCATTCCAGCTTTGCGCTGCGGACCGTGTTCAGGACGACGGCGATTCCGGTATAGGCGCGACCTTCCGGGGTCTGGGCCAAAAGGTGCTGACCGCATAGCTGACCATTGCTGACATAAGGATCATTTCTCCTCCTTCCTCTGCTGCGCCCGCCAGACCCGCCGCGACAGAAAAGCTGGGAAGCGCGGTATGGAACAAATCGACACCGATCGCGCAAAAAGTCGCCGCGCCGAACAGCATCAGCAAAGTAAAGACCTTCTGGCGCAGCAGGCGATCCGCTTTCAGCCAGCCGATCACAGGGGGAAGGGCGACGATCCCCCCTCGACCACAAAAAATGCCACCTCGCGCATGGCATGGCTGCCGTCACCGACAAGGCCAGTTCTCACCGTCCACGCGTTCTGCGTTTCGTGCAATTGCAGGCTGTCATCCGCGAGCACCACGCAGAAAAGAAAGGCCAGCGCCAGAAAAACCATATCCTGCGATTGGCGATAGGCGGCGATCATGACAACGATCAGAGAGATCCATTTGGCGTAACCAAACATTTCGCCGACGCTCCGGTCACGTCCGATATTCAGGATGTCCGGAATGGCAGAAACACGGCGCGCAAGCTTGTCTGGCGAGCGGGCATCGTGCTGGCGACGGCGGATGGCGAGGGGGCTGTCGAGATCATGCGGCGGACGGGGATGTCGAAGCCGACGGTCTGGCGCTGGCAGGAACGGTATCTCGATGAGGGCGTGCCGGGGCTCAAGCGGGATATAGCTGACGGAAGCCAATTTGATCAAATTGGCGCAGCATCAGCGTAAAATCAAAGGATTATAGCCTGACAACACAATCAAAAGAAAGTCGTCAGGCTACAAGACGCGCCCGTCGCGCGTGCCGCCCCTGCCGAGGGAGGTCCGACTGAAGGTGATCGCGAAGACTGTGCAGGACGCGCCACCCAATGCCACGCACTGTAGCCGCGTGACGATGGCCGAGGCGGTGGGGATATCGCCCTCGAGCGTCGGCCGCATCTGGGCCGATGCCGGGCTGAAGCCGCACGTTTTGCGGAAGTTCAAGGTCTCGAACGACTCGCGGTTCGAGGAGAAGGTTACCGAGATTGTGGTGCTCTATCTCGATCCGCTGGAAAGGGCCGTCGTTCTGTGTGTTGACGAGAAGTCTCAGATCCAGGCGCTCGACCGGACATCGGCTCGTCAGGCACCAGGGCAAGCGCAGATCCCATGCGGGCCAGGAGGCGTGCGTCCACCGTGTCCGTCTTGACCCGTGTCCCACAGGCTTGCGCGAAACGGCGTGCCTGCACGGGATTGACTTTCACCGGCGGGAGCTTGCCGGAAAACGCCTTCTCGAAGGCGCGGTGATAGGGGCCGGTCGCCTCGAACACCACCCGTGCCACCGTCAGCGGCGACAGCCATTTGCGCAGCGCCCGAAAGCCGCTCGCCGAATTCTCGAACCGTTTCGCCGTCTGTGTCTCCAGATGAAAAACGTCAAGGTGGGATTTGGAAATATCGATCCCGATGCTATGCTCTGTCATCTTCGCCAGTCCTATTCTTGTCATGCGTGGCTCAAACACGCGTATCCGTTCAGGCCCATGGTGAAGACGGCGGTCGATCCTACTCAGAAACGGTCCTGAAGACCCAGGCCTCCTCGATCCGACCGCCGCCACTGCCCGCCATAATTGGCGTGGCGGGCAGTGGCTCCCTTCTACCAAGGGAACCTCCCAAAATCATAAGACAAGGCACCGTACCGGCATCGCCATACGCTTTGATCCATTTGTTCAGGCTTGAAAGGCCAACTCCCAAATCCGTCGCCAGTTTCTTGCGCGGTAGCCCGCAGGTCAGCGCCATGCCCACCGCATCTCGCTTGATGTCTTCTGTTCGCTTCTTCGACAGCTCGTTGTCTCACAGGTTGTGATAGTGCTCTCACAACCCAGGCACTTTTGCGAGACAAGTCCAGACCTCGTCTTGGACTTCCTGACGAGCCACCGGCCGCCCCCGGCTTCATCCTGCTGCGACACCGCGCAAACCCGAAATCAATGGGGCGTCGCCGCCGCTTGCGAATCAACTGCGTGGCCTTTCGGACTGGACGCAATATCTGCATGCTTTTCGACGAAAAGCTGGTGGTGGCGGTTGATCTGCAGGTTGCCGCGCTGAAGGATTGCCGTATCGCGCCATAGTGTCGCGCTGGACCTCGCGCGCGCCAGCGCCTAAACCCGGTCGGCGAACGCAATCTCGGACAGGCACCCATGGCACGCGGCACCAGGATTATCGAGGATCGCCCCACCAGCAGGAAGGTTGGCGCGTTGCGGTCGCTGTGGCCGTTCATCCGGCCCTATCGCGGGCAGGCGGCGCTGGCGCTGGCGGCGCTGGTCGCCACCTCGGGGATCAGCCTGA
>NZ_JBKEBL010000250.1:0-39363 GCF_047973135.1 Paracoccus sp. (in: a-proteobacteria)
GTTCCGGCTGCCGGGCGAAAATCACATTGACAGAGGCCCGGCATAGTTCTTACGGATCCGTGACACAAAGCTGGAACCATTTTACCGTCCATTCCGATGCGGCTTGCGGGAAGCTTGCGCTTTCCGTGGTGCCGCGATCCTTTTTTTGCACCATCCACACGCAAGAACCCGGAGCATGGGAATGAGCGACGACAAGACGCGATACCTGAAGATCATCGAACAGCGCATCCTTTGGCTGTCTCACTGGATGATACACAATGCCAACCACCTGCGGGACAATCCTGACGGGATCAAGGTCGGGGGGCATCAGGCGTCGTCTGCCTCGATGGTGTCGATGCTGACGGCGCTGTATTTCAGCGCCCTGCGCCCCGAGGACCGGGTGGCGGTCAAGCCGCATGCCTCGCCGCTGTTTCATGCAATGCACTATCTGATGGGTAATCTGGACCGCGAGGCGATGCAGCTTTATCGCGGCTATGGCGGGGTGCAATCCTATCCCAGCCGCACCAAGGACCGCGATGATGTGGATTTCTCGACCGGATCGGTCGGGTTCGGGGCGGCGATCACGGCCTTTGGTTCCATCGTGCAGGATTACGTCCGGGCAAAACCCTGGGGGCAGGGGCCGGACGGGCGCATGATCTCGTTGATCGGGGATGCCGAACTGGACGAGGGTAACGTCTATGAGGCCCTGCAAGAGGGGTGGAAACACGGGCTGCGCAATTGCTGGTGGATCATCGACTATAACCGGCAGTCGCTGGACGGGATCGTGCAGGAAGGGCTGTGGCAGAGGATCGAAAAGGTTTTTGACGCTTTTGGCTGGCGGGTGATCCGGGTGAAATACGGCGTGCTGCAGCGGGCTGCCTTTACCGAACCCGGCGGCGACCGGCTGCGCGACTGGATCGACACCTGCCCCAACCAGCTTTATTCCGCGCTGACTTATATGGGCGGCGCGACCTGGCGCAAGCGGCTGATGGAGGATCTGGGCGATCAGGGCGATGTGTCGCGTCTGATCGACAGCCGCAGCGACGATGAGCTGGCCGCCCTGATGGAAGGGTTGGGCGGCAATTGCGTGCAGACCATGGCCGAGGTTTTCGGCACCATCGACGATGACCGTCCAGCCTGCATTCTGGCCTATACCGTCAAGGGCTGGGGCACGCCCATCGCCGGTCACAAGGACAATCACGGTGGGCTGATGACCGTCGCGCAGATGACCGAATGGCAGGCGCATATGGGCGTGGCCAGCGGCGAGGAATGGGAACCCTTCGCGACCGTCGCGGACCCGGACGGGTTGCGCGGATTCCTGTGCGGCGTGCCGTTCTTCAGCGCCGGGCGCAGACGGCAATCCGACGCGCGGATCGAGGTGCCCGCCATCGCCGCGCCCGAAGATCGCGTCATTTCCAGCCAGATGGCCTTTGGCAAGATCATGGACGGGCTGGGGCGCGGCGATTCGGTGCTGGCCGAACGGATCCTGACGCTGTCGCCCGATGTGACCGGTACGACCAGCCTTGGCCCCTGGGTCAACCGCCGCAAGCTGTTCGCCCGGAAAGAGATGGCCGACCTGTTCCGGGCCGAGCGTATCCCCTCGACCGCGAAGTGGGACTTTGCCCCCGGCGGGCAGCATCTGGAACTGGGCATCGCCGAAAACAACCTGTTCACCGCCCTGGGCGCGGCGGGCCTGTCGCATTCGCTGTTCGGCAAGCGGTTGTTTCCTGTCGGCACGCTGTACGATCCCTTCGTGTGCCGGGGTCTCGATGCGCTGATCTATGCCTGCTATCAGGACGCGCGGTTCATCGTCGCCGGCACGCCGTCAGGTGTGGCGCTGGCACCTGAGGGTGGGGCGCATCAATCCATCGGAACGCCGCTGATCGGCATGAGCCAGGACGGGCTTGCCGCCTTTGAACCCGCCTTCGCGGACGAGCTGGCGGTGATCATGGAATGGGCTTTCGATTACCTTCAGCGCGATGGCAAGGGCGATCTGGACGAACGCACATGGCTGCGGGACGAGACCGGCGGTTCGGTCTATCTGCGCCTGTCCACCGCACCGCTGGAACAGACGGGCCGCCATCCCGACGCGGCCTTTCGTCAGAACGTGATCGACGGCGCCTATTGGCTGCGCCCGCCCGGCCCGAATTGCGAGGCGATCATCGCCTATCAGGGCGTTGTCGCGCCCGAGGCCATTCAGGCCGCCGGGATGCTGGCCGAGGTGCGGCGTGACATCGGCGTGCTGGCCATCACCTCGGCGGACCGGCTGAATGCGGGCTGGACGGCGGCGCAGCGCGTGCGGGCGCGGGGCGAGGCTGACGCCGAAAGCCATGTCGAGCGGCTGCTGCGTGATCTGCCAGCCCATTGCCGCATCGTGACGGTGATTGACGGGCATCCGGCGACTCTGGCCTGGATCGGCGCGGTGCATGGCCACAAGACCGTGCCGCTGGGGGTCGAACATTTCGGGCAGACAGGTACGATCGGCGATCTGCGCCGTCATTTCGACATTGACGCGCAGGCCATCGTGCAGCGGATCAATGGCCTGACGGCAGGGCGACGCAGCGTGGCGCATGGAGAAAGGGCCTGACCTTTGCGAACCCCGCCGACCGGTAGTGCGGCGGTTACTGATCTGATTTTCATAAAGGCTCAAGCGAACTGCCACAAAAACGGGCAGTTCGCTTGCCTGCGCATAAACCCCTTGAATTTATTTTGAACTTAAATCAATATCCCGAAAACACTGGCGGGGAGAGATTATGCCGACACATGCGGCCAGCCGGGTATTCGACCTGATTATAAGGGCCTGCGGACTTGTCGCCTGCGCCGGGCTGGGGCTTTTGTCGGTCCTCGTGGTCGCTTCGATCCTGCTGCGCAACCTGGGCATCGCGAAATGGCCCTGGCTGAACGAGGTTACGGAATACCTGCTGACCATCTCGACCTTTCTGGGCGCCCCGTGGCTGCTGCGTTCAAACGGGCATGTCAGCGTGGATGTCGTGCTGAAACTGGTGCCGCGCGCGGTAACGCGGGTGCTGTTGCGCGCCGTCAATGTCGCGGGTGCGGCGATTTGCGGGCTGTTGTTGTACGAGGCCCTGCGCGTCATCACCGATACTTATGCCGTCGGGTCGCTGGTCTTCAAGAACCTGATCTTTCCCGAATGGTACATGCAGGTTCCGATGGTGATCTGCTTTGCCCTCTGCTTCGCTGAATTTCTGGTGCGGCTGATCGGCCAGAGGATTGCATCCTGATGGTATGGTGGGTTACTTTATTGCTGCTTGGCGGTGTGCTGGCGGTGTTTTTCGCCATTGGCCTGCCCGTCGCGCTGGCCTTTCTGGCAGCCAATATCGTCGGCGCATGGCTGTTTCTGGGTGGGGAAAGCGGACTTGAGCAACTGGTCCGCAACGCCTCGATGTCGGTCAATTCCTTTGCGCTGGCCCCGATCCCGTTATTCGTGCTGATGGGCGAGCTGCTGTTTCACTGCGGGCTGGCATATCGTGCCATCGACGCCATCGAAAGGCTGCTGGTGCGGCTGCCCGCGCGGCTGGCCTGTGTCTCGGTCGCAGGAGGCACGGCCTTTGCGGCGTTGTCGGGATCGTCCATTGCCAACACGGCGCTGCTGGGCGGCACGCTGTCGCAGGAAATGATGAAGCGCGGCTATTCCACCACGCTGTCGCTTGGGCCGGTCATGGCGGTGGGGGGCATCGCGGTGCTGATCCCGCCCTCGACCCTGGCGGTGATGCTGGGGTCGTTGTCCGGCATCTCGATCTCGCAATTGCTGATCGGGGGCATCGTGCCGGGCCTTCTGATGGCGGTGATGTTTCTGGCCTATGTGCTGATCGCCGGCCATTTCGTCAGCGGCGCGGCACCGGTCGAAGTAGAGGCCGATATTCCCCCGCTGAACCAGCGACTGCGCCCCTTCATGCGCGATGTGGTGCCGCTGTTCGGGATATTCATCGCGGTGATCGGCGGCATGCTGGCAGGCATCGCCACGCCCACCGAGGCGGCGGCACTGGGCGCGGTGGGATCGCTGATCGCGACGATCTGCTATCGCAGCCTGACCCTGCCCGCGCTGTGGAAATCGCTGGAGGAAACCGCCAAAATCACCGTGTCGATCCTGTTCATCATCGTCGCCTCGACCACGTTTTCGCAGCTTTTGTCCTTTTCCGGCGCGACCTCGGGGCTGATAAGCCTTGTGACCTCGGCGGAACTGGGGCCTGTCGCGCTGGTGCTGGCGATGCTGGGGCTGCTGTTGGTGATGGGCTGTTTCATCGACCAGATCTCGATGATGATGATCACGCTTCCCTTTTTCATCCCGCTGGCCAATTCGGCGGGGATCGATCTGGTCTGGCTGGGGCTGATGATGCTTGTCGCCATCGAACTGGGCATGCTGACGCCGCCCTTCGGCATTCTGCTGATGGTCATGCAGGGCGTGTCGCGCGACACGCCGCTGCCCCGCATCTATCGCGCGGCGCTGCCCTTTATCGTGATCGAGCTGTTCGTCCTTGGCCTGATGCTGGCCGTTCCACAGCTTACGCTGTTCCTGCCCGCGCTTGTGCGTTGAACCATAAAATACACAACATGGAGTATCAGATATGACCATTTTCCGCCCCCTGACCCTTGCTGCCTCGCTGACGTTGGCGCTTACCGGTGTCGCATCCGCGCAAGAGGCGACGCTGCGGGCGATCTCGGCCTTTCAGCTTGGGACGACCTTCGCGAAACCATTCGAGGATTTCGTCGCCAGCGTGAACGAAAACGGCAAGGGAATCGTGCAGATCAACGTCATGGGTGGGCCCGAGGCGATGCCGCCCATGGAAATCGGCAATGCCCTGCGCGGCGGGGTCGTCGATCTGGCCAACACCACGGCCGTGTTCCACGCCAATCTGGTGCCCGAAGGCGTGGCGCTGACCATGACCAATCGCAACATGGCCGAACTGCGCGAGAATGGCGGATACGATCTGATGAACAAGCTGCACGAGGACAAGGCGGGCATTCACTGGCTGGGCCGCCCGGTGCAGGACATCCCCTATCACATTTACCTGTCCGAGCCGATTGAGGGCGACAGCTTTGAGGGGCTGAAACTGCGCTCGGTTCCGGTCTATCAGGCGTTTTTCGCGGCGCTTGGTGCAGTGCCGGTGCAGATGTCGCCGGGTGATGTCTATACGGCGCTGGAACGCGGTGCGATTGACGGGTTCGGCTGGCCCGCCATCGGCATCTTTGATCTGGGCTGGCAGGAAAAGACAAAGGCGCGGATAAATCCCGGATTTTATCAGGTCGAAACCGGCATCTATCTTAGCAAGAAGACATGGGACGGGCTGACCGACGAGCAGCGGGCCTTCCTTGATGCGCAGATGATCGCGCTGGAGGGCGAGGCGGCCGGCTTTACCGCGCTGGCCGAGGCCGAGGCCGTCAAGCAGGAAGAAGTCGGCATCGCCATGATCACCCTGCCTGATGACAAGGCCGCCGAATACGAACAGAAAGCGCAGGATTCCGGGTGGGAGATGATCATCAGCTCCAGCCCCGAAAACGGCCCCAAGCTGCGCGAATTGTTTGTAAAATAAGGGCTTGGGTTGTCGGCCCCACTGTGCCCCGGTCGGCAACCCCCGTCAGTGATCAGGTCATTTGTCACATGTCCGGAATATTCTCGACCCATGATTTCCGCGAAAGGGCGCGCCGCCGCCTGCCACGGATGATCTTTGATTACCTTGAGGGCGGGGCCGGGGATGAGCGTGGCCTTGACGCGAATACCCGCGCCTTTCACGACTGGCATTTCCTGCCCCGAAGGCTGGTCGATGTCAGCCGCCGCGATCTGTCCGCGCCCCTCTGGGACTGCCGCCACAGCCTGCCGCTGTATATCGCGCCCACGGGGTTCAACGGCGCGCTGCGTCACGGGGCGGATGCGATGCTGGCCCGTGCGGCGGCGCAGGCGGGGATTCCCTTTGCGCTATCCACCGCAGCGACCGCCCCGATCGAGGAAATCGCCCGCGAGGGCGAGGGCGAGAAATGGTTTCAGCTTTACGTTCTGCACCGCGAGATTTCCGCCGCGATGTGCAAACGCGCGCTGGATGCGGGTTATTCGGCGCTGATCCTGACGGTGGATGTTCCGCTGAACGGCTATCGCGAACGGGACATGCGCAACGGCTTTGGCCTGCCGCCGCGCTATACCCCGCGCACGATCTGGGATGGCGTGACCCATCCGCAATGGTCGCTGGATTTCCTGCGCCATGGCGTGCCCCGGCTGAAGAACTTCGAAACCTCGGACGGTCACGATCCCGAGGTGCAGGCCGCGCTGATGAAACGGCAGATGGATGCCAGCTTTGACTGGGAGGCGCTGGCCGTGCTGCGCGATCAATGGCCCAAAAGGCTGATGGTCAAAGGTATTCTGCGGGCCGATGATGCGGCCCGCTGTATCGCCATGGGCTGCGATGCCGTGATCCTGTCAAACCATGGCGGGCGGCAGCTTGACGACACCATTGCGCCGGTCCGCGTCCTGCCGGAAATCGCGGCAGGTCTGGATGCTCCGGTGCTGATGGATAGCGGCATCCGGCGGGGCGACGACGTTCTGAAGGCGCTGTGTCTTGGCGCGTCCATGGTCGGGTTGGGGCGCGCGGCGCTGTATGCAGTGGCGGCGGGTGGCGAAGATGGCGTGCTGCGCCTGCTGGCGATCCTGCGGGACGAGATTGACAGGGGTCTGGCCATGCTGGGTTGCGCCGACCTGACCGCTCTGGACGCTTCGCTGGTCACGGCGTGACACCGCGTTACGGGGGAAGCGGGCCTTTCTGGCCTGCGCTTGCCGTTGAAACCGGTTGAGGGCGGGCCTACCTTGATTCGACCGGTGTCGGGCATTGGCCCGGACCATATTTCCGACATGCAGCCAGAGGATGATCAGATGAGCTTTAATGCCCTTGTCGTGGACAAGTCTGACGGCGGCGAGGCCGTCGCCTCGATTCAGCAGATCGAGGAAACGCAACTGCCCGAAGGCGACGTGACCGTTGCCGTTGAATATACGACGATCAACTACAAGGATGGCATCTGCATGGGCCCAAATATGGGGCTGGTGCAAAGCTATCCGCATGTGCCCGGCATCGACTTTTCCGGTACGGTCGAGAAATCGGACGATCCGCGGTACAAGCCCGGTGACAAGGTGGTGCTGACCGGTTGGCGCGTGGGCGAGACGCGCTGGGGCGGATATGCGCAGAAGGCGCGGGTCATGGCCGATATGCTGGTGCCGCTGCCCGATGCGCTGACCACCCGCACCGCGATGGCCATCGGTACGGCGGGCATGGCGGCGATGCTGGCCATTATCGCGCTTGAAGATCACGGCGTCACGCCTGACAGCGGGCCGGTGCTGGTCACGGGCGCGGCGGGCGGAGTCGGCTCGGTCGCGGTGGCGATTCTGGCCCATCTGGGCTATCAGGTCGCGGGGGTGACGGGCCGGGCCGAACAAGCCGACTATCTCCGCTCTATCGGGGCCACGCAGATCATTTCGCGCGACGACCTGTCCAGTGCCACCGAGGATCTGTTCGAGGCCGAGACATGGGCCGGGGCCATCGATTCCGTGGCGGGCGCGATGATCGGGCGGGTGCTGAAACAGATGAAATACGGCGGTACGGTCGCCTCGATCGGCTTTGCGGGCGGCGCGCTGATGGAAGGGGCGCTGATCACCCCCTTCATCGTGCGCGGGGTGAACCTGCTGGGCATCGACAGCGTGATGCAGCCCTTTGAAAAGCGGCAGCGCGCCTGGCAGCGGCTTGCGTCAGATCTGCCGACCGCGCAGCTTGAAAAGATGATCGAGCCCGCGCGCCTTGCCGATCTGATCGACCTTGGCCCTGCGATCCTGCAAGGCAAGGTCAAGGGCCGCGTCGTGGTCGATGTCAACGCCTGAGGCGTCGTATGGCCTCTGCCGTCGTGGGGCGGCAGAGGCAGGTTTTCAGGTCTGCGGATGCTGCGCCAGTTCGGCCAGCCTTGCCTCGGCCCCGGCGTCGATTTCCAGCTCGTCATCGGTGATCGTCCCGGCTTCGGGGTCGTCATAGACCGACTGGTCCAGCTTGCCCTCGGTCTTGGCGACGACGGTGGTAACGACGGCGTCGCCGGTGATGTTCACCGCTGTGCGGATCATGTCCATCAGGCGGTCAACGCCAAGGATCAGCGCGATCCCCTCGATCGGCAGGCCCACCTGGGTCAGCACCATGGTCAACATGACCAGCCCGACGCCCGGCACGCCCGCCGTGCCGATGGATGCCAGAACCGCCATCGCGATGACGGTCAGATAGCCGCCCAACCCCAGCGCGACACCATAGACATTGGCCAGAAACACGGTCGCCACGCCCTGCATGATCGCGGTGCCGTCCATGTTGATCGTGGCACCGAATGGCACGGTAAAGGACGCGACCGAGTTATCGACGCCCATCCGTTCCGTCGTGCAGCGATAGGTGACGGGGATCGTGGCGTTCGAGCTGGCGGTCGAAAAGGCAAAGACCTGCGCGGGGCGGATCTTTTTCATGAAGGTGATCGGGTTCAGCCCTGTCGTCACCCTCAGGATCAGCATCAGCGTCACGAACAGATGCAGCAGCAGCGCCGAAACCAGCGTCACCACATAGGTCGCCACCGGCAGGAACAGGTCGATCCCTTCCTTGGCAAAGACCTTGGCGATCAGGCAAAAGACACCATAGGGCGCAAAGCTCATGACAATGCTGACGACCTTCATCATCAGGTCATTCATGTATTCGCAGGCCTTGGCAAACCCCACCGAGCGGTCGCCCAGCATCAGCGCAGCGATGCCGACGATGATGATGTAAAAGATGATTTGCAGCATCTCTCCACTGGCAAAGGCCGCGATGGGATTCGACGGCACGATATTGGCAAAGACCTGCCAGACGGTCGGAGCCTCGGCCGCGGTGATTCCGGCATCGCCCACGCCCTCCATGGTGAAGCCCCGGCCCGGCCCGATCAGCAGGCCAAGGATGATCGCCGTTGCGATGGCGATGGCAGTGGTCATGATATACAGGCCGAAGGACTTGCCACCGACCCGGCCAAGCACGCGGATATCGCCGATGCCCATCACCCCGCAGAGCAGGGAAAAGACGACCAACGGCACAACCAGCATCTTGAGCCCGTTCACGAATGCCGTGCCGATCATCGTGAACAGCCCATCCACCAGCCAGGCGTTCACGCTGTCCGACCCGATCGTGTTCAGGACGATCCCAAGGATCAGCCCGCCGACCATGCCCAGCATGATCCTGGTTGTCAGCGACATGCCGCCGCCTTTTTCAACAGTATCGGTCATTTTTAAAATTCCCCCTGTTATCAAAGGCCCGAAAAATCGACGACGCAGGATGCACAGCCCGGACCTGGATGCACATCTGTCACAATTGCGCATCCAACTTGCCTGTCAGGTCAAGCCTTGAGAGCGTGCAAATCGGCGTTTTGAGGTAAAAGTAGGCAAATTTCATGCATTTACGACAGTAACCCTGCCTCTTTTGCCGCGACGCAGAGACGCGCCGGATTCGCCGTCCGCGGGGATTCGGCTGGTTGTGGCCGGACAGATGGGGCGATGACCGGTGGCACAGTCCGAAAGCCCGGATTTATCGTTAAAAGAGAGTGTCCAGAGGGAATCTCAACGCGCAAGAAGCACGCAGAGGTTGTATTCTCTTGTTAAAACCTTTTCTTTCCGGTGCAATTTTCAATCACAGGAAGAACCGGCTGACCAACTGCCCAGATCCGCATAATCACATTTTTGTGATCGATTCGAGTGAATTAATGAACCAATTATTTCAGAATATACTGTTGAAAATCAATTTTTTATTTTTTATCATGATATTAAATATGTAAAGGTTAATGGCTGATGGAAAAGGAGGCCGGGCGGCACACATTCGGCGGAAGAGCAGTTCTTCAATATTCAATTGTAGATTGATTCCAGACAAGCTTGCCTATGCGCAACCGGTGCCCTTCGTGATAGATAAAATCCGTATCTATTTTTCCAGAGAGGTAACGATGAAACTACTTTCCAAGGCTGCGGCGGTTGTCGGCTTTGCGCTGATGGCCGGGACGGCAAGCGCAGCGGTCGTCAACTTTGACTTCACGTCCTCCGGCAACAATTACTCGTGGACCAAATCCTTCACCGTTGACGGTGTTACGGTTGGTGTTTCTGCATACAACTACACCCCGGCGGCGGGCATCGGCGACGATGTTGCTCTGGGCGGTCAGATCGGCGTCAGCCAGTCGACTCCGGGGTTGGGGGCCTGTTCGGCAGCCACCAGCCCAAACGATAACAACTGCGGCAAGAATCCGCTTGTCGATGCTGGTACGGCACCGGAACTGCTGAAGTTCACGTTCTCTGAGGACGTGACCATCACCGGTATTCTGTACGCCAACAACGACCAGAACGACCATGTCGACTATTTCTTTGGCCCTGCCCTGACCTTTGCCGGGGGCTTCCTGACGCCCCAGCCGCCCAGCCGTCAGGATCTGTCGTCCTACGGCCCGCTGAGCCTGTTTGCGCTTGGCAACCAGACGCCGTCCGATCAGTACCGGATCGCTGGCTTGCAGATCGAAACCAGCTCGGCCCCGGTGGTTCCGCTGCCGGCATCGGCGCTGTTGCTGATGGGTGGTGTCGGCGGTCTTGCGGCTCTGCGTCGCCGCAAGAAAGCCTGACAGGCCCTGATCGCGAAAGACAGGAAAGGCGGGCCCATGCGGCCCGCCTTTTCTCGTTGCCTGCCGGCGAGCCGGTACCAGCAAGGCCCGCCGCCGCTGGGGGGTCAACCTTGCCGCTACGGAATAGGCGCGGTTTGGCCGAAGCTTCTCACAATCGGTTGCACGGCGTTGTTCATCCGCCGCAGGCCGTCCGATCTGTGGTTGCGTACAGCAAGTCAGGCGGCATCAGGCCGACCGGCGGCCGTGGATAGGGAAGTTCAAATCAGAGCCAAAGTCACTAACAAGAAAAGAAATAATTCCAGTATAAAAACAGAATAGTTGTTTTTTTTAGGCCTTGGCAGGCACAAAGGAATCACCATCGGGATGCTGCGGTCGGGAATCAATACCGCCCCTTCGCCACACCCCGCCGCGACGGCGGATATGTGGTAAATATGGCTGAAAAGTTGCGCGACTTCTCGCCGAATTTTGGGGGCAGAGGAAAAACCTGCATCACTTTCCCCCGCAAGCCGGTATCAATAAGGAACAGTGGCGTGGGTAGTTAATTTATATGTCACGACGTAATGGTTCTGGCCGCAGGTTATTGAAGGTCAGGCTGTGTGCGATCCGCTTGATGCTGTGCTTTTCTGGCACGGCGGTGATCGCAACAGGCACAGCCTTGGCACAACAAGGATCCTCTGGGGCCGCAGGATATTTGGTTCGTCCCTTTCCGTATGAGGGCAAGGATGTAGGTGTTTCGGCGATGTTGCAGGATTTGGCACAAAAGACCGATGTTCCGGTGATAGCGTCAGCGGCCCTTCAGGGGACCGTCAGTCTGTCGAACCCGGATGGAACGGTTGGTGACGTGCTGGATACGCTGTCGCGTCAGGGGCATCTGGTCTGGTGGTTCGACGGAATTGCCATACATGTGGAGCCCCCTGCCGATATGGTCAGCCGGTTGATCGCGCTGGACGGTGTCAGCGTGGGTGCGCTGCGTCAGCAGATGGAAGAGGTTGGTCTGGCCGATCCGAAATATCCGATCCTGGCGGGATCCGGGGCGCAGATGGTGCGCGTCGTTTCACCCAAAGGTTATGCAGACGCCGTTGACGAGCTTGCAAAACACATGAGCGCTGTCCGCAAGGAAGCGCAGACTGAGGAAGGCGACCTGCCCCGGATCATTCGCGGCGGCGCACCGCGCAGCCACCCCGCCTCTAACAGATTTCGTGCTGATCAGGACCGACAGGGACAATGATGAACGTCATGAACCAATCCAATATCGATGCGCAACGTATCGACGATCTGTATTTCCTGATGGCCACGGCGATTCTTGCCGGGCAGCGTGGCGTCACGTCGAATGTGATGCCGATCTTTGACGCTTGGGCCGAGTTTTATCCCAAGGACGCGCTGGCCAATGTCGGGCGCGGGCTGATCATGTTGGGCAGCGGCAATGCCGAGGCGGGATATGCGCTGATCGCCGAGGCGGCCGAGAAATCGACGACGCGGGCCGAGCAGGCGCAGGCCGTTTTGGCCTCGCTTGCGCATGATCTGCCCGATCTGAATCGCTGAGCGATGTGAACGAAGGAAGGTAGCCTGAAATGAATATCGACCGTGCTGACATGAAACTGCTGACCGAAGCGGGTTATTCCGGGATCATGCGCGGCATCGATACCGATCTGGCACCGATCTTTCTGATGCTGAACGAATGGATGCCCGGTTATGCCGCTGGCGATATTGGCCTGGCCCTGCAAGAAATGGTCGCCGGGGATTTTGCCGCAGCGGATGAGCGGCTGTACAACGTTCTGAAATCGGAACGTGAAGGCCGCGACGAGGCGCGCGCGATCCTTGCGATGTGCAAGGCGTTGCAGAACCAGCACGACGAGGCGCGCAAACTTCAGGAACAACTGGTCGGGACCGGCGGACATGCCGAGGCATTCACCGACCTCCTCGTTAACGGGGAACAGGAATCCACGCAAGGAGATCAGGGCCTTGCGATGGAGGCTGAGGCGACGCCCGCGCGCCAAGGCCAACGTGCAACGCGGGCATAACTTCAAGTGATGGAGAGTCAAAGTGATCAATATCAATTTCCCGAGCCTGCCCAGCCTTCCTGGTCTTCCCGGCCTTCCCGGTGGCGGCGGCGGTGAATCGCAAAAGCCCGGCGGCATGGGCGGCATGGGTCAGGGCGGTGGCCTTGGCGACATCTTCAAAGGCTTGGGTCAGCTGTTCAGCGGCCTTGGCAAAATCATGAACTCGCCTCTGGGCAAGATGATGCAGATGATGTTCCCGCCGATGATGATGATGAACAGCATGATGAACATGGGCGGCATGATGAGCGGCCTGTCTGGCGGAATCGGCGGTCAGGGCAACAACTACTGACGCCATATCGCTAGCCGAGAAGGGGCCGGTCGCCAGCAACTTCCGCCCCTTCGAAGCCCGAACCGAAAAACGAATTTGAGGACGCAAGACCCGTGAAACTGACAGCCCCATATCAGCCGGATCAGCGCATCGCCGCGACGATGCGGGACTGGCTGCGTCGCCGGATGGCGATGCGCGCGGGCGGGCTGCGTTCCAACCCCCTTCACCGCATATCCCAAGCGGTGATCCGAGCGCTTAAGGCGCAACCGTTCCGGCTTTGCACACCGGGACGTATGACCCTGACTATACGACTCTCATCCAACTCCAACCATCTGTCCGGTCTTGGTCTTGGCCTTGCCGGGGGCGGTGGTGGCAGTCCGGATGTGTCGTAACGGTCTCAAACGTGCATTAATTCAAGTTTTTAGAGGTTTGCTATGGTTACCGCAGTTACAGCTTTTGCGAACAGCAATGCGGTCGAGCTTGGGGCGAATGTGGTCCCCGCTCAAGAGCCGCAGGAACAGCCGAACCTCAGCGACTTCGCGCAGGCGACACTGGATCGTCTCAGCGCGATGCATGAAAGCTATGCGGCCAGTATGGCCGAGGTCAACACCAGCCTTGCCACCCGTCCCCAGCCGGCGCGAGAGGTTGACCAGCTTGCGGCCGCAATGAATGCGGCGGCCGAATCCAACCGTGTTGCCATGCAGCTTCAGGCACAAGTCGTTCACTTTCAGATGGCCAGCTCGATTTCAAACACGCTGAGCAGCCAGTTGAACAGTTTTCTCAAGGGGACCTAGTCGAAAGGGGCTCCAGAGTTCATCGCGATGAAACGAACGACACCACTGGTTTTTGGCCTTGTGGCGCTTTTGGCAATTGCCGGGTGCAAGGCCGAGCTTTACACAGGGCTGACAGAACGCGAAGCCAATGAAATGGTTGCGGCGCTTATATCGTCGGGAATCCCGGCGACGAAGGCCGTTTCCGGCGAAGGCATCACCGTGTCGGTGGATGACGCGCGCTTTGCCGAGGCGATGTCCATACTTGATGATCGCGGTCTTCCAGCGCGCAAATATGAAAGCATGGGCGAGGTGTTCCGCAAGGAAGGCATCGTTTCCTCGCCGGTCGAGGAACGGGCGCGGCTGATCTATGCCCTTAGTGAGGAATTGTCGCGCACCATCGCCGAAATCGACGGCGTGCTGTCGGCGCGCATCCATGTCGTGCTGCCCGAGGCCGACATGCTGGGCCGCTCGATCAAGCCGTCATCAGCCTCGGTTTTCGTGCGCTATGCCAAGGGCGCGGATGTCCAGAACTATTCCACCCAGATCAAGCTTCTGGTCGCCAACTCGATCGAGGGGCTGCTGTATGACAATATTACCGTGGTGATGGTACCCGCCGCCGCCAATGCGGCTGCGACCAACAAGCTGCCAGAGCTGAAGAGTGTCCTGGGTATCTGGGTGCTGCCAGCGTCGGCGCCGCGCCTCTGGGCGGTTGTCGGCGGGCTTGGCGCGGTGATCGCCGCGCTTGGCGGGGTTGTGGCATTTCCCTTTGTGCGGCGGGCCTTGCGCAAGCCCAAACAGGCCCTGAGCGGCGTCGAGGCGCTGGAAGACGAGGCCAGCTTATGAATGCTGATCTTGCCGTTGACGCGCCGGTTGCCGACGAGGCACCGGCCGCCGCCGCGCCCGATGCCAGAACGCATCGTCTGGGCGATGTCTCCATTGCGCGGCTGCGTGTTCGCGTGCAGGGCGTCAGGACGCTGTTACAAAACGGGCTTATGAATTCCGGCGACAGGATCATCGGGCGGTTGGGGCATTCACTGCCCCATCTTGCGCCGGGCGCCATTACCGAGGAAACGCCGGCCCTGTCGCTGTTGCTGAATCATACGCGGGCGCATCGCGTGTTCGACGCCGCCGCCGCTGCGCTGATGGCCAATGAGATCGCGCAGGCGATCAGTCCCGAGGCGCTGGCACGGTTGCCCGTCTCGGCAGAGGCGCGGGAATTTGCGCTGCGGCATCGCTATCTTGCCTTGGCCGATGACATGCCGGTGCTGGCCGAGGGGATCGAAGAATTGCGCGATCATGTGGTCGCTTGCTGGGCCTCGCGATTGCCGGTTCCGCTGGATGACGAGGTTGGCGTCAGGCCGGTCGCGCCGCTGCTTCCGCCTCCGCCGCGCGCGCCGTCCGACACGCCGCCCCCCGCCCCTGAACCCGCGCTGCGCAAGCTGTGGACAAAGCTGTGGGCTGAAAAGCAGCAGGTTTTGCCGGTGCTTTTCTTTCCGACCGGAGAGGACAAGATCGGCGCTGCGCTGGACGCCGCAATCGTGGGTATCCCGGAATGACAGGCCGCGGTGGTATCGGTGGCAGTTCGCGGATCTTGCGCCGCGACGACCTGGGGCAGATGCGCTCGGCCGAAAAGATATTGCGCGACGCCGAAGAGTCCCGGCAGCTAAGCGAGGAACAGGCCGCGCGAATGGGCGACGATATTGTCAGCGAGGCGCGCCAGCGTGCCCTGCACGAGGCCGCCCGCACCGCATCCCGTGTGATCGCCGAGGCGGAACAGGCCGCTGAAACCCGGCTGCGCAACATGGAACCCGAACTGGCGCGGTTGGTCGCCCAGACTGTGCGGCTGATTCTGGGTGAGTTTCAGCCCGAAGAGGCGACCTATCTGGCTGCCCGCAACGCACTGTCGCAGATGCGGGAACATCGTAACAGCCGCATTTTCGCCTCGGAAGAGGTAGTCGAGCCGGTTCGCCGCGCCGTCGAGGAACTGGGGCAGGACGGTCCCGAAATTGTCGCGGTGATTCCCGATCCGGCGCTTGAGCCAGGCCGGATCAGCCTGAACAGTGACCGAGGCAGTGCCGAGATCGGGCTGGATGCGCTGATCAGCCGCGCCTTGCAGACATGGGAAGACGCGGCGGCGGCACAGGCCGAGGCCGAGGCTGCTGCGAACCAGAAGGATGAGGAGGACGGCGATGAATGACGTAACCGCCCCGGATCCCCTGCTAGAGCGCCTGCGCGCCCGCGCCCGCCGCTCTGAGGCGGTCGAACTGCGTGGCCGCATCACGCGTATCCTTGGCTGTGTCCTGCATGCGCGCCTGCCCGATGGCCGGGTAGGCGAGGAATGCATGCTGCGCGATCCCGTCAGCCGGATCGAGATGTCAGCCGAGATCATCGGCTTTGACGGTACCGACGCCATTCTTGCGCCTGCGGGCGATGTGCGCGGTCTTTCTGCGCGGACCGAGGTGGTGCCGACCGGTGCCGAACCGCTGGGGCCGGGAGGCGACGACATGCTTGGCCGGGTGGTCGATGCCTTTGGGCGACCGCTGGATGACGGGCCGGTGCTCAAGGGGCGCATGCCGCTGCATTGCGACCCGCCGCGGGCTTTGGACCGGCCGGTGATCGATTCCCCCTTTGTGACCGGGCTGCGCTCGATCGACGGTATGCTGACCATGGGCGAGGGGCAGAGGATCGGCATCTTTGGCGCGGCGGGCGTGGGTAAATCCATGCTGCTGTCGCAGATCATCCGGGGGGCCGAGGCGGATGCCATCGTGCTGGGGCTGATCGGCGAACGGGGCCGCGAGGTGGCCGAGTTTCTGGAACGCGATCTTGGTCCCGAGGGGCGCAAGCGCGCGGCTGTTTTCGTGGCCACATCGGACCGCCCGGCCACCGAAAGGCTGCGTGCCGGGCTGGCCGCGACGGCCTGCGCCGAGGGCTTTCGCAAGCAGGGCAAGCGTGTGCTGCTGTTGATTGACAGCGCAACGCGTGTGGCCCGTGCGCTGCGCGAGATCGGGCTGTCGGCGGGTGAGCCGCCGGTACGGCGCGGCTTTCCCCCTTCGGCCTTCGCGATGCTGCCGCGTCTGGTCGAACGTCCGGGCCGGACGCGCGAAGGCTCGATCACGGCGATCTATACAGTTCTGGTCGAAGGCGACGACGATAATGCCGACCCCGTCGCCGACGAGGTCCGCAGCCTGCTGGACGGCCATATCATCCTGTCGCGCGAACTGGCGGCGCGCGGGCATTTCCCCGCCATTGACATTCTGCGCAGCAAAAGCCGGGTGATGGGGGCGGTTGCTTCGACCGCTCAGGTTGCCGCAGCTCAAAGGGTTTCGGCGCGGCTGGCGAAGCTGGACGAGATCGAGATTCTGGTTCAGGTCGGCGAATACCGGCAGGGTACGGACCCGCTGGCCGATGAGGCGCTGGCCACGCGCGATGCAATGGATGCTTTCCTGCGGCAGACGCCCGATGAACGCAGCAGTTGGGCCGACACGCTTGCCCTTCTTGAAGCACTCGGAGGCGGCAATTGAGCAAGAACCCCCTCAAGCAGGCCAACCAGTTGGTTCGGCTGGCGGAACTGCGCGAGGATCTGGCGCAGCGTGGCGTCTCGGCTGCGTTGATGCACCTGCAACAGCGCATCGCCGAACGGGACGAGTGTATCGAGGCAGCGCGCAAGCTGGCAGAGGAACAGGCCGAGCAGCGGCAGGTTCTGCGCAACGAATTGCTGGGCTCTCCGCAGTTGCGGGGCGCGGTCGAGGCGGTACTGGAAAGCTTTGGCGGGGATCGCCGCCGCGAACAGGAACAGGCCGAGGCGCTGCAACAGGCCGAGGCGCGGATCGCAGAGGCGCAGACCAAACTTGACGAGGCCCGCACCGCGCTGGCCCGAGCCGCCCGCAATACCGAAAAGCGAAGGAAACTGCGCAGCCCGCTGATTGATGTCGCGCGCCGCGCGGATGAGCGCCGGGAAGAGCAGGAGATCGAAGAACTGCAACAAAACCGGCGTGGCGGGGTGATCACATGAGCGGGCCGGACAATAACAGTCTGGTGCCGGTATCGGGCACTTCGGTCGGGGATTTGCGCCTTGACCGGCTGTTGCGGACGCCGCCCAGGGATACCGGCGGCGTCATCGAACATCAGGGACCGGTCCCCGCCGTTCTGGCACATCGCCGCTTGTCATCTGCGCAGGCGCAGTTGCAGAACCGGCTTTGCGCAAGGCATGTGCCGATCAGCTTTCGCGTCGGGGGCGGAGGGATGTTGCAGGCGCGGATCTCGCCGCCGCACACGCTGCCTCAGGGCATAGGCTGGCTGGCCGTGACGATTGACGGCCACCCGGCGCGGATCGGCATATCCTGGGGCGCGGCCCGGCGACTGGTCGGGTTGTCGCTTGAGACGGCGGAAACGGCGGACGGTGCGCTGCTGCTTGAGGACGCGCTGTCCGATTGGCTGGACGAGATCGAGGCCGCCACCGGTCTGGCGCTTCGCTTTGAGACGCTGCAACGGACCGTCGATGCCATTGATGATGCGCTGAACATGACGCTGGATATTGCCGTGACGCCGCGTCCTCCCAACCCTGCGCGCCGCCTGCGTCTGCCCGTTGAGCTGTCGCCCCATGCCGTCGATGCGCTGGTTCCCGCCTTTGATCGCTGGCAGCAGCCGTTTGCGCAGCCACTGCCGCTGTACCTGCGGGTTCAGGCGGAAATCGATGGCCTGTCGCTGTCACTGGAGGATCTGGCCAGCCTGCGGCCCGGCGATGCGCTTGTGACCGAGGCCGACCCCGATGTCGCCCGGCTGGTGGTCGAATCGCAGTTTCAGGCTCCGGCAAGCCGGGTGCAGGGCGCGAATGGCGCATCGGCCCATGAATGGACGCTTGAGGCGGGCTTCGTGCCGCGCTGGCAGGGGATCCGCAATCCGCAGATTTCACGACCGACCGAGGTTCCGATGAACGATCAGCCCGAGACACCCGAAACCCCGGCCGATGAGGCCAGCGCCCGCCCCCATCACGACGCGGTCGAGCCCACCACCGAAGACATCCAGCCCGCTGCGCCACCCGAGACGATGGATGCGCTGACCGTGCGGCTGTCCTTTCGGTTGGGCGAGACGCTGATGACACTGGCCGATCTGCGCAGCGCAGGTCCGGGGACGATCATTACGCTGGACCGCGCCGATGGCGCGTTGGTCGAGATTCTGGCCAATGGCCAGTTGATTGGCACGGGCGAAGTCATTGCCGTCTCTGGTCAGCGCGCGGTCGAGATCCGCACCCTCTTTGGCGAGGGGTGACGGCAGGCGATGGACAGTCCCTTTCCCCTGCTGATCGTTGCCACCTCGGTGATGGCGATTCCGTTCATGGTTGTCAGCCTGACGGCCTTCGTCAAGATCGCTGTCGTCCTGTTCCTGTTGCGCAGCGCGCTGGGGATTCAGCAGACTCCGCCCAACCTGGTGCTGTATGGTGTGACCATTGTGCTGACCGGCTATGTCATGTCGCCGGTGATCGCGGCGGTGATGGATGCGGTGACGCAGGGCGGCACCATAACCGCGCTGCCCGATCCCTCGCAATGGCCGGGCATCATTCAGCGCGGGCTGGAACCCGTGCGCGATTTTCTGACCCGGTTCACGACGCCGCAGGACCGCGCCTTCTTTGTTGCCGCTGCCGAGGACATGCACGCCGACAGCCCGATCATCCCGTCCGAGCGCGACATCTTTATCCTGGCGCCGGCTTTTGTCACCGCCGAGCTGACCCGCGCCTTCGAGATTGGCGTGCTGTTGTATCTGCCCTTTATCGTTGTGGATCTGGTCGTCACCAACATTCTGACGGCCATGGGCATGATGATGGTGTCGCCTACCGTCATCTCGCTGCCGTTCAAGCTGTTGCTGTTTGTCGCAGTCGATGGCTGGTCGCGGCTGACTCACGGGCTGGTGATGAGCTATGTCTAGAGGTGCGTCATGGATCTGTATCAGGCGCTGAGCCACGCGCTGATCCTTGTCTTTCAGCTTTCCATGCCGGTGATCATCGCCGCGACGGCGGTGGGGCTGACCATCGGGCTGATTCAGGCGCTGACCCAGATTCAGGATCAGACGCTGCCGCATGCGGTCAAACTGATCGCCGTGGGTGCGGTGATCATGATCATGGGCGGGGCGCTTGCGACGCGGCTGGTGGTGTTCGCGACCGACATCTTTTCACGCATAGGTGCCGGATGAACGAGGCCATTGCCGAACTGTTCGCCGGTCGCGATCTGGCTCAGGGTGTATCGGCAATGATCGCGCTGATGGTGGCGGTGGCCGGGCGGCCCCTGGGCTTTGTGCTGGTCCAGCCGGTCTTTGGCCGGTTCGGGCTGACCACCGGGCTGCTGCGCGGATCGGTTCTGGTGGCGCTGACGGCACCGGTCCTGCCTTCGGCGGCGGCGATGGCTGCTGCAAGCCCCGAAATCATCAGCTTTGGCTCGTTGCCGTTCCTGTTGCTGCGCGAACTGATCATCGGCGTGGTTCTGGGTCTGCTGACCGGGGTGCCCCTCTGGGCGGCGATGGCGGCAGGAGAATTCATCGACATCCAGCGCGGCGCGTCCATGGCGACGCTGCTGGACCCGCAAAGCTCGACCGAGATGTCAGTCACTGGTACGATGCTGTTTCTGACCTGCCTGCTGGTTCTGGCGGTCGAGGGGGTGCTGTTTCCGGTGTTTTTTGGCCCGTTCTTCGAAAGCTATCGCCTGTTTCCCGTGCTTGGCGGGGTGCCCCAGCCCGTGCCCTCGCAGGGGGAGCTGGCGCTGCGCCTGCTGGACCAGATCTTTCGCGCAGGGCTGATTCTGGCGCTGCCGCTGATCATTCCGCTGCTGCTGGCCGAATTCATGCTGGCCGTGGCCACGAAATATGTTCAGCAGATCAATACGATGTTTCTGGCCATGTCGGTCAAGCAGATCATCTATTCGCTGCTGATGCTGTTTTATGCGGTGATGCTGGCGCGCTATGCCGTGGGTCAGATCGGACGCGGTTCCTTTGGCGTTGACGCGCTGATTCCATTCCTGAGGCCGGAAATGCCATGAGCGGAGAATCAGAGGAAAAGAACCTGCCGCCCTCGCAGCAAAAGCTGCGCAAGGCGCGCGAAAAGGGTCAGGTCGTCACTTCGCGAGAGACGCTGATGTCGCTGACCGGCGCGGCAGTTCTGGCCTATCTGTACATGCGTATGGACGCGATCGGAACCGATTTGCGGGCGCTGTTTTCCTTTCAGGCTGATCCTGACCTGGAATTTCTGGGCCAGCTTGCGGATACCGGGCAGCTTGCGCTGCGGCTGATGATGCGGATCGTGCTGCCGGTGCTGATAGGCGTGCTGGTCATCGCGATTCTGGGGGGCATGGTCGTGTCCGGCGGGCCGGTCTTTTCGACCCATCCGCTGATCCCGGATTTCAAGAAGCTCAGTCCCGCGTCGGGGTTCAAAAAGATCTTCGGCCGCCGCGCGCTGCTGACCTTTCTGATGCATCTGATCCGTCTCAGCGCCATCATCGTCGTCACGGGCGTTCTGTTCATGCCGCAAATCGGTGCGCTGGTGGCCGCCCCGCCCTGCGGCATGGGCTGTCTGCACGAGGCGATCCGGGCGATGCTGGTGCCGCTTCTGGTGGCCACGCTGGCGATCCTGATCCTGACCTCGCTGCTGGATTATCTGGTCCAGCGAGCCAGTTTTATCCGCGAGCAGCGCATGTCGATCACTGAATTCAAGCGCGAAATGAAGGATCAGGAGGGGGATCCCCTGTTGAAGGGGCAGATGCGATCCGATCAGCAGGCAATGGTCGAGCGGCCGACCGGGCTGGCGCAGGCCACATCAATCATCCACGCCGCGCCCAATGTCGCCGTCGCGCTGCGCTATGTCGAGGGCGAGACGCCCGCGCCGCTGGTGGTGATGCGGGCGCGGGGCGCGGTGTCGGTGGCGCGGATGTTGCGCGGCGCGCGCAATGTGCGGGCCAGTTTCGACGCCGAGGCCGTCGAGAAAATCCGTACCGTCGCGGTTGGCGATTACGTCGTCGAGGACCAGCAGATCCAGGCAATCGCCCCCTATCTGCACCCGACCATGTAGGTGCCCCGCATCAAAAAAGGGCCCCGCATCTGCGGGGCCCCGGTTTGTCGGATGGCGAGACGATCAGCCGTATTGCTGGCTGTCAAAGATCGACCCGGACATCAACATACTGTTGATAAGGTTGCCAAAAGCCATCATTGTCGCGAATTGCATCATTTCGTTCATCATGTGATTGGCGTAGTTGCCATGCTGCCCGAAATCCGCGTTGTGCGATCCGAAGTGGGTATCCCACAGGTTATCCACCTCATAGCCCTTGACGGCGTCCTTGTCGCCCTTGCCGGACATGGTGCCGTCCGCGTGCTCGATCGCTCCTCCGCCCTGCGCGCCCTTGCCTTTGTCGCCATTGCGCGCGATGCCGTCGCCATCGAAGGTCTGACCAAGCAGGCCGTGCGGCTTAACACCATCAGCGATTGCATTCTTGGTCTTGACGTCCATGTCCAGATGGCTGCCTTTGGCCTGAAAATCGACCTGCCATTCGCCCTTTTTGACGGTGATGTCATTGCCTTTGCGTTCGGCATAACCGCCGCCGCGCAGGGACACGCGCTCTCCGTCTTTCAACGCCTGACCATTGACGGACGCCGCGCCGGATTTATCGACCGAGACATAGTTGCTGCCCGCAGTGATGCCGACCTTGCCGACTGCAGTTGCACCCTTGTCACCCCATTTGTCGAACCGGCCGTTCATCTGAAAGCCCTGATCCGACAGCAGGTTATAGGTCTTTCCAGCCTTGCCCTGCACGTCGAACTTGCCGCCATCTGCGCCGATGAAATGCGGATCGCCCCAGATGCGGCCCGAACCCTCGATGCGTGACGGCGAATCGCCGACATGGCCGTGATGGCCCGGCCCCTTCGAACTGCCCAGCATGGTGGCCAGCCCCTGTAATGTTTGCCCGACTCCCTTGAATATCTCGGAAAGCGGCGACTGGCTTTTGAATCTGCTGCCCGAACTGTCGGGGCGATTCGCCTTGGCACCGTTATCGGGGAAAAGACTCATGACGTTTACGTTGACATTCAGCATATCTGATTAATCCATAAAAAATTCTCTTACGAATCAGTCGCCAGCGCCTCGAACCTATCACGAGATTGTTCATTTGTTGTGATGCATGAACCCATGCGCGGAACTTCGCCATTTGCCCTGGCCCCGAAAGGCGGCAGGGCGCCGAAAACTGCCGCTGCTCGGGATTCACGGCGGAACCATCTGCCATTGGAGGTAAAATTGGTCTTATTCTGTAAGGCGAAAATTGAGTTGCAGATTTGACGGGCGGACTTGCCCAGCTCGGAGGTTTCAAGTGTCCGAACGTATGATTGAAATTGTGGAATTGGACAGGCGCTTTTCAACGGACCCGGACGGGGTCGAACTCAAGCGCCTTACGGAACGGCTATCGACAGGTAAAGGGAATGTGGTCCGCGCTTTGGACCGTGGGGTGAGCACAGAAGAATATGCCCGGCTCTCTCTTCTTTCCCAGGCATACGATGCTGGCATCGATGCGCTGCCGAAGTTGTGGGCATCTATTAACGAAGACCTTAAATAAACGCTAATTTAGGTGAGTATACGACAATGATGAGTCCGACACAGTCTCTGGGCCAGATGGGCTCCCAAATGAGTGAAGCTCTGGGCTTTCAGTCCGAGCTGAACGCGATGTCGAAAGATTTCAACAGCGCGATGGCGGCGAAAGACGCCGAGAAAAAAGCTTGGGAAAAAGTCAAAGGCTGACAAAGCGCGGCAAGGGGGCATGTCTCCCTTGCCGATTTCTGCGGATATCATGTTCCTTTTATGCGGCCCGGTGCTGAAAAGGCTGCCGGGGCTGTTGGTGATTTTATGGCACGTTCAAAACCATTTCTTCTGACCGTGTTGACCGGCCCCAATGCGGGGGCCAGCGCGAAATTTGCGGAAGGCCGTTTGCGGATCGGTGGCGGCGACGAGGACGAGATCGTTCTGGCCGGTCTGCCTCCGGCCTGTTTGACCCTGCGCACCAGCGGGGGCCGCCTGGCGGCGGTTGCCGGTACCGAGGGCGTCAGCAGCCATGATGCCGGTTCCGGTCAGGATGTCGCGCTGGTCAAGGACGGCACGGTGTTCAAGACCGAGCTTCCGGCCACGCTGCGGCTTAATTCTGAAACGATGATCACGATTTCCCGGCTGGGTGCCAGCCGTCATCTGTCACTGGGCGTCGGCGCGGCCGCAGGGGTGGCCGCCGCGACGCTGGCCGTCGGGTTGTGGGCGGGTGCCTATTTCGGCGATGTCCCAGGGCCGGGTCAGGCCAGAGCGGCGGCGCTGCAACCCGAACCCGCCCCCCTCGCATCTGCGCCCGCCCCGGCGGCGGCACCTGCCGCCGAGCCGGAACCCGAGATCGAAGCAGACCTTCAGCATATCAGTTGCGATTCGGCTTGTGCAACGGCGGCGGTCGATGCCCTGCAAGAGACGCTGATCGATGCCGGGCTGGACGGGTTGTCGGTTGTGCCAAGCGATGGCGTGCTGCGTGTCCGGGGCGAATTGCAATCCGACCGGATCGAGCAATGGCGCGACATCCGCGCCCGGTTCGAGACAGAGTTCGGGCAGGCCCTGCCGCTGATCGTCGAGATCGGCGAAGGCGCGCCCGATCCGGTTCTGTCCATTTCTTCCGTGTGGCTGGGTGCCGCGCCCGAGATCCGCACGAAATCGGGCAAGGTTCTGCGCATTGGTGATGCAACTGGCGACGGCTGGACGATCAGCAGCATCGCCAAGGGCGAAATCGTGTTGCAACGGGGCGAACGCATGCGGTCGTTGCGGTTCTGAAACAGGGAAACAGACATGGCCAACCAGATTCAGAACTTTTCGACGATCCGCCCGAACAAGCCGCAAGGCAGCGCCACGACGGAACCGCGCGGGGCCGATACCGCCCGGCCCGTCAACGGCGCAGCCATTCATCGGCTGGATATTCCCCAACGCCCGCGCGATGCCGATGCGGGCGCTTCCGGCAGGGGCTTTGCCGGGTTCCGTTCCCTGATGGAGCAGGGCTTGGGCCGGGTGCGCCTGCCCGACACGATCGAGCTGATGGCGGCGCTTGAGGGCGCGCGAAATCATGCGGCGCTGGCGGATCGTGCCGTGCCGGGGCTTGGGCGGCTGGTCGAGGCCGTTATTGACGACGAATCGCGCAAGCTGGCGCGGTATCTTGATCTGCGCGGGCAATAACCGATGGCGGTCAGGTGAATCAGGCTGCGCCCCCCCAGCTATCCGAACTGACGGATCCGCTGGACGCGTCCGAGTCGCCGTTCGAAGACGACTGGAACGACGGGCGTTCGTCCTCTGCGGATGACGTGGTCCGGCATGGCGAGGTGATGGCCTCGCTGGCACTGATCTATTTGCGACACAGCGATGCGGCTCGGGCGATGGTACTGGGGCTGGCGGCAATGGCGATGGGGGATCTGTCACCTGCGACGGTTCTGACGGTTGCCGAATCGATGCTGCTGGCAGGCGATCCGCAGCAATCTCTGGCCGTGCTAAGCCGGTTTGATCGCTATGAGACCGCGCAGACAGGGTTGAGCATGCCGCCCGACACTGCGCAGCTTGCCGCCCGACATTACATTTCGGCGCGAGTGTTGTTTCGACTTGACGATACCGAGGGCGCTCGGGCCGCTCTGGCCCGTGCGAGGGAATTTCAGCAAGGGGTGGTGCCGGAATGAATCGCATTGCCGAGATATTGCGCCGCATCGCATCGCGTCAGGATCTGGCGCTGGTGGTGCTGCTGATCATGATCGTGTTCATGATCGTTCTGCCGCTGCCGACATGGCTGATCGATCTGGCCATCGGCTTTAACCTGTCGCTGTCGGTGCTGATCCTGATCGTGGCGGTCTATCTTCAGAACCCGACATCGCTGTCCACCCTGCCCGCGATCCTGCTGTTCGCGACGCTGTTCCGGCTGGCCATCGGCATTTCGACCACGCGGATGATCCTGTTGCAGGCCGATGCGGGCAAGATCGTCGAGACTTTCGGGCAATTCGTTCTGGGCGGATCGCTGGTGGTGGGGATCGTGGTTTTCCTGATCATCACGGTGGTGCAGTTCATCGTGATCACCAAGGGATCGGAACGTGTGGCCGAGGTTTCGGCCCGGTTTTCGCTGGACGCCCTGCCGGGTCGGCAGATGTCCATCGACAGTGACATGCGCGCGGGCGAGATCGATATGGCCGAGGCACGCCGCCGCCGCTCGGCCCTTCAAATGGAAAGCGAATTCTACGGCTCGATGGACGGGGCGATGAAATTCGTCAAGGGCGACGCCATCGCCGGGCTGATCATCATCGCCGTGAATATTCTGGGCGGGCTTGGTGTCGGTGTCGGTCAGCTTGGGATGGGCTTTGGCGATGCGCTGCAGGTCTATTCGGTGCTGACGGTCGGGGACGGCATGGTCAGCCAGATCCCGGCGCTGATCATGGCGATCAGTTCGGGCATCGTCATCACCCGGATCACGCATGAAGGTTCGGCCGATCTGGGCCGCGACATCGCCACCCAGATCAGCGGCAGCCCGCGCGCGTTGCAGGTGGCGGCGCTGGTTTTGCTGGGCTTTGCCGCGATCCCCGGCTTTCCCACGCTGACCTTCGTGGCGCTGGCCACATTGTTCGGCGGCAGCGGGCTGATCCTTGCGCGGCGCGAACGACTGATGGCCGACGAGGCCGGGGAAAACGCGCCGGGTGGCGGCTCGGGGTCGTTGAAACAGGATTTGCTGCTGGCCCCGATGCAGCCGGTGCAACTGTCCGTCGGAACCGCAATTGCCGAAGGGCTTGAACGTGCCGCCTATGACGAGGCCGCGCTGCGTGAACGCGCCCGGTTCTTCGACACGCTTGGCGTACCGTTTCCGCGCGTCCAGTTGCAGATTGACCGCGAAGCGCCGGATGATCGCTGGCAGCTCAAGATCGAAAGTGTACCGGTCGCAGAGGGGCATATCCCTGCCGGCAAGCTGTGGCTGACCGATTCGCCTGACGTCGCGCGCATTCTTGGGGTTTCCGTCGATGAGATCAGCCTGGGTCCGTCCGAGCCGCGAAGCTATTGGTGCGACAAATCGGACGCGGGCGCGCTGCGGGCGGGCGGGGTGTCCTTCCTGACCCCGGCCGAGGCGCTGGCCCGGATGACTGCCGCGCATCTGCCGCTTCACGCCTCAGAGTTTCTTGGCGTGCAAGAGGTCAGCGGCCTGCTTGCGGCGATGGAAACCCGTTACGAAAATCTGGTGGCCGAGGCGCAGAAGGCCCTGCCGCTGCAAAAGATCGCAGCGGTGATGCGACGGCTGGTCGAAGAGGAAATCCCCATTCGCAACATGCGTATCCTGCTGGAAACCATCGTGGACTGGGCCCCGCGCGAGAAGGATCCCGAATTGCTGGCCGAATATGTGCGCGCGGCGTTGTCGCGGCAGATCAGCCATCAATATGCGGATTCCGACCGTTTCATCGCCGCCTATGTCGTGGAGAATGACATAGAAGAGGTGATCCGGGGCGCGATCCGTCAGGCTCCGTCCGGTGTCTATCTGGCGCTGGAGGCGCAGCAGTCGCGCAAGATTCTTGAGACGCTGAAATCAGCGGTTGGTGATCCTGCGGCGCATTCCACGCCGCCGGTCTTTTTGTCCAGCATGGACATTCGTCGTTTTCTGCGCCGCTTCCTTGCCAATCATGACATGAACTTTGCGGTTCTGTCGCACAAGGAAGTGGCGCCCAATTTCAAGGTTCAGCCATTAGCCATGCTTTCAATCACATGACCAGTTATCTGCAAACCCGCCTTCGTGGGATCCTGACGATCCTTGTTCTGTTTCTTGCCACGCAGGCCGCGCTGGCACAGCAATTCACCGTTCGCGAAGGCGAGGGGCGCGCGCTGGAACTGCCACTTGAAACCGAGACGGTGTTTATCGCCGATCCGCTGATCGCGGATGCGCAGGCAATCTCGCCAAGTTCTATCTTTGTCACCGGCTATGCGCCGGGCGAGACGACGATCATCCTGAACGACATCAATGATCGCGAGATTGCGCAGTATAACGTGGTCGTCCAGCCCTCGGGTGCCGGTGCCGGTGCCCTGCTGGGGCAGGGGCTGAATGCGCGCGAGGGGCGGCAGGTCGCCATCATCTCGGGTTCGACCGACAGCGTCGAGGGGGCGCAGTCGGTCACATCCTCTCGCCGCGCCTATGAGCGCAACGATGTGACGGTGCAGGATAATTCGACCTATCGGGACGGGACGCAGATTTCCCTGCGCGTCCGTTTTATCGAGGCGTCGCGCAATGACCTGCAACGGCTTGGCGTCGATGTCGCGGCACTGGGCTCGGGGCCGCTGCGCGTGGTGGCAGGTGGAGTCGGAGATCCGGCGGGCGGTCTTGGCGAGGGTCTGGGCGGTTTGGCCGTGGGCGGAACCGCGACTGCGGGCCGCTATAACATCGATGCGCTGATCGACATGCTTGAGGAACGCGGCTCGGTGCAGATTCTGGCCGAACCGACACTGACCACTGTCAGCGGCCGCCGCGCCAGTTTTCAGGCCGGTGGTGAAATCGCCTATCCGGTCAATCAGGGCAATAACGTGATCACCGCTGCGTTCCGGGAATATGGCGTCTCGATCGACTTTCTGCCGACCCTGCTGCCGAACAACCGCATCGCCATCGAGGTCAAGCCCGAGGTCAGCGTGGTGGATCGCACCAATTCGGTGGTCGTCGAGGGCTTTCAGGTGCCCGGCCTTTCGGTCCGGCGCGTGGATACCACCGTCGAGGTCGCAAGCGGCCAGACCTTCGCGATTGCCGGTCTGTATGAACAGTTCTCGGAAAATACCAGCCGCGGCGTGCCGGGGATGAGCCAGTTGCTTGGCAAAAATTCCCGTAACCGGCGAGAGCGCGAACTGATGATCTTTATCACGCCATTTATCGCGGACGCAAAGGACGTCGCCGCCCCGCGGGCCGCCCGCAAGGCGCCACGCGCAACTGTAGGATTTATTACACGATGAAACGAGTTCTGTTCCTTGGCCCGCTTGTCCTGCTGGCCGCATGCGAGCCGATGATCCGGGATTCAGACGTGGTGCGCTATGCGGCGGACCCCGCCTTTGTCTACAGCGAATCGGGCAGGATCATTCCAACCTCGTGCCGTGGTAATTCGACCTATTCGTCGCGTGCGTCGGCCTGTCAGCGCGATCTGGTTTTTGCGCAGCAGGTCACGAATCCGTCGGACCTTGTGGTGCCGCGCAAACCGGGACCGGCGCGGGCCTATCCCGTTGGTCGTGCCGCAGACCGGTATCTTTACGGCCAGAACCCCGGCGGCGGCTCTGGCGGCGGGGGCGGTGAGCGCAGTCAAGGCCGGACAATCACGCCCGGACTTGGCGGCGGCAACGCTTCGTCCGGCCCGACGCCGAACGATCCCTATAACCTGATCCCGGAAATCTGATTTGATATAAAAGGGCGCGTGGGATCACGCGCCCGGAATGACGCCGAACGCGCTTGCGCCCTGAGTGCGGGCGCGTCTGCCGATTCCGATGATGCCTGACACATCGGCCGCTTCCAGCCCCAGTTGCGGGCCATCGGCGCGGGCATTGCCCTCGGCGCCAGTGATGCCACCCACCAGAATCAGGTTCCGGCGGTGCGTATAAGAGGCGTCCGGCGCAAAGGCTGCGGCGCGGGCGATGCCATAGGCCATCGGATCCTGTTGCAGCGCTGCGACGATGCCCAGATTGCTGCGGACATCCAGATTGCGCGGATAGCTTTTGGCCGCCGCTTCCAGCACCGTTCGGGCCTGATCCAGCTGGTTCAGGCCGGCCAGCGCGCCTGATTGCAGCAGCGCCGAGCGCAGATCGCCGCCGCCCGCCTTGTTGGTGGTATCCAGCGCGCCGGCGTAATCACCCAAGGCAAGCTGCGCCTCGCCATAGCCCAACAGCGCTTCGCGGTCTCCGGGTGCGACCAGCAGCGCCTCGCGATAGGCGCCCATGGCCTGATTCCACTGACCCAGTCCAGCCTGAATATCGCCATATTCCTTCAGCGAGGCGGCGCTGTCAGGGTTCTTTTGGAGGTCGTATTTCAGCATTCCCAGCCGTTGCTCGGTCGTTGCGGGACGCGAGGGCTGTTCGCCGAAATCTCCCTCGGTGCAACCGGTCAGAAATACTGCGGCAATCGAGCCGCACAAGATACTGCTAATGGGGTAATGTTTGAACAGCATAAAACCAATCACCATAAATTTGCCGATAGCTAAGAATAACTTGCGCAAATAATCAAGTCGGAAAGCCGGTACGATCGGTTCAATGGCACAGAACTGCCTGCGGCAATTTCCGAATTTGGAATTGCCGCAGGGCAGTAATTCAAGGAGCCTTTTCGCCGGAAAAGGGCAAAAGGCCAGATTTGTCAGCGCGTTACCCGACGATCAGCGCGTCGCGCAGGAAATCGTCTACGCTTGTCGCGCCGGGTGTATAGTTGAACTTGATGATGGACCCGTCGTCGAATGTAACGGTCGGGCCAAACTGGACATAGTCGCTGGTCATCTTGTCGCGTAGCTGGTCGGCCTGACTTTGGGTCAGCCTCAGCCGGTCCTCATTAATGGTAAAGTCCATGATCTCGACTTCCGAGCCCGCGCCGGAAAGCAGGGCGAAATCGAACACATCCGCGCCCGCTTCGCCGCTCAGCTCGTCGCCATCCTTGTCGGAAATCAGGCGGTCGTTGCCATCACCTCCGAACAACCGGCCATTATTCGCGCCGCCCTGGATGGTGTCGTTGCCCGCGCCGCCCACGACATGATCCGCGTGCACGCTGCTGGTCGAACCGCCGCCGGCATAGATCATGTCATTGCCCGCGCCGCCGTCGATCACGTCGCGCTGATTGCTGCCGCGAATGGTGTCGTTACCGTCGCCGCCCTCGATCGAGCCGGTTCCTTTGGTGCTGTCGATCAGGTCGTCTCCTGCCCCGCCCTTCAGGATATTATAGCTGTTTTCGATGCTGGTGGTGCCGCCGATCAGCGTGTCGTTTCCGGCCCCGCCCTCAATCAAGGTGCCTGCGGTGCTGGTGCTTTGATCCAGAAGGTCGTTACCGTCACCGCCGTCCAGCGTGTCCTCGCCAGTGCCGCCTTTCAGCGTGTCGTTGCCGTCACTACCCCAAATCTGGTCGTTGCCTGCGCCGCCATACACGATGTCATCACCGGCGCCGCCGTCCATTGTATCGTTGCCGTCACCGCCATACAGGACGTCATTGCCCTCTTTTCCGGCGGCGCTGTCATTGCCAGCATGGCCGTACAGGGTGTCATTGCCCGCATCGCCGCTGAGGACGTCGTCGCCGCCATTGCCGTACAGCTTGTCGTTGCCGCCCTGGCCCTGGATGTTGTCATTGCCGGCCTGACCGCGCAGAACGTCCGCGCCGCCTCCGCCGCCCATCACGTCGTCGCCCTTGCCGCCAAGGATCGTGTCGCGCCCGCCATTGCCGCTAAGGTTGTCGTTGCCCGCGCCGCCATACAGCCTGTCCGCGCCAGCCCCGCCGCCAAGCACATCGTCGCCGCCCTGACCCCAGATGCTGTCATTGCCGCGCTGTCCGATGGCCGCGTCGTTATGCGCCCCGGTTTTCAGCCAGTCATCGCCGCCACCCAACGCAACCGCGTCAGAGGCTCTGGTGCCGGTGATTTCGTCGTCGCCCTTGCCAAAGGTTCTGGCGTTCGCCGTATAGATGATCTGCGCCCCGGCGGTCAGATAGTTTTCCCCGGCGGTCGGTGTCGGCGTATAGTCGATGGTCGCCGAGCTGGCACCCGACGCTGTCACATTGATCGCAAAGCCGCTTTGTTCGATCTGGCGTTTGGTCAGCCCCTGCAACTCGATCGCTTTCGAGCTGCCGATAAGCTGGTTGCTCAGCATGCCCGAGCCATAGATCGCGGTGTCGATGCCATGCGCGTATTCCTCAAGCCGGGTTTCGGCGAATTTCGGGCCGCGCGCGGTCTGGGAAAAGATTGCGATCCCCGACAGATCCAGACGTCCCCGCGCCGGGCTGGTCATCGAACCGCCGGACACTGTCGCCACCGCGTTCGAGGCGATGTCGAATGTCGCCGTGGCGCCGGTGATTCGCCCCATGCCATTGCCCATGCTGGCAGCCGTGATGGTGCCGGTATGTGCCGTGGCCGAGGGGCCGAAGGTATTGACATCAAGCGGGTTCGAGAACTCTGTCGTTTTTCCAAGAATTTTCAGTTTAACAGGACGTGCCATGATACGTAGTGCCCACAATTGAAAAATGAGAAACCGGTGGCCGGTCACAACCGTCTGAATGTTCCTGCTTCAGTCACACCTGATGACCATAACGACCAACGCCAGTTACATATCCGCCCGAACGAGGCGATCAAAGCGTCCAGCCCGTTACCGGCGGTTTCACCCGGAATCCTTGCTGAATGGCGGGCGCGGGGCGGCGGAGAACCGCCAATGCCTCTGTAATCTTTCGCATTTGTGATGAACACGCCCGTTTTCGTGTTCGGCGCCCGCCGGATTTCGCGTTAAGGGGGTGTCGCTTGTCAGGCTACGGCGTCGCTTCGGATATAGTTCAGGATCGGAGCCAGCCACCGTTCCGTTTCCTCGACAGACATGCCCTTGCGTGCGGCATAGTCGCGGACCTGATCCTCTTCGACCTTCGCGACGCCGAAATAATAGGCGTCGGGATGGCCGATATACAGCCCCGAGACCGACGATCCAGGCCACATCGCCATGCTGTCGGTCAGCTCGACACCGGTTGTGGCGGTGGCGTCCAGCAGGCGGAACAGCGTCACCTTTTCCGTATGGTCGGGCTGCGCGGGATAGCCGGGGGCGGGACGGATGCCCTTGTAAGGCTCGGCGATCAGTTCCTGCGGGGTAAAGCCCTCGTCGGGGGCATAGCCCCACAGTTCCCTGCGGACGCGTTCATGCAGCATCTCGGCCATGGCCTCGGCGATGCGGTCGGACAGGGCCTTGACCATGATCGCGCCGTAATCGTCATTGGCGCGTTCATAGCGGGCGGCGATTTCCTGTTCCTCGGGGCCTGCCGTTACGACGAAACCGCCGACATAGTCGCGATGCCCCTCGGGCGCGACGAAATCGGACAGCGCGACATTCGGGCGGCCGCCGCGTTTCGTCACCTGTTGGCGCAGCGTGTGCAGCGTGGCCAGTTCCTCGGCCCGATCTTCGCCGGTGAACAGGCGTATGTCGTCGCCGACCGCATTGGCGGGCCAGAAGCCGACCACGGCGCGGGGTTTGAACCACTGCCCCTCGATGATCCGGGCCAGCATGTCCTGCGCGTCGCTGAACAGGTTCCGCGCGGCCTTGCCCTGTTTCTCGTCGTCCAGAATGCGGGGATAGACGCCCTTCAGTTCCCAAGTCTGGAAAAACGGGGTCCAGTCGATATAGCGGGCGATGTCCGCCAGTTCCCAGTCGTCAATCACGCGGGTGCCGGTGAGCAAGGGCGCGGGCGCGGCAAAGCCCGTCCAGTCCGGTTTCAGCGCATTGGCACGGGCGGCGGCCAGCGGCAGGCGCTGTTTCGCGGCCTCGGCCCGTTCGTGGCGTTCGGCCACATTGGCATATTCGGCACGGATGCCCCGAACATATTCCTGCTGCTGCGCGGGGGACAGCAGGGCGGAAACGACGCCTACCGCGCGGCTTGCATCGGTGACATAGACCGCCGGGCCGCGATTGTAACGTGGGGCGATCTTGACGGCGGTATGCACCTTGGACGTGGTCGCGCCGCCGATCAACAGTGGCAGGGACAGGCCCTCGCGCTCCATCTCGGAGGCCATATGCACCATCTCGTCCAGCGACGGCGTGATCAGCCCCGAAAGGCCGATCACATCGACCTGCCGTTCGCGCGCGGTTTCCAGAATCTTCTGCGCCGGAACCATGACGCCCAGGTCGATCACCTCGTAATTGTTGCAGGCCAGGACGACGCCGACGATATTCTTGCCGATGTCGTGCACGTCGCCCTTGACGGTCGCCATCAGGATCCTGCCCGCGCTTTCGCGGGCGCCGTTCTTTTCGGCCTCCATATAGGGCAGCAGCACCGCAACGGCCTGTTTCATCACGCGGGCGGATTTGACCACCTGCGGCAGGAACATCTTGCCCGCGCCGAACAGGTCGCCGACGACATTCATCCCGGCCATCAGCGGGCCTTCGATCACGTCCAGCGGGCGGCTGGCGGCAAGCCGCGCCTCGTCCGTGTCGGCGACGAACTATTCAGTGATGCCGTTGACCAGCGCGTGTTCCAGCCGCTTGTCCACCGGCCATTCGCGCCAGGACAGGTCTTTCTCGCGCGCCTTTTGCCCGCCCTCGCCGCGGAACCGTTCGGCGATGTCCAGCAGGCGCTCGGTCGCATCGTCGCGGCGGTTCAGGACCACATCCTCGCAGGCATCGCGCAGGTCGGGGTCGATCTGGTCATAGACGGCCAGTTGCCCGGCATTGACGATGCCCATGTCCATGCCTGCCTGAATGGCGTGGTACAGGAACACGGCATGCATCGCCTCGCGCACGGGTTCGTTGCCGCGAAAGCTGAAGGACAGGTTCGAGACTCCGCCCGAGACATGCGCATAGGGCAGGTTCGCGCGGATCCAGCGCGTCGCCTCGATGAAATCGACGCCGTAATTGTTGTGTTCCTCGATCCCCGTTGCCACCGCAAAGATGTTGGGATCGAAGATGATGTCCTCGGGCGGAAAGTCCACCTCATCCACAAGGATCCGATAGGCGCGGGCGCAGATGTCGGTCTTGCGCTGCAAACTGTCGGCCTGCCCGGTCTCGTCGAAGGCCATGACCACGACCGCCGCGCCATAGGCCAGGCACAGCCCGGCCTGATGGCGGAACTGATCCTCGCCTTCCTTGAGGCTGATCGAGTTGACCACCGGTTTGCCCTGAACGCATCGCAGCCCGGCCTCGATCACCTCCCATTTGGAGCTGTCGATCATCACCGGCACGCGGGCACTGTCGGGTTCGGCGGCCAGCAGGTTCAGGAACTCGACCATGGCGGCCTTTGAATCGATCAGCCCCTCGTCCATGTTGATGTCGATGATCTGCGCGCCGTTTTCCACCTGATCGCGCGCGACCTCCAGCGCGGTGGCATAGTCGCGATTGGTGATCAGCTTGCGGAACCGGGCGCTGCCGGTGACATTCGTGCGCTCACCCACATTCACAAAGGGAATGTCGTGGGTCAGCGTAAAGGGTTCAAGGCCGGAAAGGCGCAGCAGGCGTTCAGGCATATTCGGGCACCTTTCGGGGGGCATGAGAGGCGACGGCCTCGGCGATGGCGCGGATATGGTCGGGCGTGGTGCCGCAGCAGCCGCCTACGACATTCACCAGCCCCTCGCGCGCGAAATCCACGATCTGCCGGGCAGTGTCGGCGGGGCCTTCGTCATACTGGCCAAAGGCGTTGGGCAACCCGGCATTGGGATAGGCGCAGATCAGCGTCTCGGACACGCCCGACAGTTCCGCCAGATGCGGGCGCATCGCGGCGGCACCAAGCGCACAGTTCAGCCCCACCGTCCAGGGCCGCGCATGGCGGACCGAATGCCAGAAGGCGGTGGGCGTCTGCCCCGACAGCGTGCGCCCCGAGGCGTCGGTGATCGTGCCCGAGATCATCAGCGGCACAAGCTGGCCACGGGCCTGCATCGCCTGAATACACGCGAATATCGCCGCCTTGGCGTTCAGCGTGTCAAAGATCGTCTCGATCAGCAGGATATCGGCCCCGCCCGTCAGCAGCCCGCTGGCCTGTTGCAGATAGGCCACGCGCAGATCCTCGAATGTCACGGCGCGAAATCCGGGGTTGTTCACGTCGGGGCTGATCGAGGCGGTGCGGTTTGTCGGCCCCAGCGCGCCTGCGACGAAACGCGGTCTGCCATCCTGCGCGGTGGCCCGGTCCAGTGCCCGGCGGACGACACGCGCGCCCTGCACGTTCAGGTCATGCACCGCCGCGCCCAATCCGTAATCGGCCTGCGCGATGGTGGTGGCTGAAAATGTGTTCGTCTCGACGATGTCGGCCCCGGCCATGGCATAGCGGAAATGAATCTCTTCTACCGCCTCGGGCTGGGTCAGGATCAGCAGGTCGTTATTACCCTTTTGCGGGTGATCGCTGTGATGGCGGCACAAATGGCCCGAGCCCTTGCCGGTAAAATCATCCTCGTCCAGCCCAAGCTGTTGAATCTGCGTTCCCATCGCGCCGTCCAGAATCAGGATGCGCCGCGCCGCCGCGTCGTTCAGGGCCGCGAATGCGGGGGATGGGGTCAGTCTGCCGGTCATGATTCTTGCCCTTGCCAGAAGGCCCGCAACATAGGCGCGGATCGCCCTGCCCGCAAATTCATAATTCTCCAGAAGATTATGAGTGGAATCGATAATGCCCTGTCCCCGGACCTTGGGGAAATCCGCCGCCCCGCCGGTATGGCCAAGATTGTGAAGGGGGCCGGTTTGGCCTATACGGGGCGCATCATTACGGAGTGCAGACATGGCTTATCATATCTTCATCGACGGCGAAGCTGGTACCACGGGTCTGCAGATCCGCGAACGCCTCGCGCCGCGCGAGGATGTGACGCTGATCCAGATCGACCCGGCATTGCGCAAGGACGCCGATGCCCGGCGCAAGGCTTTTGCCGCCGCCGATATCGGGATCCTGTGCCTGCCCGACGAGGCCGCGCGCGAGGCCGTCAGCCTGACGCGCGATCTGGACGTGCGGCTGATCGACGCCTCAAGCGCGCACCGGGTGGATGATCACTGGGTGTTCGGTTTTCCCGAATTGTCGGATGAACAGCGCGACCGCATCGCCGGGGCGCGCCTGGTCGCCAATCCGGGCTGCTATGCGACCGGCGCGATTTCGGTCATCGCGCCGCTGGTTGCGGCCGGGCTGATCGACCCGGACGAATTGCTGGCGATCAATGCGGTCAGCGGCTATTCCGGGGGCGGCAAGGCGCTGATCGCGGAATATGACGATGGCGACGCCCCCGCGCATTTCATCTATGGGCTGGGGCAGCGGCACAAACATATTCCCGAAATCATGGTGCATGGCGGGCTGAATGCCCAGCCGGTCTTTGCGCCCTCGGTCGGTAATTTCGCGCAGGGCATGGCGGTGCAACTGCCTATGCATCTGGGCGGGGCGCGCAGCATGCAGGCCATCCACGAGGCACTGGCCGGTCACTATGCCGACCAGACATTCGTGCAGGTCCTGGACCTGACCGAGGTCGGCGCGCGGATCGTGCCAACCGCATTGAACAACACCAACATGTTGCAGATCAGCGTGCAGGGCGACGAGGTTAACGGCTGCGCGACGGTCGTGGCGGTGCTGGACAATCTGGGCAAGGGGGCCTCGGGCGCTGCGGTTCAGAACATGAATATCATGATGGGGCTGGACGAGGCCGAGGGGCTGTAGGGCCGCCGCCCGATGCGGATCTGTATCCTCAATACCGGCGGCACGATCAGCAGCGTGGGCACGCCGCTTGCGCCGATGTCTGCCGGGGATTTCGCCGATGCCGCGCAACGCCTGCTGATGCCCGCGATCCGGGCGACGCTGTCCGGTCTGGACCTGTATTTCGACAGGGAACTGCGGTTTCCGGGCCGCGCATCGGGGACGCTGGACAGCACCGATCTTGTGCCCTCTGACTGGTGCCGTATCGCCGGGGCGGTGCTTGAGAATTACGAAAGGCACGACGCTTTCGTGATCCTGCATGGCACCGACACGATGGACGCCACCGGCGCTGCGCTGCCGCTGTTGCTGAATGTGGTGGACGGGCTGGGGATCGGGCGGGCGGTGTTGTCCAAACCGGTGATCCTGACCGGCGCGCAACTGCCGCTGTTCCGCCAGACCGCCGGGGGGCTGTTGCTGAATGCGGGCAGCGATGCCTTTGCCAATCTGTGCGGCGCGCTGGCCGTCGCGCGACTGCATCTGCCCGAGGTCGGGTTGTTCTTCGATGGCAGGCTGTTCCGGGCGAACCGGGCGCTCAAGGTCTCGACCACGCGCTTTGCCGCCTTTGACAGCCCGCATCTGCCTTCTCTGGCCGAGGCGGGGATTGGCGTTCGCCACGGTGACGCTGCTGGACTGCCGGGGCCAGCCGCGCCGCAACTGGCGCTGGATCATCCGCAGGCGATGGCGCTGGTCGTGGCGCAGTTGCAGGCGATCCGCGACGGCATTGACCGCTGCCCGGCGATCCGCCTGCCCGCCTTTCCTGCGGGCGGTGCGGTGCTGGCCCGGATGATCGGAGATGCGGTGGCGGCGAGGGTGCGCGGGATCGTGATCGAGGGCTATGGCGAAGGGAATGTCCCCGCAGGCCAGAACGATGCCACCCGCGCCGCGCTGCGGGCTGCCTGTGACGCGGGTGTGATCGTGGTCGATACCAGCCAGGTCATCGGCGGGCAGGTAGATCAGTTCCACTATGCGGCGGGCGCGTGGATTGCCGGGGCAGGCGCAATCAGCGGGCTGGACATGACCCCGGTTGCCGCGCAGGCCAAGCTGGCGATCCTGATGGCGGCCGCCCCTTGTCACGGCTGGGACCGGGCCACGCTGACCACGCTGATCCGACACGATCTTGCGGGCGAGTGCCGGTCAACGGACCGGCTGGACAGCGCGCGCAACGCCTTGCTGTTGCCGGGGCAGCGGCTAGAGGCGGTGGATGGCAGCGGATGGCTGGTCAACGATCCGGAGGACGGGCTTGCCCTGCTGGATCGCGATGGCGCAGTGCAGTGGGCACCTGCGCCGGGGCGGGCCGGGCGGCTGATCCTGCGCCATGACGGAGGGCTGACCCTGTCTGCGCCCGATGGCACAGCGCTGTGGACCCATCCGCCCATCGGTGCCGGCAGGGCGCTGCTGATCCTGCGCGCGGGCGGCGGCGGGTTGCCGTTGCCGGAACTGCACGATGCGGCGGGAAAGGCGTGCCGCCCGATGGAACTGGACAGCCCCCGGAACGGCGGGTAAGCGAAGCCCGGAAATCCCGACGGCGGAGGCTTGGGCAGGATCATGACAAAACAGACGAAAATCGCGGTGGCCGGTTTGGGCTATGTCGGATTGTCCAACGCGGTACTGCTGGCGCAAGCGCATGATGTCAGGGCGCTGGATGTCAGCGCGCAGCGGGTCGATCTGGTCAACCAGCGCAAATCCCCGATCGAGGACCGCGAGATTTCCGAATTTCTGGCCAGCAAGCCCCTGACCCTGACGGCCACCACCGATGCCGCGCAGGCGATGGACGAGGCGGAATTCGTGATCGTCGCGACGCCGACCAATTACGACCCGCGCAGCAACCGCTTTGACACCTCGACCGTCGAGGCAGTGATCCATCAGGCGCGCGATCTGGCCCCCGGCGCCGCCATCGTGATCAAATCGACCGTGCCCGTGGGGTTCGTGGCGCGGATGCGGCAGGAAACCGGCTATGACGGGATTATCTTTTCGCCGGAATTTCTGCGCGAGGGAAGGGCGCTTTATGACAACCTGCATCCCTCGCGCATCGTGGTGGGCGATCACGGCCCCGCAGCGCATCGCTTTGCCGAATTGCTGGTCGAGGGCGCGGTTCGCAAGGACATGCCCGTGCAGTTCACCGGCACGGTCGAAGCCGAGGCAATCAAGCTGTTTTCCAACACCTATCTTGCCCTGCGCGTCGCCTATTTCAACGAGCTGGACAGCTATGCCATCCGATATGGCCTGAACTCGCGCGAGATCATCGA
>NZ_JBKEBL010000269.1:0-8693 GCF_047973135.1 Paracoccus sp. (in: a-proteobacteria)
AACTGCCGCCCTTTTGGCCGCCAACGCTGCCAGCGCCGACCCGATCGAGGGAATCTGGCAGACACAGCCCGACAACGGATTCTTCGCCCGCGTCAGCATCACCCCCTGCGCAAAGGCCTTTTGCGGCACCATCGCCAAGACCTATCGCGACGACAAGGAGGTCAGCTCGCCCAATATTGGCAGGCAGATCCTGATCGACATGGTTCCCGACGGCAACGGCGGCTATCAGGGCCGCCTCTGGCGTCCCTCGAATAACAAGGTGTATATCGGCAAGGCCAGGCTCAGCGGCAACAGCATGAGCCTGTCGGGCTGCGTGGCAGGCGGATTGCTGTGCAAAAGCCAGACCTGGTCGCGGGTCAAGTAAACGCGCCTGCGCACCTCGCCCGAAACGCGTTGTCTTCGCGCAATATGTCACCCGCGCGGCACCCTGCCCGCTATTGCGGAAAGGCTGGATGCGGCGTTTGCGCCGCATTGATACCGGGCTTTTGCAGTGTCGCGGCGGGGTGCCCGCCGTCCAGCCCTCGCCCCGACGGCAGCAATATCCGCGCCTCCGGCCCTTTGGAACGGTCGTTTGTCGGGACAGTTGGCACAGGATAGCGGATAGATGACCCTGCCCGGCTGGCGTGGGTCATCCGGCGGCGGGAAATAGTCCGGACGCGGCAACGGAGAGATGGGAAACCTCTGCAATTCGGGGGTTCCCATGAAACATAACACATCACCCTGCGGAAACCCCTCGCCGCTTCAGGTGATTACGTTGAGCCGGGCCAGTCGATCGGATCCCGGCCCTGTTCGGTCAGCCAGGCATTGATGCGGCTGAAGGGGTGACTGCCGAAAAAGCCGCGCCGGGCGGACAAGGGCGAGGGGTGGGCGGTGGCGATCCGCAGATCCTGTGGGCGGGGCAGGCCCGCCACTGCCTTTTGCGCATGTGCCCCCCACAGAAGAAAGGCTATCGGGCCGTGGCTCTGGGCCTTGGCGATGGCCTCGCGGGCCAGCCGGTCCCAACCCCATTCGGCATGCGCCCCCGCCGCGCCCGGCAGCACCGAAAGCGAGGTATTCAGCAACAGCACCCCCTGCCGCGCCCAATGCGACAGGTCGCCAGAGGCAGGCGCGGCACCGATATCATCGCGCATCTCGGTAAAGATATTGCGCAGTGACCGGGGCGGGGCGACGCCGGGACTGACCGAAAAGGCCAGCCCGTTCGCATGGCCCGGCGTGGGATAGGGATCCTGTCCCAGAATGACGGCACGCACGGCCTCGGGCGGGGTGGCCTCCAGCGCCGCGAAAAGCCGCGCGGGGCCGGGCAACCAGCCGTTCGCCTGTTCCAGACGGCTGCGGATAGCGGGCCATTCGGCGCGAAAAAAGGGCAGGCCGGCCCAGGCGTCCGGGGGGGTCATGCCTCGGGCGGGCCGGTCACTTCGGCCAGTTTCGCCAGCCGTGCCTTGGCCGCGCCGCTGTCCAGCGATTCGGCGGCCATGGCCGCCCCTTCTCGCAGATCGGCGGCCTTGCCCGCGATCAGCAACGCCGCCGCCGCGTTCAGCAGCACCGCGTCACGATATGCCCCTGCCGCGCCGTCCAGCAGCGCGCGGAAGGCGGCGGCGTTTCGTGCAGGTTCGCCGCCGATGATTGCCTCGAACGGGTGACGTGGCAGGCCGGCATCCTCGGGGGTGACGGTAAATTCGCGGATCTCGCCGTCTTCCAGCGCGGCGACACGGGTTTCACCGGCGATGCTGATCTCATCCGTTCCGTCGCCGCCATGGACCAGCCATGCCGCATCGCTGCCCAGATCGCGCAGCACCTCGGCCATGGGGCGGATCCATTCGGCGCTGAAGGCCCCGGTCAACTGGCGGCGGACCGAGGCGGGGTTGGTCAGCGGCCCCAGCAGGTTGAACACCGTTCGGGTGCCCAGTTCCGCGCGGGGCGGGCCGACATGGCGCATCGCCGGGTGGTGCATCGGGGCCATCATGAAGCAGATACCGGCGCGGTTCACGGCCTCTTGCGCCGCGGCGGGACCGCTGAGGACATTGATGCCCATCTGGGTCAGCGCGTCGGCGGCACCTGATTTCGACGACAGGTTGCGGTTGCCGTGCTTGGCGACGGGAACGCCCGCGCCTGCCACCACGAAGGCCGTCGCGGTCGAAATGTTCAGTGTGCCCTTGCCGTCGCCCCCCGTGCCGACAATGTCCATCGCCCCGGCGGGGGCGTGGATGCGGTTCATTCGCTTGCGCATGGCGCGGGCGGCAGCGGCGATTTCCTCGACGGTCTCGCCGCGGACGCGCAGCGCCATCAGCAGGCCGCCGATCTGCGCGGGGGTCGCGGCCCCGTCGAACAGGGCGGAAAAGGCGGACTCGGCCTCGGTTCCGGTCAGCGGGCGGGTGGCGGCGATGCCGATCAGGGGGCGGATATCGGTGGTCATGCGGCCCTCTGACGCGGCGAACAGCGGTTCAGGAAATTGCGGATCATCTCGTGCCCATGTTCCGAGGCGATGGATTCGGGATGGAACTGCACGCCCTCGACCGGCAGGTCGCGGTGGATCAGCCCCATGATCGTGCCATCGTCCGAGGTCGCGGTTACGCGCAGGCAATCGGGCAGGCTGCCGGGTTCGACCGTCAGCGAATGATAGCGCGTGGCGCGCAGGGGCGTGGGCAGGCCGGTAAAGACGCCGCTGCCGTCATGGGCGATTCCGTCCACCTTGCCATGCAGGATACGGTTGGCGCGCACGATTCGGCCTCCGAATGCCTCGCCGATGGCCTGATGGCCCAGACAGACGCCGAACAGCGGAATGGCGCGTTCGGAAGCGGCGCGGATCAGGTCGATGCAGATGCCCGCCTGCGCCGGATCGCAGGGGCCGGGCGAGATCACGATGCCGTCAGCCTCGATCGCCATCGCCTCGGCCACGCTGATCGCATCGTTGCGCCGCACGACCACTTCTGCCCCGGCCTCGCCAAGGTAGTGGACAAGGTTCCAGGTAAAGCTGTCATAGTTGTCGATCAGAAGGATCATTGGCGGTCCCTTGGGTTGGGGAAGGTTTCCCCCCGGAAACGGGTCCGTTATAGATGGGCCAAAGCGTGCCGGAGGGTCAAGACCGGCGAGGGGTGACAAAGCATATGCCACGAGGTTTCTGGACAGGTTTATCGCATGGCGCCGGCTTCGGCGTTGTCGCACTGGCGGGGCTTTCGCTGCTGACGCCGCTGCCCCGGCAGGCCGATGAGGCTGCGCCTCCGCCCGACGCGGCACTGACGGATGCGCCACCGGCCGGGGACGAGGGCGAGACTGCTGGCGAAACGCCGGCCGATGGCGGGGCCGGTACGGAAGGCGGGGCAGAGGCCGTTACGGAGGCCGGGGCCGGGACAGAGGCGACGGCAGAGGAACCGGCAGAGACTGCGGAAACCGGGGCCGGGGTTGTGGCCATGCCCCCCGTGCCGCGCCGGGACAGCGAGGGGCGCGAGGGGCGCGAGGGCGATTCTCCGCATACCGCCGAGCTTGGTCTGCCGGTCGGGTCGGAATTCGGGCGTGGCGGCGATATGACGCCGACCCTGCCCGAGCCGTTGCTGGCACCCTCGACCGGGGTCAAGCAGACCGAGGCCCCCGTCGCGCCCGCACCTGCCGCCGAGACTGCCCCCGACGCCGAGACCGACCCGGATTTACGACCCGAAGCGACGGCGCCGGGCGCCTTGCTGATGCCGCCGCTGGATGACATGGCCGATGCCGATCTGCTGCCAACAAGCGATCCGCCCGCAGGTTTCGCGCCGCCGCCTGTGGTGGAACTGCCCCGGATGGCGGGCGTGGGCGAACCCGATTCCCTGCCCCGGTCGCAGCCCGCCGAAGCGATCGCCCTGCCCCCCGCCCCCGAAAACCCGGTCGCCGAAACAAACGCGACCCCGCCCGCAGAGGTTCTGCAACCGCCCATATCGCCGCAACCGCCTGCCGTGGTGCAGGCCGAAACCGATGTGCAGCCTGTGGACAAAGCCGCACCGGAAGCCGCGCCCGGTGATGATCCCGGCACGGATACGGACACAGCCGCCCCGGCCCGCATATCCGCCCCTGCCCCCGATCTGTCGCTGCCTCCGGCCTTGTCCGATCTGGGCCGGTCGCCGGACAACTGAGATGACGGCAATCAACCCGGCACTTGCCGCGACCGTCGCCCCCCCGGTCATGGAGGCGCGGCGCTGGCTGGCCGGGGTCAGCTTTCCGCCCGACCGTCCGTTGCTGAATGTCAGTCAGGCCGCGCCCGTCGATCCTCCGCCCGAGGCGCTGCGCCGTGCCATTGCCGACGCCGCGCTGACCCGGTCCGAGGCGCATCTTTACGGCCCGGTTCTGGGCAACCCTGATCTGCGCGAGGCCCTTGCCGAAAGATTCGGTCGCGCCTATGGCGCACCCGTCGGCCCCGCGCGGGTGGCGATAACCCAAGGGTGCAATCAGGCCTTCTGCGCGGCCATTGCCACGCTGGCCGGTGCGGGGGATCAGGTGATTCTGCCGACGCCGTGGTATTTCAATCATAAGATGTGGCTGGACATGCAGGGCATCGTCACCCGCCCCCTGCCCTGCGGTCAGGGAATGCTGCCCGATCCGGGGCAGGCCGCCACGCTGATCGGGCCGAAAACGCGGGCCATCGTTCTGGTAACGCCCAACAATCCGACCGGGGCCGAATATCCCGCCGCCCTTGTCTCCGCCTTTTACGAGCTGGCCGAAAGGCACGGGCTGGCGCTGATCCTGGACGAGACCTACCGCGATTTCGACAGCCGCGACCATGCTCCGCATGACCTGCTGACGCGGCCCGGCTGGGACCGGACGGTGATCCAGCTTTACAGCTTTTCCAAGGCTTACAGGCTGACCGGCCACCGGGTCGGGGCGATGATCGCCAGCGAATCGCGGCTGGCCGAGGCCGAGAAATTCCTCGACACGGTCGCGATCTCGACCTCGCAGCTTGGCCAGATCGGCGCGCTGTGGGGGCTGACACATCTTCGCGACTGGCTGGCGCGCGAAAGGCTGACCATCCTCGACCGCAGGAACGCGGCAGCGGCGGCGTTGTCCGCCCTGCCGGGGTGGCGGCTGAAAAGCGCGGGGGCCTATTTCGCGTGGGCCGAACATCCCTTTGCGCAGGCTTCGGCCGATCTGGCCCCGCGAATGGTGCGCGAAATCGGCGTTCTGGCCCTGCCGGGAACGATGTTCGTGCCGGGCGACGACCCCTCGGGCGGACGACATTTCCGGATCGCCTTTGCGAATGCCGACAAGGCCGGGATTGCAGAACTGGCAGGGCGGCTGTCGGGCTGGCATCCCTGAAGGCTTGTGGCCGTGGCGCGACCGGCCTAAAGACGGCACTGGGACGATCAGAGGAAATCCGCCGATGAAAAACCTGCGCACGCATGGAAAATCCACCGTTGTCTGGCTGCTGATGGGCATGCTGGTGCTGGGTCTTGGCGGATTTGGCGTCACCAGCTTTACCGGCGGATCGTCGCAGGTGGGCTCGGTCGGCAAGACCTCGATCAGCGCGCAGGACTATGGCCGGGCGCTGCGGTCGCAACTGAACGCCTATCAGCAGCAGACCGGCCAGCCCGTCACCATGGCGCAGGCGCAGTCCATCGGCTTGCCGCAGGCCATTCAGGCGCAACTGTTCATCGCCGCCGCGCTTGAGGAACAGACCCGCCTGCTGGGTATTTCGGTCGGGGATCAGCGCATCGCCGGGGCGATTGCATCCGCCCCCGCCTTTCAGGGTCCGAACGGTCAGTTCGACCGCACTTCTTATGCACAGGTGTTGCGCCGCGAGGGCATGTCCGAGGCCGAATTTGAATCGCAGGTCCGCGTGGACGAATCGCGGATGATCCTGCAACGCGCCGTGACCGGATGGGTCGCCGCCCCCAGGGCAATGATTGACCAGACGGCGGGCTGGTTGCTGGAAAGCCGCGATATCGCCTGGCACGAACTGACCGAAGATCAGTTGCCCGCGCCAGTGACCGAACCCGATGAACAGACGCTGAAGGCATGGCACAAGGCCAATGCCGACCGCTTCACCGCGCCCGAAACGCGCAAGCTGACCTATATCTGGCTGACCCCGGAAATGCTGTCGGATCAGGTAGAGCTGGACGAAACCGCGCTGCGTGCCGTTTATGACCAGCGCCGCGACGAATATCAGCAACCCGAACGGCGCATGGTCGGGCGGCTGGTCTTTCCCTCGATGCCCGAAGCCGAGGCCGCAAAGGCGCGGCTGGACAAGGGCGAGGCACCGTTCGAGGCGCTGGTCACGGAACGCGGGCTGTCGCTGGACGACATTGATCTGGGCGAACTGTCCAAGGATCAGCTTGGCGCGGCAGCCGATGCGGTCTTTGCACTGGATCAACCCGGTGTGGTCGGACCGTTCCAGACCGATCTGGGACCGGCGCTGTTCTCCATGAACGCGATTCTCGATCCGGTGAATGTTCCCTTCGAAGAGGCGCGCGACGATCTGCGGGCCGAGGCGGCGCTGGATCGCGCGGCACGGATGATCGACGACCGCAGCGGCGAATACGAGGATCTGCTGGCCGGCGGCGCCTCGCTTGAGGATATGATCAAGGACACGCCGCTGAAGCTGGGCCAGATCGACTGGTCGGCCGACATGACCGCCGATGAGGGCAGCATCGCCGGGTACGAGGCATTCCGCAAGGCGGCGGCGGTTGTGACAATCAACGATTTCCCGCAGATTGAGCGGCTGGACGATGGTGGCGTCTTCGCGTTGCGGCTGGACGAGGTCGTGCCGCCCACGCTGATCCCCTTTGCCGAGATCCGCGACAAGGTGGCCGAGGACTGGCGCGCGGAAGAGGTTCACCGTCAGTTGCTGGCCCGCGCCGAGGAACAGCGGGTCGAACTTTCGGCGACTGGCCAGCCGTCCGCCCCCGATGCGGTGCCCGCCGAAGGCACTGCCACCACCGGCGCGCCCGGCGCGCCCGGCGCGCCCGCCAATGCGGAGTGGCAGACCGAAACCGGGCTGACACGCGATGGCTGGATCGATGGCGCGCCCTCCGGGCTGGTCTCGGGCGCTTTCGCGATCACCGAACCGGGTGATCTGGATGTGATCAATGCCGACCGGCGGGTCTTTCTGCTGCGCCTGGATGCCATTCACCCCGCCGATCTGGCGGCCGAGGATGCGCAGCGCGTTACCGATGCCGTCGGCCAGCGATTGGGCCAGTCGCTGCAATCGGACCTTTTCGACTATTTCGCACGCGCCGCGCAGTCCAATGCAGGAATTGAACTGAACCAGCAGGCGATCGACGCCATCAACGCGCAGATCCAGTGATGGACCTGTCCCCCGATTTCGCCGCGTTCGAGGCTGCCTGGGCCAAAGGCCGCAATCAGCTTGTCACGATCCGTCTTGCCGCCGATCTGGACACGCCGGTCAGCCTGATGCTGAAACTGGCCGAGGCCGCGCCGCAAAGCTTTATGCTGGAATCGGTAACGGGCGGCGAGGTGCGCGGGCGCTATTCCATTGTCGGCATGAAACCCGATCTGGTCTGGCACTGTCGCGACGGCAAGGCCCGCGTCAACCGCCATGCCCGGTTTTCGGATGAATTTGAACCCGACCAACGCCCGGCGCTGGACAGCTTGCGCGCACTGATCGCCGAAAGCCGCATCGACCCTATGCCCGATGGCGTGCCGCCCGTCGCTGCGGGGCTGTTCGGCTATCTGGGCTATGACATGATCCGGCTGGTCGAACATCTGCCCGACGTGAATCCTGATCCGCTGGACCTGCCCGATGCGATGCTGATGCGGCCTTCGGTCGTGGCCGTGCTGGACGGGGTCAAGGGCGAGGTGACGCTGTGCGCGCCCGCCTGGCACGATGGCGGCAATGCCCGCGCCGCCTATGCCCGCGCCGCCGAACGGGTGATGGACGCGCTGCGGTCGCTGGACCGTCAGCCTTCCGAGCCTCGCGCGCTTGGCCACGATGCCCGGATCGGCGAGCCGGTGTCGAATTTCAGCAAGGCCAACTATCTGGCCGCCGTCGAGGCCGCCAGGGATTACATCCGAGCGGGCGACATATTTCAGGTCGTGCCGTCGCAACGCTGGCGCATGGATTTTCCGCTGCCGCCCTTTGCGCTGTATCGCAGCCTGCGCCGCACCAACCCCTCGCCCTTCATGTTCTTTTTGAACATGGGCGGGTTCCAGATCGTCGGCGCCAGCCCGGAAATCCTTGTCCGCCTGCGCGACGGCGAGGTGACGATCCGCCCCATCGCCGGCACCCGCCCGCGCGGAGCCGACGAGGCCGAAGACCGCGCGCTTGAGGCCGATCTGCTGGCCGATCAGAAAGAACTGGCCGAACATCTGATGCTGCTGGATCTGGGCCGCAACGATGTCGGCCGCGTGGCGAAAACCGGCACCGTCCGCCCGACCGAGCAATTCGTGATCGAGCGTTACAGCCATGTCATGCATATCGTCTCGAATGTGGTGGGCGAGGTGCGTCAGGGCGAGGATGCGCTGTCCGCGCTGCTGGCGGGGCTGCCCGCCGGTACGGTGTCGGGCGCGCCCAAGGTCCGCGCGATGCAGATCATCGACGAGCTGGAACCCGAAAAGCGTGGCGTCTATGGCGGGGCTGTGGGCTATTTCGCCGCCAATGGCGAGATGGACATGTGCATCGCGCTGCGCACCGGAGTCGTCAAGGACGGAGCGCTGTATATTCAGGCCGGCGGCGGCGTGGTCTATGACAGCAACCCCGAAGCCGAGTTTCA
>NZ_JBKEBL010000209.1:0-12037 GCF_047973135.1 Paracoccus sp. (in: a-proteobacteria)
CCTTGCCATCGCCGAAGACCTGAATCTCGATATGGCGCGGCTTCTGCAGGTATTTCTCGATATAGACCTCGGAATTACCGAAGGCGGCCTTGGCCTCGGCACGGGCGGTGCGGAAGGCGACTTCCAGGCTCTTCTCGTCCTGCGCCACCTTCATCCCGCGACCGCCGCCGCCGGCGGTGGCCTTGATGATGACCGGATAGCCGATTTCCGCAGCGACGCTCAGCGCGGCCGCCACATCGTTCACGCCGCCTTCTGATCCCGGAACGCAGGGCACGCCAAGCGCCTTCATGGTTTCCTTGGCGGTGATCTTGTCGCCCATGATGCGGATATGTTCGCTGGTCGGGCCGATGAAGGTGATGCCGTGATCTTCCAGCACCTGCACGAAACTGGCGTTTTCCGACAGGAAGCCATAGCCCGGATGGATCGCCTGCGCGCCGGTGATTTCGCAGGCCGAGACGATCGCCGGAACCGACAGATAGCTTTCGGCCGAGGGGGGCGGGCCGATGCAGACCGATTCATCGGCCATGCGCACATGCATCGCGTCGCTGTCGGCGGTGGAATGCACCGCGACGGTGCAGATGCCCATTTCGCGGCAGGCACGGATCACGCGCAGGGCGATCTCGCCGCGATTGGCGATCAGGATCTTGTCGAACATGGGGGCCTCACTCGACGACCATCAGGGGCGTGCCGAATTCGACCGGGCTGCCATCATCGACCAGAATCCGCTTTACGGTTCCCGCGCGGGGCGAGGGGATGTGGTTCATGGTTTTCATCGCCTCGACGATCAGCAGCGTATCGCCCTCGGCGACCTGCTGGCCGATCTGGACAAAGGCTGCCGCGCCGGGTTCGGGGGCAAGGTAGACGGTTCCGACCATGGGCGATGGTACGGCACCGGGCAGGTTGGCGGGGTCGGCCCCGGCATCCGGAGCGGCGGCAGGGGCAGCCAGCGCGGGCGCGGCGGCCATGGGTGCGGTGATCTGCGCCGGCACGGCCTGCACCGAAACCTGTTTGCCGTGCTTGGACAGGCTGACTGTCAGCCGGTCATGTTCGCCATATTCGCGCTTGACCGACAATTCGCTGAGATTGCTTGCATTCAGCAGCTCGGCCAGCGACTTGATAAAGGCCACATCGCCATCGTGATGCGTGTCGTTCCTGGAATTGTTGCTCATGCGGTCCTCTGTGGTGTTATCATGCCGCCGTCATTCGCCCGGATGGCGGTATTTTGCCGCTTATAGCCGCTTAACCACGGCGAGGGAAAGAACCAAGCTGCGATGTGGCAAGCTGGTTTTATCCCGCGCGGTTCAGAGTCTGGGCGCCCGCTGACGGTCGTTGCCAGAATTGCGTACCGAACCGTGCGTGGCACAGGGTTTGCGCCGCGCTCTGGCGGTCGGCGGTCCGTTACGCCCCGCCATGCTGATTGTCATTGTCCTTGTCGTCATCCTCCCATCCCAGCCATTCACCGTCGATTCCGGTTGCGCGCATGATGCTGACCACCCGCCGCGCGGCCTTCAGCGTAGTGGCCTGGACGGCCAGAACATCCTCTGCCGCCATGTCGTCGGGATGCGACTCGCCCCTGGTGTTGATGAAGGTCGGATACCAGCGCCCCGGCCCTTTTCCGGGCCGCCATGAAGCATGGCATAGCAGGTTCCGCTGGACCCGGATGCCGGTCAGGATATCGGCAAGCACATGGCGTTCGTCAAGATGCGCCTGTTTCATCGCGGCAAGAAAGCTGTCGATCAGAGTGCCAAGCGAATCGTCGGCGATATCCTCCATCCGCCGCAGCCATTTCTGCAAGGCCTCGTCGTCGGCATTCTGTCCCAGGCCCTGCCGTGTCAGCGAAAAGATCGCGCGCTTCAGTGCCTCTTCCAGAAAACCAAAGGTGGACACGGTATGACCGATGGCCTGAGCCATCTCGTCGGACAATCGGTCGGGGGCGCGGGGCAGGCTCATGGACCTGTTCTAGCCGACCGTGACGGGCTTGTCTGCCATCCGTGCGCGGCGATCGATGTGGCGGTGCCGGAATGGTGCGGGGCAGGGGGGGTTGGGGGGCTGCGTAAGCCCCCCAAGGCTTTCGCGGGACGCAACAGGGTCCGCGCGATTCAGGCCGCGCGGGCCTGACGGATCAGTTGCAGGATATCGGCCGCCGCCGCGGGGATATTGGTGCCGGGACCGAAGATCGCCTTGACGCCGGCCTTGCGCAGGAAGTCGTAATCCTGCTGCGGGATCACCCCGCCGCAGATCACCAGAATATCGCCCGCCCCCTGCGCCTTCAGTGCCTCGATCAGTTTCGGTGCCAGCGTCTTGTGACCCGCCGCCTGCGAACTGATGCCGACGACATGGACGTCATTGTCCACGGCGTCCTGCGCAGCCTCTTCCGGGGTCTGGAACAGCGGGCCGACATCCACGTCAAAGCCGATATCGGCAAATGCCGTGGCGATGACCTTGGCACCGCGATCATGGCCGTCCTGCCCCATCTTGACGACCAGCATGCGCGGGCGGCGGCCTTCCTCGGTGGCGAAGGCTTCGACATCGCGCTGGATCGCGGCAAAGCCTTCGTCGCCCTCATAGGCGGCGCCATAGACCCCGGCCAGAGTCTTGACCTCGGCGCGGTGGCGGCCAAAGATTTTCTCCATCGCCATTGAAATCTCTCCTACGGATGCGCGGGCGCGGGCGGCCTCGACCGCCGCCTCCAGCAGATTGCCGCCCCCGGATGCGCGGCGTGACAATTCGGCCAGCGCGGCCTGACAGACACCGTCGTCGCGGGTGGTGCGCATCCGTTCCAGCCGGGCGATCTGGGCCTCGCGAACCTTCATGTTGTCGATATCCAGAATGTCGATCGGGTCTTCCTGGTCCTTGCGGTATTTGTTGACGCCGACGATCACCTCGTCGCCGCGATCGATCATGGCCTGACGGCGGGCAGCGGTTTCCTCGATCCTCAGCTTGGGCATGCCCGAGGCGACGGCTTTGGTCATGCCGCCCATCTCTTCGACCTCTTCGATCAGCGCCCAGGCCTTGTCCGCCAGCTCGGCGGTCAGGTTTTCGATGTAATAGCTGCCCGCCAGCGGATCGACGACATGGGTGATGCCGGTTTCTTCTTGCAGGATCAATTGCGTGTTCCGGGCGATGCGGGCGCTGAAATCGGTGGGCAGGGCGATGGCTTCGTCCAGCGCGTTGGTATGCAGCGACTGCGTGCCGCCCAGTGCCGCGCTCATTGCCTCATATGCGGTGCGGACCACGTTGTTATAGGGATCCTGTTCCTGCAAAGACACGCCAGATGTCTGGCAATGCGTGCGCAGCATCAGGGATGAGGGCTTTTTCGCGCCAAATTCGCTCATGATGCGGTGCCACAGCAGGCGCGCAGCCCGCAGCTTGGCGATTTCCATGAAGAAATTCATGCCGATGGCGAAAAAGAACGACAGCCGCCCGGCAAAGGCATCGACATCCATTCCCGCCGCGATGGCCGCGCGCACATATTCGCGCCCGTCGGCCAGCGTATAGGCCAGTTCCTGCACGAGGTTCGCCCCGGCTTCCTGCATGTGATAGCCGGAAATCGATATGCTGTTAAAGCGCGGCATCTCGGCGCTGGTATATTCGATGATGTCGGAAATGATCCGCATCGAGGGTTCGGGCGGATAGATATAGGGGTGCCGCACCATGAATTCTTTCAGGATGTCGTTCTGGATGGTGCCCGACAGGACTGATCGATCATGCCCCTGTTCCTCGCCGGTGACGATGAAATTCTCCAGGATCGGGATCACCGCGCCGTTCATGGTCATGCTGACGCTGACCTTGTCCAGCGGAATGCCGTCAAACAGGATTTTCATGTCTTCGACCGAATCGATGGCGACGCCCGCCTTGCCCACATCGCCCACGACGCGCGGGTGATCGCTGTCATAGCCGCGATGGGTGGCCAGATCGAAGGCGACCGAGACGCCCTGCTGACCGGCATCCAGCGCGCGGCGATAGAAGGCGTTCGATTCTTCGGCGGTCGAGAAGCCGGCATATTGCCGGATCGTCCAGGGCCGGCCGGCATACATGGTGGCGCGCGGTCCGCGCGTGAAGGGCGCGACGCCGGGCAGGCCGCCCAGATGGTTCAGCCCCTCGGTATCGGCCTCGGTATACAGCGGCTTGACCGGGATTCCTTCCAGCGTGTTCCAGGTCAGGCTGTCCGGATCGCGGCCTTTCAGCTCTTTTGTGGCCAGCTTGCGCCAGTCTTCCAGCGTCGGTTTTGTCATGATCCGTCCTTTCCCATTGGCGGATACGTCCTATATTCAGGGAACGAGGTGCCTATGAAGTTGAAACTCGTGATATTCGTGATGGCTCTGGCAGCGATGGGGCCGGGCAGGTCGGATGCGCCACCCGACAGCACGGGGCTAAACGTCCAGTCTGCGCCAGAGCCCACTCCCCCGCCGACCGCGCCGGTGGTCGAATTGCCGATGCGCGCGGCCGATGATGCCGCGCCCGGCGATTTCCTGTGGCAGTCGCGACCGCTGGTCGTCTTTGCCGACACCCCGAACGATCCGGCCTTTGTCGAACAGATGCGGATGCTGCGGGGGCAGCCCGGCGCGCTGGTTGAACGTGACGTGGTGGTGATTGCCGACAGCGATCCGGGGATGGGCAGCGACTGGCGCGACATGCTGCATCCGCGCGGCTTTTCGCTGGTGCTGATCGACAAGGACGGGCAGATCAAGCTGCGCAAGCCCTTTCCCTGGAGCGTGCGGGAAATCAGCCGCGCCATCGACAAGTTTCCCCTGCGCAGGCAGGAAATCGGTCGTGCGGATCTTGGCGAATAGGGTTGACGCAACATTTGCCATGAAATGCGGTTTTCGTTGCAAAATCGGCCCCGAACCCCTATCTTTGGGACAAGGGTGCAAGGAAGGCACCTGCTGATGCGATGAGGTGAAGTGATGGCGAACCAGTCAGCCCTGCGCAAGGTCGATACGCCCGAACCGGTGCGGCGCGCGCCACGCGATGCGCACACCATGACCACCGATGAACTGGTCCAGCGTTTGCTGAAAGCCAGCAATTCCAACGAAGTCGCCGAGGTGATCGGTCTTTTGCCCATCAAGGGTCTCTCCGGTCCGAATCTGTTTTACTGACCCCGTCCCCATCATTTTTCGTCGCGGTCGCATCCGCCGCGTCGCTGGCCTGATTCTCCAGCGCCTCAAGCAGGGCCCTGACCGCCGCGCGACCGCCCGTCAGGCTTGCCCCCAGCATCAGCATCGCTGTTTTTCCCGCCTGCAACGTCTCGTCGGTCAGGCTGATATAGTCGTCCAGCATATCGCCCGCCCGCACAGGCTGATCCTTGGCGCTGCTGCGGATGTCCTGCGCCAGCGCGACGCGCACCACCAGAAGGCGGTAATACCGCACCACAGGATCAATCACGTTCTGGGGCAGAAGATGGACCTGTTCGACCATTGCCCGGAAAATGCGGTCATTGGCCTCATGCGGCAGGATCGGCACATGCCGGTCAGAAATCAGCTTTTTGCGCAGCGTATTCCGTGCCGCAAGGCTTTCGACATCCTCTTGCCGTTCCAGCGCGGCGACATGGGCCCGGATCTCGGCCAAAAGGGCGCGCTGGATATCAGAGATCTGTTCGTCGCGCAGAACCTTGTCGCGGCGGCGTGACAGAGCATGTGTCCAGAACCAGCCGAACGCGACCACCGTGCCGCCCACAAGGGCGGTCACAAGGGCCGCAGCGACGCGGTCGTTCAGGAACACGTTCTGCCAGTCGATGCTCACGCTTCTATTCGAACTCCAGAATCACATCGTCCACCTTCAGGCTTTGCCCCGCCTCGGCATTGACGGATTTCACCACGCATTTCTTTTCGGCGCGCAGGATGTTTTCCATCTTCATCGCCTCGACCGTGGCCAGCGCCTGCCCTTCTTGCACCTCATCGCCAACGGCAACATTGATCCTGACGATCAGTCCGGGCATCGGGCAGAGAAGGAATTTCGAGGTGTCCGGCGGCAGCTTTTCCGGCATCAGCCGCGCCAGTTCCGCCGCGCGCGGCCGGCGGACGTGAATATCCAGATCGGCACCGCGCACGCGCAGCCGCATGCCCGACGGGATGCGGTCCACCTTCATCACCAGCGGCTGCCCGTCGATCATCAGGCGCGCAAGTGACCGGCCGGGGGTCCAGCCGCTTTCGACGCGCAGCGTCTGGCCGTTCACCTCGACATTCGATCCGTCGCGATCAGCGCTGATGCGCACCGGATATTCGTCGCGGCCGACGAAAACGACCCAATGGGTGCCGACCTTGCGTTCATGATTGTCCAGACGCCCAGAAATGCGGGTGCGGCGGATTTCGGTCACGCGATACATGGCGGCGGCGGCGGCCACGACGCGGTTCATCTGATCCGGGGGAAGGGTCGCACCTGCAAAGCCGTCGGGATATTCCTCGGCGATAAAGGCGGTGGTCATGTCGCCGGCGTTGAATTTCGGGTGATCCATCACCGCCGACAGGAAAGGCAGGTTATGCCCGATCCCCTCGACCTCGAATTCGTCAAGCGCATGGCGCATCGCCTCGATGGCCTGCGCGCGCGATGGCGCCCAGGTGCACAGCTTGGCGATCATCGGGTCATAGAACATGCTGATCTCGCCGCCCTCATAGACGCCGGTATCGTTCCTGACAGCCACCGGGCTGTCGCCGCCCTCATTGGCATTGACCCAGTTATTCGCGGCTTTCAGCGGCCCGGCGGCTACCTCGGCGGGTGGGCGGTAGCGGGTCAGGCGACCGATCGAGGGCAGGAAGTTGCGATAGGGATCCTCGGCGTAAAGGCGGCTTTCGACGGCCCAGCCATTGATGGTCAGATCCGTTTGCGCAAAGGGCAGGGGCTGGCCATCGGCGACGCGGATCATCTGTTCGACCAGATCGACGCCGCTGATCAGTTCGGTGACGGGATGTTCCACCTGCAAGCGGGTGTTCATTTCAAGGAAATAGAAATTCCGACCGCCATCGACGATGAATTCCACCGTGCCCGCGCTGGCATAGCCCACGGCCTTTGCCAGCGCGACCGCCTGTTCGCCCATCGCCTTGCGGGTTTCCGGGTCAAGGAAGGGCGAGGGGGCCTCTTCGATGACCTTCTGGTTGCGCCGCTGGATGGAACATTCGCGTTCGTGCAGATAGACCGCGTTGCCATGCGTGTCGGCCAGCACCTGAATTTCGATATGGCGGGGCTGGGTAACGAATTTCTCGATGAAGATGCGGTCGTCGCCAAAGCTGTTCGCCGCCTCGTTCTTCGAGCTTTCAAACCCCTCGCGCGCTTCCTGATCGTTCCAGGCGATGCGCATGCCCTTGCCGCCGCCACCGGCAGAGGCCTTGATCATCACCGGATAGCCGATCTCGCCCGAGATTTTCACGGCCTCATCGGCATCCGCGATCAGGCCCATATAGCCCGGTACGGTGGAAACCCCGGCCTCTTGCGCGATCTTCTTCGAGGTGATCTTGTCGCCCATCGCCTCGATGGCACCCGTCGGCGGGCCGATGAAGGCGACGCCCGCCTTTTCCAGCGCTTCGGCGAATTTCATGTTCTCGGACAGAAAGCCATAGCCGGGATGCACGGCCTCGGCCCCGGTCTGGCGGATTGCCTCCATGATCTTGTCGATCACGATATAGGACTGGTTCGCCGGGGGCGGGCCGATATGCACGGCCTCATCCGCCATCTGCACATGCAGCGCGTTGCGGTCGGCGTCGGAATAGACCGCCACCGTCTTGATGCCCATCTTGCGGGCTGTCTTGATGACCCGGCAGGCGATTTCGCCCCGGTTGGCGATCAGGATTTTCTTGAACATGGGCTACCCCCGGCCAGAAGTCATGAAAAAACCGCCCAAGGTGCGGCTGCACCCCGGACGGTTTTTTCGGATAAGATCCCGCGCCGCATGGTCGCGGCGCGGGATGGTCAAGGTGTTATTGGCACAGGCTGACGTCGTCGCAAAGCGCGCCGCCAACGGCACCGACAGCGGCATACTTGTAGATGTCGCTTTCCTTCCTGTCGCCGACATAGCCGGCAAGGGCACCGGCAGCCGCGCCGATTGCGGCACGGTCAGCATCGGTCGGGTTGATGTTCTGTGTGCAACCCGCAAGCGCAGTCGCGCCAAGCAGGGCTGCCAAAGCAAAGACTTTGGCCATGTCAGAATATTCCTTGCGATGGCGGCGCGGCCCAAAAGGCGACCGCGCCGGGTTGTTTCGCGTTGCCGGGATGGATCAATAGCGCGGCTGGCAGACGCCAACATCGTCGCACAGCGCGCCGGCGGCACCGCCAAGCGCCGCGCCCGTCGCGACGTCCTCATCCAGCGCCTTGGCGACAAGTGCGCCGGCCACTGCACCGCTTGCCGCGCGGGTCGCATCGGGCGGAAGGCTGGCCTGATAGCCGGGCTGGCAGGCTGCAAGGGCGGAAAGGACCAGCGCAGCGCCGGTAACACGAAGAGACAGCTTAGACATTCAGATGTTCCGTTTCTTATGAAGGCGACCGCAGCACATGCGACCGTTGTTGACTGCTCACCAAATCCTGACGGGACGCCAGAATCACTGGCAGATGCCTGCGTCGTCGCACAGGGCACCTGCCGCACCACCAATTGCGGCCCCTGCCACAACATTCGAATCGGTCGCCTCGGCGATGACTGCGCCACCGGCGGCACCGACGGCGGCATTTCTTTCATCGCGCGACATCTGATCGCAAGCGGTAAGGCCAAAGGCGATTGCTGCGGCACCGGCAACGCGAAGGAAAATCGAAATCTGCATGAGACACTCTCTTTTCTACGGGTCCGAGGGGACAATTGATTTACGCAATTGTTAACTATGCCGATTGCCCTGTTTGCGTCAAACGGTGAAACCCCGGCTTGGCGATTAGTTGATGGCCCCGTGTGCGGCATCAGCGGAACTCCGCCGCGTCGTCGTTTTCGTCGAAATCCGCGTCATCCCCTTCGGCCTCTGCGGCGGTCAGTTCGGGAAAAGAGGCATGGGCGCGGGCCAGATCGACGCGCAGCAACTGTTCGTAATCGGCCGGGTCCAGATCGCCCACGGCCACGACCTCGCGACCGATCAGCCAAGACAGGCGACCGGCATCCAGATTGCCGCGCGGGAACGGGTCTTCGCCGAAATGGTCGATCAGCGCCGCCAGAAACCCGGCATCGGCGCGGCGATCCGCAGGTTTGCGGTCGCGATAGCGTTCGCGGCGGACAAGTGGCGTCGCGCCCTTCTTGTTGTTGCGCCGGATGGTGAACTGGAAATCGGTGCCGGGAAGGCGGCCGGGAAAGCCGCGATGCTTCAGCATACCCTGCCCCCTGCGGTCATCCGGGGGCAAAGTTGGCGCGGGCGGTCATGCCGCCCGGGCACAGACGCGGATAACCGGGCCTTAGCTGCCGTACTTGCCCTGATAAACCGGCTCGGTCGTGACCGCGCTAGGGGTGGGGGCGTAAACTTCGGGTTCCTGACGCTGGCAAGCGGCGAAAGCCGAGACCAGCACAAGGCCGAGGATGATTTTTTTCGACATGATGTCATGCTCCTGTAGGACCGGCACAGGTCGCGCCGGCTGCTCGAGTGGTTGCCGGCCTCGTTGCGGGCCGGACAGTTGCCAATCATATCGGGCAGCCGTTCACGCAGACAGCACGCCGCAATCACGTTTTGCAGATCGGCGGAAAGCTGTGGCATGGACGCATCATTCACGCGTTTGTGCATCGGTCCGGGAACCCAGGCGTTACAGGGGGATGTTGTCGTGCTTCTTCCAGGGATTTGACAGTTTCTTGCCTCGCAGCGAGGCAAAGGCACGTGCTACCCTGCGCCGGGTGGATCGGGGCTGGATCACCTCGTCGATAAAGCCCTTTTCGGCGGCGACGAAGGGGTTGGCAAAGCGATCCTCGTATTCCCTTGTATGCTTTGCGATCTTCTCGGCATCGCCCAGATCGGCCCGCATCAGGATCTCGACCGCGCCCTTGGCCCCCATCACCGCGATTTCGGCGGTGGGCCAGGCATAATTGAAATCGCCGCGCAGATGTTTCGACGCCATGACGTCATAGGCCCCGCCATAGGCTTTGCGGGTGATCACCGTCACCTTTGGCACCGTCGCCTCGCCATAGGCGAACAGCAGCTTTGCCCCGTGCTTGATGACACCGCCATATTCCTGCGACGTCCCCGGCAGGAAACCCGGCACATCCACAAAGGTCAGGATCGGAATTTCGAATGCATCGCAGAACCGTACAAAGCGTGCGGCCTTGCGGCTGCTGTCGATGTCCAGACAGCCAGCCAGAACCATCGGCTGATTGGCCACGATGCCCACGGTGCGGCCTTCCAGCCGGACAAATCCGATGATGATATTTCCGGCGTAATCCTTTTGGATTTCATAGAAATCGCCTTCGTCGGCAACCTTGGAGATCAGCTCTTTCATGTCATAGGGCTGGTTCGGGTTGTCGGGGATCAGCGTGTCCAGGCTTTCCTCGATCCGCGCGGGGTCGTCAAAAAAGGGCCGCACAGGCGCGCCCTCGCGATTCGACAGCGGCAGGAAATCGAACAGGCGGCGGATTTCGCTGATTGCTTCGACATCGTTTTCGAAGGCGCCATCCGCGACCGAGGATTTCCGCGTATGGGTCGAGGCCCCGCCAAGCTGTTCGGCGGTCACGACCTCGTTGGTGACGGTTTTCACCACGTCGGGGCCGGTCACGAACATGTAAGATGTGTCCTTCACCATGAAGATGAAGTCGGTCATCGCCGGGCTGTACACCGCGCCGCCCGCGCAGGGGCCCATGATGACGCTGATCTGCGGGATCACGCCCGAGGCCATGATGTTGCGCTGGAACACGTCGGCATAGCCCGCAAGGCTGGCCACGCCTTCCTGAATCCGCGCCCCGCCCGAATCGTTCAGCCCGATCACCGGTGCGCCGTTCTGCATCGCCATGTCCATGATCTTGCAGATTTTCTGTGCGTGAGTTTCCGACAGTGACCCGCCGAACACGGTAAAGTCCTGGCTGAACACATAGACCATGCGGCCGTTGATCGTGCCCCAGCCGGTGACGACGCCGTCGCCATAGGGGCGGTCTTTCTCCATCCCGAAATCGGTGCTGCGATGGGCGACGAACATATCAAATTCTTCAAAGCTGCCCTCGTCCAGCAGCAGTTCGATCCGTTCGCGGGCGGTCAGCTTGCCGCGGGCGTGCTGCGCGTCGATGCGGCGCTGGCCTCCGCCAAGGCGGGCTTCGTCGCGGCGACGCTCCAGTTCGTGCAGAATGTCCTTCATCGCGGAACCTCCCGGTAAATTTGCGGCAAATTAGCTTGAGTTGCGGTGCGGCGAAAGGAATAAACGGAAAATTTGCAAATTATGCGGTCGTAGACAAAAGGAAAATGCAAAATTGCTAATATCACGCCTGCAAGAGCGGCCTTGACGCGGGCCGGAGCTTGAAGGAAATCGGAGGGATGGGACTTCAGATCGACATCGCGGCCATCGTGGCCAACTGGAAGGCGCTTGCCGCCCGTGCGCCATTGGCCCGCGCGGCGGCGGTGGTCAAGGCCGACGCCTATGGGTTGGGCGCAGCGCGGGTCGCCCCGGCGCTGTATGAGGCGGGGGCGCGTGATTTTTTCGTGGCGCTGGCATCCGAGGGGCAGGCGATTCGCCCGCATCTGCCCGCCGACGCGCGCATCAGCGTGCTGTCGGGGCATATGGAGGGGGCAGAACTGTCCGGCCTTGTTCCGGTGCTGAACAGCCCCGAACAGTTCTTTCGCGACCGGGTGATGCGGCCCGGCGCGCCCTTTGCCATCCAGCTTGACACCGGCATGAACCGGCTGGGAATGGAGCCTGCCGAATGGGACGCCATCCGCGCCGAGGTTCTGGCCGCCGGACCTGCCTTCATCATGTCGCATCTGGCCTGCGCCGACGAACCGGCGCATCCCGCCAATGCCGCCCAACTGGCAGAGTTCCGCCGGATGACCGAGGATTGCGGCGTGCCGCGTTCCCTTGCGGCGACCGGCGGGATTTTGCTGGGTCCGGATTACCACTTTGATCTGGTGCGTCCCGGAGTCGGGCTGTATGGCGGGCTGCCCTTCGC
>NZ_JBKEBL010000258.1:0-2550 GCF_047973135.1 Paracoccus sp. (in: a-proteobacteria)
CCCGGCTTTATGATGCGCTGATCAAAGCCAACCCGGACTGGGGCAGCGACGGGCGGCGGCACGAGATGAACCAGCTGATGATGCGGCTGATCTTCTGCATGTTCGCCGAGGATGTCGGGATTTTCCCCGACAACCAGTTCTCGCGCCTGCTGTTCACCCATGCGGGCGACCGGGGCGAGGAGGCGCGCGAAACCGTCATCGCGGCCTTCCAGGCGATGAACCTGCCCAAGGCCCGGCGTGAGGGCCTGCCCACCTGGACGGGCGAACTGGAATACGTCAATGGTGGGCTTTTTGCGGGTGCCATCGACGCGCCGCGCTTCGATGCCGCAGCCTTCCGCTATCTGCGCGAGGCCTGCGACCTGAACTGGCGCGAAATCAACCCCGACATCTTCGGTTCGATGATCCAGTCGGTTGCGGATTCGAAGCAGCGCTCGGAACTGGGGATGCATTATACCTCGGTGCCGAACATCATGAAGGTGATCGGACCACTGTTTCTGGACGATCTGGATGCCGAGATCCACAGGGCATGGGACCGTGCCCGGGCCCTGCAACAGGTGCTGGACCGGATGTCGCGGATGCGCGTGTTCGACCCGGCCTGCGGATCGGGGAATTTCCTTGTCGTATCCTATCGCGAACTTCGCGCGCGAGAGACACGGGTGCTGAAGCGCATGCAGGATTTGACGGGCGAGGCACAGAACCTGCTGTTCACCAATATCCCTATCACGCATTTCTATGGCATCGAGATCGCCGATTTCGCCGCCGAGACCGCCAAGCTGGCCCTGTTCATCGCCGAATATCAGGCCAATGCCACCTTTGCCGAGGTCTTTGGTCGCCGCCCCGCCGCCCTGCCCCTGAAAGACGCGGCGCATATCGTGACCGGCAATTCGCTGCGGCTGAACTGGGAGGATGTCTGCCCGCCCCCCGCCGAGGGCGAAGAAGTTTTCATCGCAGGCAATCCGCCGTTTCTGGGCGATGGCTCGCGCTCAGATGATCAGAATGCCGATATGGACCTTGTTCTCGCGGGACATATCGACGCCTACCGTCGCGTCGATTTTGTCGCCTGTTGGATGTTCAAGGCCGCAAACTATGTGCGCGGACGCACGGCAAGGTCGGCGCTGGTTTCCACAAATTCCATCTGTCAGGGGCAAGCAGTTGGGGCGTTTTGGGAAAATGTTCTCGTCGGCGGGGTAGAAATCGGATTCGCGCATCAGACATTCAAATGGAGAAACAACGCGTCGGCAAACGCGGCTGTGATGTGCGTCATCGTCGGTCTGCGAAACGCCTCAAAAGATCAAAGGTGGCTATTTGACGGCAGGATCAGTGCCGCAGTCGCGAATATCAATGCCTATCTGCTGGACGGTCCCGACCTGTTCGTGTCCGCAATTGCGCGATCATTGTTCGATCTTCCTTATATGGAATATGGCAACAAGCCCACGGATGGAGGCCACTTGATACTTACGCCGGATGAAAAGGAGGAACTGCTTGACCTTCGTCCAGATTCAGCCCGGTTCGTCAAGAAGTTCATGGGGTCTGCCGAGGTGGTTCGCGGCATCGAACGTTATTGCCTTTGGGTCGCAGATCAGGATGCGGACGCGGCGACACAGATTCCCGAGTTGAAGGCACGCTTCGATGCAGTCGCGAAGTTTCGCAGTGCCAGCAAGGCGGCACAAACCCGGCCAGCGGCGGCATACCCTCACAGATTTCGGCAAGCGCAGAACTGGGCAAAGGACCATTCCATCCTCGTCCCCAGTGTCACCTCGGAACGCCGCCCCTACCTTCCCGTCGTGCGGGTCGGAGCCGATGTCATCTCATCGAACCTCAATCAGGTGCTCTACGACGCACCCGATTGGTGCATCGCGCTGATCGCTTCTCGCCTGCATCTTGTCTGGATCGCCACGGTCTGCGGCAGGTTGGAAAGCCGGTTCCGCTATTCCAACACGCTTGGCTGGAACACCTTTCCGGTGCCGAATTTCAGCGAGGAGCAAAAGGCCGCGCTGTCAGCCTCGGCCCGGAACATCCTGCGGACCCGCTATTCGCATTATCCCAAGACCATCGCCGATCTTTACGATCCCGACAAGATGCCCGACGATCTGCGCGCCGTGCATCGCGAAAACGACGATCTGCTGGAAACCATGTATATCGGCCGCCCCTTCCGCAACGATACCGAACGGCTGGAAAAGCTGTTCAAGCTGTATGCCGCGCGGGTGAAGAAAGGCGGCAAGCCGTGACCCAGCCGGGCATCCCCGGAAAAAGAGTGAGGCGGCGCCCGAAGGCCCGCCTCATGATCTTGTCCGCGGGAGGGGCCAGAGGCCTGCTTGCGCACCCAAGGGCAACCTTTCCGCGTCTCACGCAAGGAGATATAGGGCCAATGGCCCTGGGGATCAAGCCGAAACTATGACCGATCTTAGCGTTCATAATCTGTTAACCACTTGCCTGAGTGACCAGCGGCTGCAGCGATATGCGCCTGCTGCCGCCGATGTCGGCGTGGCCCGCGAAGATGTCTATGTGTGGAACTGCGATCTGGCCGAATCCTTTCACTTGGTGCTGCAC
>NZ_JBKEBL010000297.1:0-2299 GCF_047973135.1 Paracoccus sp. (in: a-proteobacteria)
GCCAGACCTCTTCGCCGACCAGTTCCTTCAGCGGCGACTGCTCGCAAATCTCGCGCGCCAGCCGGACGCCCCGGCGCAGCGTGTCCATATCCTCGGGATCGGCAAGGATCGTCGTTTCGAACAGCGGCGCGTCTGCCGGGTCTTTCGACCGCAACCCCAGCCGCCCGCGCGATTTCGGGCGCATGGTCATCGGATGGACCTGCACCGCGTGAAAGGCCAGCGGAGGCTGTCCGGGCGCGCCTGGCGCGAAGGGCGCGAAATTGTACTGTACATCAGGGCGACCCGTACCTCCGGTATCGACGCAGGCCCCCGCCTGCAACAGGTTAGAGGTCAGCAACCCGCGCCGGAACACCCAATAGTCGATACCGTGCCGGACCGCATTCAGCCCCTTTTCGGCATTGTACAGCCCGATGGGACGACGCAGGCGGCGAGTCACCGGCGCGCCGACATGATCCTGATAATTGCGGCCCACCTGATCGGATTCGTGGATAATGCCGATGCCGTGACGGTCCAGAACGTCGCGCGGCCCGATACCCGACAGCATCAGGATTTTCGGGCTGTGAAAGCTGCCTGCCGACAGGACGATCTCGCGCCGGGCACGAATCAGTACCGCCGACCCCGCCTGGTCATGGCATTCCACCGCCACCGCCCGGCGGTTTTCGATCACGACCCGACCGGCGGCATGACCGGTCAGGACGGTCAGGTTCGGGCGGCCAAGTTCCGGTTTCAGAAAGCAATGCGCCGCCGACTGCCGCTGTCCGTCATGAGCAGTCACCTGATACCAGCCCGCGCCCTCTTGCGTGGCACCGTTGAAATCGTCGGTCGCGCGGATGCCCGCGCCAATGGCGGCCTGCACGATCGCCCCCGCGACCGGGTGTTTCGCCGAAGGGTCATCGACCACCAGCCTGCCTGTGCTGCCGTGATATTCATTGGCAAGGCGGGTATTGCGTTCCTGCTTGCGGAACGTCGGCAGGACATCGGCATAGGACCAGCCGTCACAGCCATGTTCGCTGACCCAATCGTCGTAATCACGCGCCTGCCCGCGCATGTAGATCATGCCGTTGACTGACGATCCCCCACCGATCACCCTGCCCTGCGGCACCGGAAAGCGCAGCCCGTTCAGCGACGGATCGGGTTCGGACACGACCGCATCGGCATCGGTCTGCAATGCCTTGAAAAATGTCGCGGGGATGTGGATCCAGCGGTTGCTGTCGGTCTTGCCGCGCTCGATCAGCGCGACAGAGCCGTCGCCATCCGCCGCCAGCCGCGCCGCCAGAACGCAGCCCGCCGCCCCCCCGCCGACGATCACATAATCGTATTCGAACGGCTGTCCCGCCATGACGCGCCCCTTTCCCAATGTCCCCGTGATAATCTTGGCGCAAAACGGCGCAAATACAAAAGGGTATTTCACCCGGCCGGAATCGAGATCGAATGCAGCCCCTGAAACTGGGTCACGCCCTCATAGCCGAAATTCCGGCCGATTCCCGAATGTTTGAAGCCACCAAAGGGTCCGCGCCCGTCCTGCGCGGCAGCGCCGTGGTTATTGATATAGGTATAACCCGCCTCAAGCCGCCTTGCGATGGCGCGGGCGCGGTCCAGATCGGGCGACCACACCGAAGAGCACAGCCCGAAATCGCTGTCATTGGCCATCGCCACGGCCTGATCCTCGGTGTCAAAGGGAAGGACCGGCAGGGTCGGACCGAATTGTTCGTCGCGCACCACCGACAGCGCCGGGTCCGGGTCGATCACCAGCGTCGGGCGCAGGAAATAGCCGGTCTTGAACAGCGCCTCATCCGGCACCTCGCCCAGATCCAGGATCCTTGTGCCATGGTTCCGGGCCTGATCGACCATGCCCCGCACCACCTGCTGCTGCTTGCGGTTGTTCAGCGGACCCATGGTCGTGTCCGGCAACAGCCCGTCGCCGATCACCTGCCGCCGCCCGATGGCCGTCAGCCCCGCGACCACCTCGTCAAAGCGCGAGCGGTGGACGTAGAGCCGTTTCAGCGCCATGCAGATCTGGCCGGTGGACATAAAGGCCGCCAGCCACATCCGCAGCATCGCGGCATCGTTCAGTTCCGCATCCTCCAATACCAGCCCAGCATCGTTTCCGCCCAGCTCCAGCGTCACGGGCGTGATATTCCGCGCCGCGACCTGCATCACATGCCGCCCCACATCGACCGAGCCGGTAAAATTGACCATCCGCACCAGGGGATGCCCGACCAGCGCATCGCCGATCCTGCCCGAACTGCCGGTCACAAGATTGACGACGCCAGGCGGCAACAGTTCCGCGATGCGTCGC
>NZ_JBKEBL010000053.1:0-4487 GCF_047973135.1 Paracoccus sp. (in: a-proteobacteria)
GCCACGCTGCGTCGCTGCCAGCAGATGGGCGAGGCGGCCAGCGACGACGCCGATTGCCTCGCCGCATGGGCAGGGTCCCGCAACCGGTTTCTGGGGCGCTGACAGGTGAAAGTAGAGATGAAGCGCTCCACCCCCTTTCGAAGACGAGTTTCTCCATCCCTCTTCCCGAACCGGACGTGCAAGTTTCCAAGCATCCGGCTCTCCATGCATGGGCGCTCGCGCGCCTATGGGTGTGCCTCAGATATGGTTGAGGCGTTGGAAGGTGTTCCAGAAGCCCCGGACGCTTTCGCGCTGCCGGTTATCCTTTTCCGCATTCCATCCGTTCGGTTTCGCTATTCTCTGGTTCGGGTAACGCATGGTTCCCCCGTCACGGAGGGACCGCAGACGTCTGGTCCCTTCGGACCATTGTCGCGGCTTTCCCGGGGCGCTGTGGAGGTGAAGGCGACGCAGCACCGGCCACGTCGCCTTCGGGTATTTCTTCCTCAGCCAGCGCCCCACACGCTGCCATATCCAGTGATCGAGGTTGCAGAACTCACGATATGCCTTTGTGGCGTATCGATAATAGTTCCTCCACCCGGTCAGGACAGGATTGAGCATGCCGATCAGTCTGGCGAGCGGCCACCCCGTAGGGGTGCTTTTCACCATGACCTTGATCTTGTGGCGCAGGTCGGCCAGCTTACCCTTCGGTATGAAGAGATTGCCGACCCGGCGCCCCGTGCGGAGCGCCTTAGTCTGCACCACCCGATACCCAAGGAAGTCGAAGCCTTCCCTGACATCGGTGATCCGGGTCTTTTCCATCGACAGCTCCATGCGAAGTTCCGTTTTCAGGAACTCCGCCAGCGCGAGCTTTTCCGCTTCCGCCTGCTCCCTCGTGCCGTCCACGAGAACGACGAAGTCGTCCGCGTATCGCACCGTGTAAAATACCGGCCTGCCTTTCCTGTGGTCTCTGACCCTTCGGGCAGCGGCATTTATACTTGGTTCACGAGGGCGCACGGACCATCGCCCATACCGTTCGTCGATGGCTGTCAGGTAGATGTTCGACAGCATCGGCGAGATGACCCCGCCTTGCGGCGAGCCGGTTACGGGGTGGCGAATGGTCCCTTCGATCATCACGCCCGCTTTCAGGAATGCGTGGATCAGCCTCAGCACCTTGCGGTCGCCGATGCGTTTCCGCAGCCGTTCCATCATGACGTGATGATCGATGGCGTCGAAACAGCCCTTGATGTCGCCTTCTATGGCGTAGCGGTAGACCGAGGGTCCACGCTTCGTCGGATGAAGGAACCTCTGGATGCGCGCCAGAGCATCATGGGTGCTTCGGCCCGGCCGGAACCCGTAGGAGGTCGGATAGAAGTCCGCCTCGAAGATGGGTTCCAGCACCAGCTTCAAAGCCATCTGCACCAGCCGGTCGATCAGCGTGGGAATGCCGAGTGGCCGGAATTTTCCGGGCTTGCCGGGCTTCGGGATGAGCCGTTGCCTGACGGGTTCCGGACGATAACTTCCGTCGCGAAGCGCCTCGCGTATTTCATCGAGGAGCCTTGCTGCGCCACCGGGACGCTCTTCGACCGAGCGCCGCGTCATCCCGTCCGTGCCCGATGTCCGGCTGCCGCTGTTGCGGGTGAGCCGTCGCCAGGCCTCGGACAGGGTTCTGCGGTCGCAAACGAGATTGAACAAATCAGCGAAGACCTTGTCGGGATCATCGCTGCTCCACCGATACAGCTTGCGCTGCATGTCGAGGACGAACGAGATATTCACCTCGCCGGACATGGGTCCACCTCCTGCCTGCTTGCTGTATCCACTGCCTTCCTTCGCCATGTGGACGGCTTTCCCGTCCTCGGACTACTACGAAGGCTCCGCCCCTTACCGCCGCGATCACTGGTCGCTTCAGCCATCCGGCGCGCACGCGCGCCGGAAGCGAGGATAAGGTTCTTAGGTTCCGCTACCGATCTCTCGCCTGCTTTAGGCGCCGACTCTACCCCGTGTGGAATCCGGCCACGGCGCAACGCAAATGCACGCCGAAGCTGGTGCGCAGCGGGCTGCGCACCCCCGGTCCATGTGCCCATAGCACGGACCAACGCTCCACCGGCCCGCCGTTTGCACGGCGCGCCGACCCGCCCACTTCCGAGTTGGCGGGTTCCAGTGTCTGACGAGGCGTCCACCATCGGTTCGGTTTCCCTCGCCATGGCAGGCTTGCTGGCCGGACCAGCCACGGGATCGGAAGTCCCCGTCTGCCCGGCTTTGATGGGTTCTGCTGATTTACGGCTCCCCGGAAGCACCCGGTTCACCTCACCCATCCGCTTATCGCCGCGTGTTGCGTCACACGGCGTGCGAGGTCTTTCACCCCGCGAGATCAGTAACAGCTTGAAAGTCAAAGCACTCCTTTCTTCAACTAGGACCTAACGCACATGGGCGGAACCGGCGTCATCGACACATTTCTGGGGGTCTTCACCTCCTATATCGACAGCGGGTTCGGCCTTCTGGGCGGGGAAGTCGCGTTCATCGCCACCACGCTGATCGTGATCGACGTGACGCTGGCGGCGCTCTTCTGGTCGCTCGGTGCCGAGGATGACATCATCGCCCGCCTCATCAAGAAGACCCTTTTTGTCGGCGTTTTCGCCTATATCATCGGCAACTGGAATTCGCTCGCCCGCATCGTTTTCGACAGTTTCGCGGGGCTCGGCCTGCAAGCTTCCGGCACCGGGTTTTCCGTCGCCGACCTCCTGCGCCCCGGCCGCGTCGCCCAGACCGGGCTTGATGCCGGGCGGCCCCTGCTGGAGGCGACCGCCGATCTGATGGGGTTCGTCGCCTTTTTCGAGAACTTCATCCAGATCGCCTGCCTTCTCTTCGCCTGGGTGCTGGTGCTGCTGGCCTTCTTCATCCTCGCCGTGCAGCTTTTCGTGACCCTGATCGAGTTCAAGCTGACCACGCTGGCAGGCTTCGTCCTCATCCCCTTCGGTCTTTTCGGCAAGACCGCTTTCATGGCCGAGCGGGTGCTGGGCAATGTCGTCTCATCTGGTATCAAGGTGCTGGTTCTGGCAGTCATCATCGGCATCGGCAGCACGCTGTTCTCAAGTTTCACGGCGGGTTTTGGCGGCGCGACGCCCACCATCGACGATGCCATGGCCATCGTCCTTGCCGCACTCTCACTCCTTGGCCTCGGCATCTTCGGTCCCGGCATCGCCTCTGGCCTCGTCTCCGGCGGCCCGCAGCTTGGCGCGGGCGCAGCGGTCGGCGCTGGCCTCGCCGTTGGCGGCATGGTGCTGGCCGGAGGCGCCGCCGCTGGCATGGCCGCGAAGGGCGGCGCGGCTGCCCTGTCCGGTGGTGCGGCTGCTGTCCGGGGAGGTGCAAGTCTGGCCGGCGGCGCCAGTACCGCCTATAGCCTCGGGTCCTTCGGTCAATCTGGCGCGGCGGGCGTCGCATCCGGCCTTGGCGGCGTCGCCCGCGCGGCTGGGTCCGCCGCAGCCTCACCGCTGAAGCGCGCCGCGTCCAAAGCATCCGAAAGCGTCAGGTCCAGCCATTCCGATGGGGTGAAAGCCGGGTTCACCGCAACGGGCGGGACCTCGACCGGCGGAACCATTGGCGGCGGCGCTGACACCACGGCCTCATCCGCCACCGGCGGCCCGCCCGCCTGGGCGCAGCGGATTCAACGCAAACAGGCCCTCAGCCATGGCGCGACCATGGCCGCCCATGCCGTCCGCTCCGGCGATAGCCAGAGCGCGGGCTCCTCCAGTTCCCTTCAGACAGGCGACCGCTCATGAGCATTTTCAAACGACCCACCGCCCATTACGGCAAGACACCGCAGCCCGAGACGCCTTACCAGAAGGCGGCACAGGTCTGGGATGACCGCATCGGCTCCGCCCGTGTACAGGCGAAGAACTGGCGGCTGATGGCCTTTGGTTGTCTGATCCTCTCGGCGGGCTTCGCCTCGGCGCTGGTGTGGCAGTCGGCGCGCGGCAGTGTCGTGCCCTGGGTGGTGCAGGTGGACAATCTCGGTCAGGCGCAGGCCGTCGCGCCCGCGACAGCCGATTACCGTCCCTCTGATCCTCAGGTCGCGTTTCATCTTGGCCGCTTCATCGAAGAGGTGCGCAGCATCCCGGCAGACGCCACCATCGTCCGTCAGAACTGGCTGCGTGCCTCTGAGTTTACTACGGATCGCGGTGCGGCGGCGCTGACTGATTACGCCCGCGCCAACGATCCTTTTGCCAAGGTCGGACAGCAACAGATCGCCGTAGAGGTTTCCAGCGTCATCCGCGCTTCGCCCGATTCCTTCCGCGTCGCCTGGACCGAGCGTCATTACGAGAACGGCCAGCTTTCCACCACCGAGCGATGGACCGCGATCCTCACCATCGTCCTTCAGCCCCCGCGCAGCGCCGAGAAGCTGCGCGCCACACCGCTTGGCAACTACCTCAACGCCATCACCTGGTCGCGGGAGATGGGGCAATCAGAACCGGTATCCGGACTCATTCCGTTTTGACTGTTCTGATTTCCGC
>NZ_JBKEBL010000274.1:0-41426 GCF_047973135.1 Paracoccus sp. (in: a-proteobacteria)
AAGGGCGCGACGGGATAATCCCCTGAAAAGCAGGCGTCTCAATATTGCGGACATTCGGCATTGCGTCCGCCAGCCTCGCCCACCGCGCGATACAGCCCGTCCAGCGACACAAAGGACAGCGAATCGACGCCGATCCAGTTGCGCATCTCTTCGGGCGACATCTGAGCTGCCAACAGCTTTTCGCGGTCGGGCGTGTCCACGCCATAGAAACAGGGCCAGGCTGTCGGTGGCGAGGCGATGCGGAAATGCACCTCTGCCGCGCCCGCATCCAGGATCATGTCCTTCATCTTGCGGCTGGTCGTGCCGCGCACCACGCTGTCATCGACCAGCACCACCCGCTTGCCCGCGATCAGCGCGCGGTTGACGTTCAGCTTGAGCCGTACGCCCATGTTGCGGATCTGTTCGGTCGGCTCGATGAAGGTACGACCGACATACTGGTTGCGGATGATCCCCATGCCATAGGGAAACCCGGATTCCTGCGCAAAACCGATGGCGGCGGGGGTGCCGCTGTCGGGCACCGGGCAGACCAGATCGGCCTCGACCGGGGCCTCGCGCGCAAGTTCCACGCCAATCTGCCGCCGGGTCTCATAGACTGATCGACCGCCGATAATCGAATCGGGGCGAGAGAAATAGACATGCTCGAAAATGCAGAACCGGCCCTTCGACGGCCCGAAGGGACGGCTGCTTTCGACCTTGTCCTTCGAAATCACGACCATTTCGCCAGGTTCGATCTCTCGCATGAATTCTGCGCCGATAATGTCCAGTGCACAGGTTTCCGAGGCCAGAACAAAGCCGTCATCCCCGACCTTGCCCAGTACCAGCGGCCGCACCCCCAGCGGGTCGCGTACGCCGATCAGCTTGGTCCGGGTCATGGCGATCACCGAAAACGCACCCTCGACCCGGCGCAGGGCGTCCTTCATCCGCTCGGGGATGTTGCGCTGGATCGAGCGCGCCATCAGGTGAATGATGCATTCGCTGTCGCTGCTGGACTGAAAGATGCTGCCGCGTTCGGTCAATTCGCGGCGCAGCGCGGCGGCATTGGTGATATTGCCGTTATGCGCAATGGCACAGCCGCCCATCGAAAATTCGCCGAAAAAGGGCTGCACGTCGCGAATCGCGGTATTGGCCTTGGTGCCTGCCGTAGAATAGCGCACATGCCCGATGGCCAAAGACCCCGGCAGCGTCGCCATCACATCGGCCTTGGTGAAATTGTCGCGGACATAACCAAAGCGATGCGCGCTGTTAAAGCCCTGCGCGGGGTCATGTGCGACGATTCCCCCGGCCTCTTGCCCGCGATGTTGCAGGGCATGCAGCCCCAATGCGACAAAGCTGGCCGCGTCGGCGACGCCGATGGCTCCGAATATTCCGCATTCCTCGTGCAGGCGGTCCGAATCGAACGGATGGGCCAGAAAGGGTTGCATTGGCTGTCCTGAGAGTGATGGCGGTCGCCCGCTTATTTAGTGCGGACCCGTCACAAAGTCACGCCCCCGCGTGCCACAGGGGCAAATTTTAGTCATACAAATGACGCATGCCCCCCTGTCCGCACGGCACCGGAACATCCCCGCCAGCGCGGCGGGGCCGACATTGCCCCTCTTGTCGCCAAGGCTCAGTTCGCGGCGGGAATCGGGCAGCTACGCACCATCTGTTCGTAACGGCGGACGACCCAGCCGGGCGCATCGTCGGGGATCTGCCGGTCCATCTGGCCGCGCAACTGTTCGAACACCTGGGCCGAACGGGAATTTTCCACCATGGCAAGCTGCTGGCTGGTCATCACCCGGTCATAGACGATGAAGGCAATGGCGACGATCAGGATACCGCGCGCCGCGCCGAACACAAAGCCCATGCCCTGATCGATGCCGCCAAGCGCCGAACGCTGCACAACCGAGGAAAACAGCGGCGTCAGGATCGAGAACACCACCAGCGCTCCGGCAAAGACCACGGCGAAGGCGGCAATGGTGGCCAGTTCGCAGCTATCGGACAGAAATTGCTCAAGCACGGGCAGTTGGGCGATCATCGGCCGCACGCTGGCCGCGAACAGAAAGGCCAGCACGGCCGCAGCGATCCAGCCCAGAATTGCCAGCGATTCGCGGAAAAACCCCCGCGACCAGGCAAGAATCGCCGAAAGGATGATGATCCCCGCCACCACCGCGTCGATTATCGTGAAGCCGTCCATGGTCTGCCCCTGCGCCGGATATCGTTGCATTTCAGGCGGTTCAGCCGGCGCCGAAGACATCGCCCACAAATCCTGTCAGGTCGGCGACACGCCTTGTGCTCGTACCGCCGCCCGACCCGCCTGTACCCTCGACCTTCTGGCCTTCGGGCAAAATCGCCTGTGAGAAACCAAGTTTCTGCGCCTCTTTCAACCTGTTTTCCGCCTGAGCGACCGGGCGCAGCGCGCCCGACAGGCTGATTTCGCCGAAAAGAACGGCTTCGGGCGGCAATGCGCTGTCCTCGCGGGCGGATAACAGCGCACCGGCGATTGCCAGATCGGCGGCGGGTTCGCTGACCCGCATGCCGCCCGCGACGTTCAGAAAGACGTCGAGGCCGGTGAAGGGGATGCCGCAACGCGCCTCAAGCACGGCAAGGATGGTGCTGACGCGGCCGGAATCCAGCCCCACCACGGTGCGGCGCGGGCTGGCCAGGGTCGATGGCGCGACCAGTGCCTGAATTTCGGTCAGCACCGGCCGCGTACCCTCGATCCCGGCAAAGACGGCGCTGCCCGGCACCGGCTGGCCGCGTTCGGACAGGAACAGCGCCGAAGGGTTGGCGACCTCGGCCAGCCCCGCGCCGGTCATCTCGAACACGCCGATCTCGTCTGCGGGGCCAAAGCGGTTCTTGACGCTGCGCAGGATACGGAACTGGTGGCCGCGCTCGCCCTCGAAATATAGGACGGTATCGACCATATGCTCGACCACGCGGGGGCCGGCGATCTGGCCGTCCTTGGTGACATGGCCGACAATGACGATGGCGACGCCGCGCCGCTTGGCAAAGGTCACAAGCTCGTGCGCGGCGGCGCGGACCTGCGCAACGCTGCCCGGCGCGGCCTCGACCGTGTCGGACCACAGGGTCTGGACCGAATCGATGATGGCAAGATCGGGGCGCTCATTGTCCAGCGTGGTCAGGATGTCGCGCAGATTGGTTTCCGCGCCAAGCCGGACCGGCGCATCGGCCAGCCCCAGCCGCTGCGCGCGCATGCGGACCTGCGCGCTGGCCTCTTCGCCGCTGATATAGATGGCGTTCAGCCCCCGGCGTGCAAAAGCCGCCGCGCCTTGCAGCAGCAGCGTGGACTTGCCGATCCCCGGATCGCCGCCGACCAGCACGGCCGAGCCGGGAACCAGCCCGCCGCCCAGAACACGGTCCAGTTCTGCCATGCCCGAGATGCTGCGCGGCGGGGGCGGCTCGTCCGTGGCAAGGCCCGACAGCGGCACGCTGCGCCCCTTGGCCGCCCCAAGCCCCCGGCCCGGTCCCTGACTTAACGGAGCCTCTTCGATGACGGTGTTCCATGCGCCGCAGGCATCGCAGCGGCCCGCCCATTTCTTGTGCGCGGCTCCGCAGGCGGTACAGGTGAATGCGGTAACGGGTTTGGCCATGCCGTATCTTGTGGCATCGGAATGTCCGCGCCGCAATATCTGTCTTGCGGCGCCGGGGCAGGGATCACGCCATTGTCGGCTTGATCTTTCCGGTCTGCGGGGTCAGGTTCGCCGCGAAATCCGCAAGGTCCGCCCATGTCCAGCCCCGCACCCTTTTCACGTTACGAATTCATGATCGCCTGGCGATACCTTCGCGCCCGCCGGGCCGAGGGCGGCGTCAGCGTGATGACCTGGATCAGCCTGATCGGTATCGCGCTTGGGGTGATGGCGCTGATCGCGACGCTGGCCGTCAGGGCCGGCTTCCGGGCCGAATTCGTGGACACGATCCTAGGGGCAAACGCCCATACCGCCGTGTCCATGGGACCGCAGCGGATCGAGAACAACCTGACCGGCGATGTCTATATCGTACCGGGCCGGATACAGGATTACGACGCGATGACCGCCCGGCTGGCCGCCGTGCCCGGCGTGACCCGCGCCGCGCCGGTCATTCGCGGGCAGGTGATGGCGACGGCGCATGACAATTCCAACGTGGCCGAGGTCTTTGGTGTCACGCTGGACGATCTGAAGGCCATGCCGCGGATCGTCGATCCCGCAAGCGCGGTGGGGAATGTCGGGGATTTCGGCAAGGGCATCGCCATCGGTTCAGGCATCGCGCGCGAGCTGAACCTTGGCATCGGCGACAAGATCCGGCTGATCGCGCCCGAGGGGGCAAAAACGCCCATCGGCACCACCCCGCGCGTTGCCGCCTATGAGGTCGCATATATCTTCAGCGCCGGGCGCTATGACATCGACCGCACGCGCATCTACATGCCGCTGGCCGAGGCGCAAAGCTATTTCAACCGCGAGGGCGTGGCGGATGAGATCGAGATCTTTGTGACCGACCCCGAAAAGGTCGATGACTGGGCGCTGCCGCTGTTGCAGACGGCGGGCGAGGGGGCCCTCGTCTGGAGCTGGCGCGACAGTTCCGGCAGCTTTCTGGCCGCGCTGGACATGGAGGATGACGTGATGTTTGTCATCCTGTCGGTGCTGGTGCTGATCGCGTCGATGAACATCACATCGGGGTTGATCATGCTGGTCAAGAACAAGGGCCGCGACATCGGCATCCTGCGCACGATGGGACTGACCGAAGGCGCGGTGCTGCGGGTGTTTTTCCTGTGCGGCGCCTTCACGGGGGTGATCGGCACGATTGCCGGGGTGATCCTGGGTGTCCTGCTGGCGCTGAACGTGGATAATATCATGGCGGCGCTGAATGCGCTGACCGGCGGCGGCGCATGGCAGCCCGAGGTGCGCGGCATCTATCGCCTGCCCGCCGAATTGCGGTTGTGGGATGTGTTCCGCGCGGTTGCGCTGTCGCTGACCCTGTCCTTCGTCGTCACCATCTTTCCCGCGCGCCGCGCCGCGCGCCTGAACCCGGTCGAGGCCCTGCGCTATGAGTGACGTTCTGCGGCTTGAGGGGATCACGCGGACCTATGCCAAGGACGGCCCGACCCCGGTCGAGGTGCTGCGCGGCATCGACCTGACCGTCGCGCGCGGCGAGGTGGTGGCGCTGGTCGCGCCATCGGGGGCGGGCAAATCGACGCTGCTGCATATCGCCGGGCTGCTGGATATGCCCGATGCGGGCCGCGTCGTGCTGAACGGGCGCGACATGACCGGCCTGCCCGACAAGGCGCGGACCGAGGCGCGGCGGGCCGAGCTGGGCTTTGTCTATCAGTTCCACCACCTGCTGCCGGAATTTACAGCCGCCGAAAACATCACCCTGCCGCAGTTTGCGAACGGGATTGCGGCCAGCGCAGCCTCGGAGCGCGCCGCCGATCTGTTGAACCGCGTCGGGCTGGCCCATCGCGCGGGCCACCGTCCGGCGGAACTGTCGGGGGGCGAACAGCAGCGGGTGGCTTTTTGCCGGGCGCTGGCCAACAGCCCCGCGCTGCTGCTGGCGGACGAACCTACGGGCAACCTCGACCCCGAAACCTCGGACCGGGTGTTCGATCTGCTGATGACGCTGGTCCGCGACACCGGCCTCAGCGCGCTGATCGCGACGCATAACCACGACCTGGCGGGGCGGATGGACCGGGTAATTCATATCTGACGCTGGGGCAGGGGGCAGGCAGGGCCGCAGGCCCCCTGCCTGCCCCGACGTGAAATCAGGCGGTCGCCTTGGCCAGCGCCTGATCCAGATCGGCGATCAGGTCGGCGGCGTTCTCGATTCCGATGGACAGGCGCACGACCTCGGGGCCGGCCCCTGCCGCGCGTTGCTGCGCCTCGGTCAGTTGCCGATGCGTGGTCGAAGCCGAATGGATCACCAGCGACCGCGCGTCGCCCAGATTGGCGACATTGCTGAACAGTTCCAGCGAATCGACCAGCTTGACCGCAGCTTCGTAGCCCCCCTTGATTTCAAAGGTGAACAGCGCCCCCGCGCCGCGTGGATAGAGGCGTTTCGCTGTGGCGTTCCAGGGCGACGAGGCCAGCCCGGCATAGGTCACGCTGGTGACGCGCGGATCCTGTTCCAGCCACTCGGCGACCTTTTGCGCATTCTCGACATGGCGGGGCATGCGCAGACCCAGGGTCTCGATCCCCATCAGCGTGTAATGCGCGCCCTGCGGGTTCATCGTCATACCCAGATCGCGCAGCCCGATGGCGATGCCGTGAAAGGTAAAGGCCAGCGCGCCAAAGGTCTCGTGGAATTTCAGGCCGTGATAGGCAGGTTCCGGGGCCGAAAGAGAGGGGAACTTGTCGCTGCCCGACCAGTCGAACGTGCCGCTGTCCACCACCGCGCCGCCGGTCACGGTGCCATTGCCGGTCATGTATTTGGTCAGGCTGTGCACGACCAGCGTGGCCCCCATCTGAATCGGGTTGCAGAGCCAGGGCGTCGCCAGCGTATTGTCCACAATCAGCGGCACCCCCGCCAGATTGGCGATTTCGGCAACGGCGGGAATGTCGGTGACATAGCCGCCGGGATTGCTGATCGATTCACAGAACACCGCTCGGGTATCGTCATCAATGGCCGCGCGCAGCGCTGCAAGATCGTCGAGATCGACGAATTTGCACGACCAGCCAAAGCGCCGGATCGTCTGGCTGAACTGGGTGACGGTGCCGCCATACAGCCGGGTCGAGGCGACGATGTTCCGGCCCGGCCCCATCAACGGAAACAGCGCCATGATCTGCGCGGCATGGCCCGAGGAACAGCAGACTGCGCCTGCGCCCCCTTCAAGCGCGGCGACCCGCGATTGCAGCGCCGCGATGGTCGGGTTGGTCAGCCGCGAATAGATATAGCCGACCTCTTGCAGGTTGAACAAACGCGCGGCGTGATCGGCATCGCGGAACTGATAGGCGGTGGTCTGATAGATCGGCACCTGACGCGCCCCGGTGGCCGGATCGGCCCCGGCCCCTGCGTGAATGGCCAGAGTATCGAAATCGTAATTCTGAGACATGGTCCCCTCCAACTGACTTGGGCGCAGCCTAGTCGCAGGCGCGTGCTTGCGGCAATGCCGTTTTCAGCACAGCCGCATCGGCACACGCCACAGCACGGCGATGACCGATATCAGCGCAAAGACATAGGTGGTCGCACCCGTCCACGCCGCCGCAAGCGCCACCAGCGCCATGACCGGCAGCGCCAGCCCGCGCCAGCCAAGGCTGAAATGCCGGTCACGGATCAGCGTCAGGGCGATCCAGAAGGTTGCCAGCGGCCCGCCAAGCCACCAGGCGACCGTAGCTGTGGTCGATCCATGCGCCGCGTGAGTGGCCAGATCGACCTCGGCCGCGACCCCGGCCCCCAGAACAGCCAGCGCGCCGAACACGAAGACATGGCCATAGCCCCACAGCAGCGCGACGGACAGATCGGTGCTGACCAGATGATCTTCTTCCGCGAAATAGATCCAGAAGGCGGCAAAGACGATCACAAGTGAGGCGACCGACGTGCCAAGCGCCGCAAATTCGGGATGTTCACCGAACAGCGCGCCAAAGCCAAGCGAAACGGCCAGAACGATTTCACCCAGTGAAATGATGGTCAGCAGGCCATAGCGTTCGATCATGTGGTGGCGGTGAAAGGGCGTCCCGCGCGAGGATTCCGCATAGACGGGCACCGCCAGTTCCAGTGCAAAGACCAGGATGCCCCAGACAAAGAAATTGTGTCCACCCTGCATGACGGCAATATACATCGCCACCCAGCAGGCCTGCGCCAGCGCGATTCCCAGGGCATAGCGCAAGGCAGTGGTGCGGTATTCGGCATTTCCCGCTGCCCGCAGCCACAGCAGGATCATCGCCAGCCGCATCACGATCCAGCCGACCAGACCCCAGCGGAAATCAAGCGTTTCAAGGATATAGCCGACGCCCCCGGCGAAAAGCAGCTCGCCCCCCATGATGACCATGACCAGCAGCCGATAGACCGGACCGTCATTGTCAAACGCGCTGGCGAACCAGGTGAAATTCATCCAAACCCACCAGATCGCGAAAAACACGAAGGCAAAGCGGGGAAAAACCTCATAGCCATGCCCCTCGCTGATGGCGTGGTGCAGGCTGCCGGTGATCGTCGCAATGGCAATGACGCTGACCAGATCGAAGAACAGTTCAAGCTGGGTCGCGGCGCGGTGGGATTGATCGGGATCGCGGGCTTTCAGAATCGGCAGGGACATCGAAACTCCTGTACGCATCTTGCACAAGCAATAGCGGCAGGTTCCGGAACAAGGCAATTGCAGAAAACTGCGGCACGCCAAACAACGTCGCGCGCCCTCGCATTCATGGCCTGCGATCAAGCCCGGCGGTCATTTCGTTGCTATCAATCGGGGATCACCGCCAAAGCCCGACGCAACGGGTGCGGCGAGTTGGCGGTGATCGGATCACTAATAATCCGTCTTATGGAACGAAAATGTCAGCGCAGAAATGCGCCTCAGGACACCAAGCCCCGCTGCAACGGCCAGAACCAGACGTCGTCGGCCTGATTATAGCACTGAGTCCCGCAGCTCAGGGCACCGGCGCTGCCATCGATCAGGTCGATATGGCCACCGCCCGAATAACCCGGAAGCCCGAAATATGCGATGACGCCTTGTCCCGAGCCGATCGCGTTGGAAACGTTCCGATCCTCAAGAACGCGCGGAGCGCCGAACCAGGACGGTTGGGCAAGTTTTTCGGCCAAAGTCCTCATGCGGACCTCGACCCGCTCGCCCTTGTACGCACCGGCAAGGATCTTGTGCGAACCCGAGCTAAGCGGATGTCCGGTCTTGATCAGCGCAAGGCACAGCCGGATGGCGCAGGTGTTCTGATAGCTTGGGTTGCTGATGAAGTCGTCCCAGCCGATTTCATGGAAAAGATCGGCTGTCGAGACATAGCCGGGAAGCGAGGGAGTGCCAGATGAAAAATTCGCGCGAAGCTGAGCGTAGGAAATCTGTACTGTCATTCGGAAACCTCTTGTTCTGGGCATGGTGCCAGGGCGCGAAGGGTATCTCCGACAGCAGTATCGGCCCCCTGTTCCCCGGCCGAACCGTTTAATGTTTCTATGTGATCATAAATACGCGCCACAACTTCGTGTGGCGCAATGCCAGGGTCACACCATATTTTGTCATGCGTTGCCTGCGTCGCAAGCGCGGCAACATAACCTTCGGCAAAGGCGACAGCGCGGTCGCCGGAATACAGGATTGCGCGATAGTTGACCTCGTCGCCCCGGATCGCATCTCGCAAGTCTGCGGCCGAAAAGCCGGACCCGCCCGGCGACACGGGCTCTGCCATCGCGCCAAGGACGGTAAGCAAAGCAAAAGCGGCACCGACACCCGCCACCGAAAACGCGTGCATCGTCAATATCTCCCGACCGCATCGCGGTCTTGTTGTTGCCCTGAAGGGCTCAGAGGGGGCGCGGTCGAACCGCGCCCCATCCAGATGCGAATGCCCGATCAGGCAGCCTTTGTGGTCGTCAGATCGTAGGACGCGATCATCGGCGACTTCGGCTTGTGCTGCTCGTCGTGCGGGATGTACTTCACTTCCATTTTGGTGAAGTTCAGGTGGATGGTTTCCACCGGACGATCACCCGAGGTATCGACCGAGTAGTTCGAAACCAGCGTGTTGGTCAGCTTGTACTCGACATACACATCACCGGGGTTGCCGGTCGTGACCAGATGAATGATCGTGGTCTTGCCGGTGCGGCCGGTGCAGGCTTCGGCGAACAGCTTGGTCGAAGAGCTGTCGGTTACTTTGGTCAGGATCACTTCGCTGACCGTCGGTTCCGAGGCTTCGCGGTTCGCGGTCGAACCCGCCTGGGTGTTCATGTTACGCGCAACGTTCCAGTGCAGCGTTTCAATGTCCATCCAGTTCTTGTGCGTCTCGTGCGTCGCGTCACCGGGAATGCCATCAAGTTGCAAATAAATCGGCATCGTTTACTCCAAAGCTTTGATAGGAAGGGTTAGTGTGGGCTTGGGCAATGTATTGGACACTCCCCTAACCCGCTTGACGCCGTCTTGGTCCGACCGCCGAAACGGTGAACCCGGACTGAGGATCGACGTCTATTTCGACACTGCGTGGCATGGCACCGCGCAGGACCGAATCCAGGAAAAAGTCTGCAAGCCGCGGCAACAGGTTGCGCGACAGCATCGCCTCGATAGCGCGGGCACCGGCATCACCGGTTTCCGCCGCATCCGTCAATGTGGTACGGGCAGCTTCGCTGACCTCGAACCGCGTGTCATAGCTGGCAGCCAGCCGGTCGGCGATCTTGCCAAGCTGAATATCGACAATCCCGTTCAGAATTTCGCGCGTCAGCGGCAGGAATGGCAGGACCGAGACGCGGCCAAGAAAGGCGGGCTTGAACTGGCCCAGCAATTCGGGCTTCAGCGCGGCAGTCAGCGCATCGCCTTCGGGCATCGTGTCGGGGTCTTCGGACAGGGTCGCCAGCGTTTCGGTTCCGGTATTCGCGGTCATCAGGATGACCGTGTTGCGGAAATCCACGTCCCTGCCCTCGCCGTCGCGCAGCGTTCCCTTGTCGAACACCTGATAAAAGATGTCCTGAACGCCGGGATGGGCCTTGTCCATCTCGTCCAGCAGCAGGACACCATAGGGACGCCGCCGCACCGCCTCGGTCAGAACGCCGCCCTCGCCGTAACCGACATAGCCGGGGGGCGAACCCATCAGCAACGAGACCTTATGTTCTTCCTTGAACTCGGACATGTTGATGACGGTCAGCCCCGAAGGTCCGCCGAACAGTTCGTCGGCCAGCGCCAGCGCCGTTTCGGTCTTGCCGACGCCCGAGGTGCCGACCATCAGGAACACGCCTTGCGGGCGGCGCGGATCCTGCAGGTTGGCACGGGCTACACGCATCGCATCGGACAGCCCGTCCAGTGCGCGGTCCTGTCCCAGAACCCGCGCCTTCAGCCGTCCGCCAAGGGTCGAAACAGCCTTGATCTGATCGCGCATCAGCCGGGCCACCGGAACCCCGGTCCAACGGGCCACGACCTCGGCCACGGCACCGGCATCGACGACGCGATGCACCAGAGGCGCCTCGCCCGCCAGCTTGGCCAGTTTCTGTTCCGCCGTCGCCAGCCGCTTGAGGCGGTCGGCATCTTCCTCGGCCTCGATGGCATCGGCTTCATCGGCAAGCTTGCGCTGCTCGGTCAGGCGCTGACGCGCGGCCTCGGCCTGAGATTCGGCCTGCGCCAGTTCCGCCTTCAGCCGCCGCAGCCGGTCGCGCGTGTCGGCTGCCGCCGGCTCCAGCCCAAGCGCCTCGATTTCGTGGCGCAGAAATTCGGCCTCGCGCTGCGGTTCGGCCAGAGCGTCGGGGTCGGTTTCGCGGCTCATTGCGACGGCAGAAGCTGCCGTGTCGATGAGGCTGACCGCCTTGTCAGGCAGTTGCCGTTCGGGAATATAGCGTGCCGACAATTCCACCGCTGCGCGCAGGGCGCTGTCGCGGATGGGAATGCCGTGATGGGCCTGAAAGCGCGGCGCAAGCGCGCGCATCATCCGTATGCCGGTTTCGATGTCGGGCTCATCGACCTTGACGGTCTGGAAACGGCGGGTCAGTGCCGGATCCTTTTCGAAATATTTCTTGTATTCGGCCCAGGTCGTCGCCGCGATGGTCCGCAGCTCTCCTCTGGCTAGGGCGGGCTTGAGGATATTTGCGGCATCGCCCTGCCCGCCTCCACCGCCCGCGCCGACAAGCGTATGCGCCTCGTCGATGAACAGGATGATCGGGCGCGGCGAGGCCTTGACCTGATCGACCACGCCTTTCAGACGCCGCTCGAACTCGCCCTTCACCCCTGCCCCGGCCTGCAACAGGCTGAGGTCAAGCACATGCAGCGACACATCATGCAGACGCGCGGGTACGCGACCTTCGATGATGGCCATCGCAAAAGCCTCGACAATGGCGGTCTTGCCCACGCCCGCCTCGCCCACAAGGATGGGGTTGTTCTGGCGGCGGCGCATCAGGATGTCGATCATCTGACGCAATTCATTGTCACGACCAACCACCGAGTCGACCTCGCCGGCGCGCGCACGGGCAGTCAGATCGGTCGAAAACTGTGCCAGAAAATCCTCTCCCGAGGCCGATTGCAGGGGCGCGGACCCCGCCTCGCCCGCCGCTTCGGGAACGGCGGCGGCAATTTCCTCCAGCTTCGACAGGTTGATCCGCAGCAGCGACGGCGCGGCGGACCGCAACGCGGCGCGCAGATCGGTCTCGCTGCACAATGTCAGCAACAGCACGGGCAACAGCACGCGGTTATGTGAAAAGCGCAACGACGCTGCCGCCCATGCTTCACGGGCCAGCGTCACCACCGGCTGCGCCAGCGACGGCGCGCCCTGAGAGTCTCGCGTCATTTGCGACAGGTAAACGTCGGTTTCCGACACGACGGTCGCAGGTGCTACGCCCGCCTGTTCCAGCAGACCGACAGCGGATTGTTCGCGCGCAAGAACATTAAGCAGATGAGCAATCTCGACGGTCGGATGGTTGTTCCTGACCGCCAGTGCCGCTGCCCGCTCCAATGCCACCGAAAGCGGTGCATCAAGTCGGCGAAGCAATTGATGTAAATCTATAATAGCCAAAACCAAACCGTATAAATTTCACTTGCATACCCGTGGCTGGCGCTGGTTATTTATCTGTGCGGCGCCTGCCGTGCCTCGTGAACGTCAAAGAGCAAAATCTTGCGCAGGTTTCAATTAACTGTTTTCGATTGGCCCCTCGCAAAGGCAAGATCCGGATCAGCGCAATAATGAAACGAACCGAACTTATTAGTATTAATTTTGTTGGAAATGTCTGAATCCATGCAACAAACATCGCAAGTTGACCTAGATGCCGAAAGTATAGGCCTTCGGCAACCAATAAGCGAAAATCCGCCTATTGGAGGGGATCCACGTACCGAGCCGACGCAAAGTAAACTCTATCAGAGGTTGAGAGATGCCCGAAATGACGCCCGGCGCGACGAACGTCAGCAAGACGCTTCGGGGGCCGCTGAAGACAGCGTTTCGCTTAGCCCACACTGGAAAATAGTGCGTGATTTGTCTATTCAATTGCTGACCGAATCAGCAAAGGACATTGAAGTGATGTCGTGGCTGGTCGAGGCCGAAACCCGGTTGAACGGACATGCCGGGCTGGCCCGCGCATTGTGCCTGATCCGTGACATCGTGGCCGAGTTCGGCACCGATCTGCACCCCCGCCCGGAAGAGCCGGACGACGATCCCTATGCGGTTCTGGCGGGGCTGAACGGCATCGGTCGCGAGGGGGCCCTGGTCCAGCCATTGCGCCTTATTCCCCTGATTCCGGGTGATTCATGGGGTGAAAATTCGCTGTGGACCGCCGACGATCCGAAACGTGGTCCGGGCTTCCACACGGCGGTGTCAGAGGCGGGTCGCGACGCCATGATAAGGATAGCCGCAGATGTCGGTTCGGCACGCCGGGAACTGGATGCGCTGGACGCCCTGCTCAGCGACCGGCTGGGCAGCGGCGCACCGCCGACCGCCACCTTGCGCGCCGTTCTTGAGGATACGGACCGGACGATTCGCCGTGCCGCCAATCTGGGTGATTCGCCGCCCGAAGAGGTTGTCGAAACGGTCGAACAAGAGGTCGTCACCTCCTCTGACGGGCAGATTCGTAACCGAGAGGATGCGTTTTCTCAGCTTTTGCGGATTTCCGCCTATTTCCGCCATGCCGAGCCTCATTCACCGATTGGCTACGCGCTGGAAACCCTTGTCCACAGGGGAAGAATGGACTTTGTGACACTGCTACAGGAATTGATTCCCGACGACGCGGCGCGTGATTCGCTGATGACAAATGCCGGAATCCGGCGTCCAAAAAGCGAATAGGACAATATTTGGACTAATAAGTTCAGTATTCATCGTTGAGTGTCGGGCGCTACGGTGGCAAACCGTAGGAAAGCCGATACTGATTAAGTGTGTTTTAAGGAGTTGCCGATGGCGAGTATTCACAAGAAGCTCGAAAAGGTGCGCAAACCTCGGGTTCACATCAAATACGAAGTGGAAACCGAAGGCGCGATGGTCGAGAAGGAATTACCCTTCGTTGTCGGAGTCCTGGGCGACTTCTCCGGCAATCCGACGCAGAACCTCAAGCCCTTTGGCGAACGTAAGTTCGTTCAGATCGACAAGGACAATTTCGACGCGGTGATGGCGCGGATGACTCCGGGTATCAGCATGCAGGTCGAAAACACGCTAAGCGACGAAGACGAGCTTATGCGTGTCAACCTGTCCTTTTCCGGGATGGAGGACTTTGAACCGGCCCAGGTCGTCGAACAGGTGCCGGCGCTGAAGAAGCTGCTGGAAAGCCGCAACCAGTTGCGCGACCTGCTGACCAAGGCCGACAGATCCGAAGATCTGGAAACCCTGCTGGAAGAAATCCTTCAGGACAATGACGCGGTGCGCAAACTGATGGACGAACTTAGCGCACGTACTGCCGAGGGAGGGAAAGCCTGATGGCGTCACGTACCCAGGGCCAGGCCGCCGCAGGCGCCGCCGTCGAAACGACCGAATCCAGCCTGCTGGATCAGGTCATCAACGCCACCCGTCAGACCGCCCCGGACCAGACCGAGGCGCTGCTGCGCAACCTGACCGAGGCTGCGCTGTCAGGCACGGTCAGCTATAACCGCAACCTGACGATCACCCTGAACAAGGCGATCGAGGCGATTGATGCAAAGCTGTCGCGTCAGCTTGCGGCGATCATGCAGGCTCCGGAATTCGGGCGGCTGGAAGGAAGCTGGCGCGGGCTTTATCATCTGGTGATGGAAAGCAATACCAGCGCCAACCTGAAAATCCGGGTGCTGAACGCGACCAAGCGTGAAATCGGACGCGATCTGTCCAAGGCCGTCGAATTCGATCAGTCGCGCCTGTTCAAGTCGATCTACGAGGATGAATTCGGCACGCCCGGCGGCGAACCCATCGGGGCGCTGATCGGCGACTTCGAATTTGACAACAGCTTCGAGGATCTGGAAACGCTGCAAAGCATCAGCCAGGTCTCGGCAGCGGCCTTTGCGCCTTTCATTTCGGCGGCCAGCCCCAAGCTGTTCGGCTTTGACGATTACACCGAACTGTCGCGCCCCCGCGACCTGTCCAAGATCTTTGACAGCACCGAATACGCGAAATGGCGCAATTTCCGGAAATCGGACGATTCCCGCTTTGTGACGCTGACCCTGCCCCGCGTTCTGGCGCGGATGCCCTATGGCGATAACGGTCGGACCATCGACGAGTTTTCGTTCGACGAAGCCATCGCCTATGAAGGCGACCAGATCCCGCATAACAATTATTGCTGGATGAACGCCGCCTATGTCATGGGCAGCAACCTGTCGCATGCCTTTGCCGAATCCGGATGGTGTACGGCCATTCGCGGCGCCGAGAATGGCGGCCGGGTCGAAGGTCTGCCGATGCATCTGTTCTCGACCGATCAGGGCGATACCGACATCAAATGCCCGACCGAGATCGGCATCACCGACCGTCGCGACAGCGAATTGGGGGCGATGGGCTTTCTGCCGCTGTGTCATTACAAGAACAGCGATTACGCAGTGTTCTTTGGCGCGCAAACGACGCATCAGCCGGAAAAATACGACAGCCCCGAGGCGACGGCCAATGCCGCCATCTCGTCGCGCCTGCCCTATATGATGGCGACGTCGCGCTTTGCGCATTACCTCAAGGTGATCGGGCGCGACAAGATCGGCTCGTTCATGGAGGTCGAGGATTGCGAGGACTGGCTGAACCGCTGGATCAGAAACTATGTCAACGCGAACGATGCCGCCGGTGCCGAGATGCGGGCGCAATATCCGCTGCGCGAGGCGCGGGTTACGGTCGAGGAAATTCCGGGCCGTCCCGGCAGCTATAACGCGGTCGCCTGGCTGCGTCCGTGGTTGCAGATGGAGGAATTGACCACCGCCCTGCGCATGGTCGCAAGGATCCCCGAGAAGAACTGACATGTCCGCCTCGGCATTGTTTGTCGAGGCGGGTCAGCCGGACGATCCCCGCTCTGTGGCCTTCAGGGCCTTCGCTGCATCTATCGACCGGCTGATCGCCGCCATCGACGACCTGTTGACGTGCCAGTTGAACGTCATCCTTCACGACCCTGCTTTCAGGGGAATGGAGGCACGCTGGCGCGCCCTGCAAATGCTGGTCGATCAGGCCGGCATCGGTCAGGGTGTGCTTGTTCGGGTGCTGGATGCGGAATGGGGAACGCTGGCCCGGAATCTGGAACGCGCGGCCGATTTCGACCAGAGTCACCTGTTCCGCATGGTCTATGACGAAGAATTTGGCATGCCCGGCGGTCTGCCCTTCGGGCTGCTGGTTGCCGATTACCAGATCGCGCCGAATGTCGTGACCGGCGGGCGAGAGCCGGTCGAGGTTCTGTGGCGGCTGGCCTCGGTCGCGGCGGCGGCGTTCTGCCCCGTCGTGATGGATGCCGCGCCACAGATGTTCGGCTTTGGCAGCTTTGCCGATGTCAGCGCGGCCAGCGATATGGCAGCGGGGCGGCAGGACCGGCCCGAACTGATCCGCTGGACCGGCCTGCGCAAGGCCGACGACGCGCGTTTTCTGGGCCTTGTCGCGCCGGGGCTGATGATCCGCAGGCCCCTGACTTCGTGTCAGGCGGGGCGCGTGGATGGCTTTGTCTTTCACGAAAGCGCCGACCGGCCATTGATCATCGGCGGCGCCTTCGCCTTTGCGGCAACCGTGGTCGAGGCTTTTCAGGGCAGCGGCTGGTTCGCGGCGATCCGCGGCGCGCGTCAGGACGAAATCGGAGGCGGACGTGTCCCCGGCTTTGCGGCGATGGATTTCGGAACCGACCGGCATGGCCTGTCCGCACAGCCCGCCAACCAGTTCCGGCCGACGCCCACGCAAGAGGACGCCATGATCGGCCTTGGCGTCATTCCGATGTCCTCGCTTTATCACGACAGCGACCCGGTGTTTAACGCCAACCCTTCGCTGCATCTGCCGCCGGTCTTTCAGGGCGCGGTCGCCACGCAGAACGCCCGGCTGGGGGCGATGCTGCAATATGTGCTGTGCACCTCGCGTTTTGCGCATTACCTCAAGGTCATCATGCGCGACGAGATTGGCTCGATCAACGATCCTTCGGTGATCGAATTGCGGCTGAAGGACTGGCTGCGGCGTTATTGTCTGGGCAATGACGACGCCTCGCAGGAACTGAAGGCGCAATATCCGCTGCGAAACGCCGATGCGCATATTTCGGAAATCGCAGGCAGGCCCGGTGCCTATCGCTGCACCATTCATCTGCAACCGCATTTCCAGCTTGATGACATCACGACCAGCTTTCAGTTGATCGCCGAAACCTCGCTGCGCCGCAATGGCGCGGCAGACGCCGAAAGGAATACCGCATGACCGCCGCCATCACCGACCTGCTGAATGCCGACGCGCTGGACGATGCCGCCGCCGCCGCCGCCGCCACGGTCAAGACCAAACCGCAGGATCTGTCGGCGCGGATGGTTCTGGCGGGCCTGTCTGTGTTGCAGGGCGATCTGAAGCGGGCCGAAACCCATGCCAAGATGGCCGCGCAATTCTCGCCTCAGGATGCGGTCGGGCTGGGGCTGTTCCGTCAGCACCTGCGTGGCCTTCATGCCCGCGATGCATGGTGGCGGGACGGGGCCGTGCCGACCTTTCCGGGGGGTGCGACTGCGGCCGATCAGGCGGCTGTCGCGCTGAATCTGGCGCTGCGCGAGGGCAACAGGCCTGCCACGGAACAGGCGCTTGAAACGGTCGAGGCCGCAAGGGGAACCCGTCCGGGCACCTGGAACGGCGCGGCGGTGGACGATCTGCGCGAACTGGACGACCGGATGCCCCATGCGATCGAGGCTGTGACGGCGGGCGGCAATTACATGTGGATCGACATGTCCAAGATCGCGCGGATCGATTTCCGCCCCGTGGCGCAGCCGCTGGATCTGGTGCTGCGTTCGGCCCATGTGCTGCTGGAGGACGGGGCCGAGGCCGATCTGGTTCTGCCCGGCCTTTATCCCGACCCGCAAACGCCGCTGCAACGGCTGGGCCGTGAAACGGATTTCGTCGAAACCTGCGGCATCATGATCGGCCTCGGACAACGAAGCTGGCTGGCCGGTGACGACATGCAGGGCTTTCTGTCCGCCGATTCCATCGCTTTCGGAACGGATCATGGCTGAACGACCGCGAAACGAATTGCCTGTCTCGACCCTGCTGGACCGGTTGATCGATTTTGATCCCGACATGGATCGCGATCCGCCGGCGGCCTTGTCAACGCAGCCTTCGGCCCTGCGCGAGGCGCTGCGCCGCGATCTTGAGATGCTGCTGAACACGCGCTGCCGTTTTGACAAGACGCCTGCGGGGCTGGATCAGCTTGACGACAGCCTGTTATCGCTGGGGGTCGGGGATTTCTTTTCGTCGGATCTGGTCACGACCGGTCAGCGCAATGCCTTCGCCGCGGATCTGCAACGCCGTATCGCCCTGTTCGAGCCGCGGCTGGAACAGGTCTCGGTGTCATTGCAGCATGACAGCACGCCGGAAAACCGCGTCCTGCATCTGCGGATCGTGGCCGAATTCCGGCCCCGCTCGGGGCTGGCCCCGGTGATCTTTGAAAGCCGCGTCGATCCGGTGGGCGGGCGGTTCTCGGTTTCCGAGGGCAGGCATGGTTAACCGCTTTCTGGAATTCTATAACGAGGAACTGGGCGCGTTGCGCGGCCGGGCGCAGCGCTTTGCCGAAGCGTTCCCCAAGATCGCGGGCCGGCTGCGTCTGTCGCGCGACCTGTCCGACGATCCGCATGTCGAACGTCTGGTGCAGAGCTTTGCCTATTCCGCCGCGCGGATCCGGCAAAAGCTGGATGACAGCCTGCCGGAACTGACCGACGGGCTGATCGAGACGCTGTATCCCCACTATCTTGCGCCTCTGCCGTCGATGACGGTAGTGGCCTTCCGGCCCGATCCGCAGATGGACGCGGTACGAACCATCCTTCGCGGCACCGAGATGTTGTCGGAAACGATCGAGGGCGACCAGGTGCGCTTTGCGATCACCCAGGATGTGGCCCTTGCACCGCTCCGCATCGAAAGCGCACAGGTGATGAACCGCCCCTTGCAGGCACCGCCGCGGCCCGATCTGAACGCTGCGGGTGCGCTGCGGCTGACGCTTGTGCCGACGGGCAAGGCCAAGCTGACCGATCTGGGGTTGACGCGGCTGCGGCTGTATCTGTCGGGGGCACAGCCGCAGGCGATGGCACTGTTCCGGCTGCTGCATCAGCATTGCGTCGGCGGCGTGCTTGCCGCCCACAGTTCCGACCCGGATGCGCGGCACCTGCCGGCGGGCGCGCTGCACCCCTCGGGCCATCACGAGGACGAGGGGCTGCTGCCCTATCCCGACAGCAGTTTCCGGGGCTATCGCGCGCTGACCGAATATTTCGCCCTGCCCGAGAAATTTCTGTTCTTCGACATTGAGACCGGATCTCTGACCGCTGCCGGGCGGCAGGACATCTATCTGTATTTCGACCGCCCTGCGGGCGAGCTGGAGAGGCAGATCACCGATGCCGCCTTCACGCTTTTCGCCAGCCCCGCGATCAACCTCTTTCCCTGCCAGGCCGAACCGATCACGCTGGACGGGACACGCAGTGCCTATCCGTTGCAGGCCGATGCCCGGCGCCCGAACACGCGGGCGGTGCATTCCGTGCGCCATGTCACGCTGGCATCGGGCGACGGCCAGATCCGTCCTGCGCGCCCCTATTTCCATCGCATGACCGAACGCGGGGCCGAAGGCGTGTTCTGGCAGGTCCGCCGCCATTCGGACGAGGACGGACAGACCCCCGGCGCGACCTCGCTGTGTTTCGTGGACACCCGCAACCAGGCCCATTCACCCGGAGATCATACCGCCAGCGTGCAGGTTCTGGCGACCAATGCGGCATTGCCGCGCAAGCTGCCCTTTGGCGGTGGTCAGCCCCGGCTGCACATGCGCGGCACGGTCGATTACGTGGCCGGCATTGCCTGCCTGATCCCTCCGACCGCGCCCCGCCGCTCGACCCCGCCCGCCGACCGCGCATGGGAACTGATGTCGCATCTGTCGCTGAACCATCAGTCGCTGACCAAGGGCGGCACGCCGGTTCTGCGAAACATCCTGCGCCTCTATGATCCCGGAGACAGCCGCGAGACCGCGCATCTGATCGACGCCATCGCCTCGGTTCAGGGACGGCCCGGATTTACCCGGATCGGGCAGGTGATGGTGCCGGGAACGGATATTCTGCTGACCTTTGACAGCGACCGGATCGACCCTGCGACGGCGGTGTTCTTCGGTTCGGTTCTGGACCGCTTTTTCGGCTGCTACACCAGCCTGAACAGCTTTACCCGGCTGACGCTGAAAATGTCGGGCCGCACCGACAATCTGGCCGCCTTCGCCCCCCGCGCCGGCGAGGAGGCGCTGATATGACCCGCCGCCGCCCCGCACCCACGCTGTTCGGTCGCCTGACCGCAAACCCTGCCGATTTCGATACCGTGACCGCGCTGCGCGTGGCCGAGGCCGAGGCGAAGGCGCGCGGGGTTCCCTTGCTGGTCCGCGCCCGGCCCGAAACGCGGCTGCAACCGCTGGCCGTGGACCGGGTTACGGCGGATGACAAGGCGGTCAGCGTGGACAGCCATCTGTTCAGCTATCTGGGCCCGTTATCCCCCCTGCCGCCGGGATATGCCGAGGTCGCGGCGCAGGATCGCAGGCGCAGGGCAGGCGGTTTCGCGGGGTTCTTTGACCTGTTCACCGACAGGCTGACATGGCTGTTCGTGGCGGCGTCCGAAAAATATGATCTGGCCGCATTGCTGTGCTGGTCGCGGCCTGCCGACAACGCGATCCTGACGGCATTGCGTGCGCTTCTGGGCTTTTCCGGCCGCGAGGCTGAAACGCCCCTGCCCGATGACGAGGTGCTGCGCTTTAGCGGGCTTCTTGCACAGCGCACCCGCAGCGGCGAGGGGCTGCGCGCCATGGCGCAGGCGGAACTGGGCCTGCCGGTGCGGCTGGAACAATTCCGGCTGGTCTGGCGCGACATTCCCGTGAATGAACGCTCGCGCTTTGACAGGCGGATGCAACTGGGTGGCAATGCGACGGCGGGCAGCAAAAGCCCTGACCGGGCCGGTCAGTGCCGGCTTGTTGTCGGGCCGGTACGTTATCTTGATTTCCTGTCCCTTGAAAAGGAACAGCCGCGCATGGACCGGCTGTTGCGGCTGGTGCGCCACTATGTGCCGCCCGGCATTGATTTCGACGTCCAGATCGTTCTGGACCGGCGCGACATCCCCGAGGCCAGAATGGGCGATGCCCTGCCGCCCCGGCTGGGATGGAACAGTTGGGTAAGGATCGCCCCCGCTGCCAATGACAGCGGCGCGGCGGTGATCCGCCCGGATAATCTTGACGGAGGCGCGAATGCAGGTGCGGCTTGAACTGCGCGACGGACGGCAGGCGGGCGCCGAGCGCGCGACCGAATTGCTGACGCCGTTTTCCATTGGAACCCGGCAGGGGGTCACATGGCTTTTGCGCGGCGTCGATGACCGCGAGGGCACGGCGACCCTGCGCCGCAACGAAAGCGGGGGCATCGTCGTCGAGGCGGATGGCGAGGTTTCGGTTGACGGCAAGCCCGCCGCTGAAGGCCGCAGTAACCCGATGCCCGACAGCGGGATCATCATCATCGCCGGACGACAGGTTCAGGTGGTGGTCGAACGCGGCCTTGGCGCGATGTCCTTCGAGGATACCATGCCCTCGATCAGCTCGATCCTGTCCGATGTCACGCCGGGCGGCGAAACCGCTCTGGGTCCGCTGCCGGGGCGTGAATTGCACAGCGTGCTGGACGCGCCCCAGCAACCTCGTCCCGCTGCGGCACGTTTCTGGCAGGAACCCAAGGCATTTGAGGAACCTGCGCCCCCCCTGCCCGTCAGCAAGACGGTCTTTCTGCCCGACGATTGGGACGAGGTCGTCGAGCTGACCAATCGCAGTACCCAAAGCGCGGCTCCCCTTGGGCGAACAAATATCAACCCGACAGAACCTGCCCAGGCAGCGCCGCGTGCCCCGGCGAAGGCACCCGCAGGCGACACGGTTCCGCTGTTGCAGGCGGCGGGGATTACGGCGCTGGAAGCGGACGATATGCCTCCGGCAGTCGTTCTGGCCAATGCCGGGACCGGGCTGGTGCAGGCATTGCAGGCGCTGGCGCGGATCGAGGATCAGTTGCTGGGCCAGTTTGCCGAACTTGGCGTCACGGCCCCGGATCCGGGCGAATCCGCCCGCTATGCGCTGCATCCGGCGGCGGTGCTGTCGGACCGCAATGGTCTGCTGCTTGAGGCGATGCAGCAACGCATCGGCACGATTCTTTCGATGCAGCGGGCGCTGAGCGATGCCAGCCGCAAGGTTCTGGCAGATGCGCGCAAACAGCTTGACCCTGCCGCGATCTCGACCGCCGGAACGGCTCGGCGTGGCATGGCGGCAAAGCTTGCCCCGGCCATCGGAAGCTGGGCGGAATATCAGGCGCGCTTTGCGCCCGCAGACGGGGCCGCACCCCTGTCACCGGCTGCGCTGACCAAGGAAATCAATATCTTGCTGCGCAGGAAAGACCAGACCGAGGACCAAAAATGAAAACCGAAAACCGAGTAGTCTGGACAGAAGGAATGTTCCTGCGCGTGCAGCATTTCCAGCAGGCCGACCGTTGGGCCGACCGCCTGATCCGCGACCTGACGCGGCAGTTATCGCCGTTCCCCTGGGGTTTTGGCCAGCTTGCCATCGACAAAAGCGCATTGGGGATCGGGCGTCTGGCCCTGACCACATTCACTGCCATCCTTCCCGACGGCACCCCGGTCAGCGCGCCCGATCAGGCCGATCTGCCCGCGCCGCTGCAATTGAAGGAAGGGGTCAGCGACAAGCTGGTCTATCTGTGTCTGCCGATGCGCCGCGCGGATCGTGCCGAATTTGCCGGGTCCGGCGGCGAGGGAAGTGTGACCGCACGGATGGCCCCGTCGGAATACGAGGCGGCGGATGCCAATGCCGACAGCGCGCTGACCGCCCCGATCGCCGTGGGGCGGCTGGCACCGGTACTGAAGCTGCAGGGCGAGGAAATGGCGGGCTTTGAGGCATTGCCCGTCGCGCGGGTGGTCGAGGTGCGGGCAGATCTTTCCGTCCAGCTTGACGAGGACATGATCGCCCCCGCGCTGAACCTTGCGCAATCGCCGCGCCTGATCGGTTTTGTCACCGAAATCCTTGGCCTCGTCCGCCATCGCGCCGCCGCCATCGCCCGGCGCGCGGGCGATCCTTCGGTTCGCGGAACGGCCGAGATCGGCGATTATTTCATGCTGCAATTGCTGAACCGCGCGACCCCGATCCTGTCGCATCTGGCCGCTCAGGCCGGGCAGATGCACCCCGAATGCGCCTGGCGCGACCTTGCCGCGCTGGCCGGGGAATTTGCCACCTTTACGGCGGGCGACCGGTTGCCGGTCGAACTGCCCGACTATAACCATATGGAACCCGCCGCCTGCTTTGCGCCCCTGATGGACGAATTGCGCCGCTCGCTTTCCGCTGTGCTGGATCAGTCGGCCATCGCCATCCCGCTGGAAGAACGACGCCACGGCGTGCGCGTCGGGATGCTGGCCGATGCCGAGCTGCGGGCAGGTGCGGGGCTGGTGCTGGCCGTGCGGGCCGAAATTCCGAACGAACAGTTGCGCCGGCAGTTGCCGAACCAGATCAAGATCGGCTCGGTTGAACGTATCGCGGAACTGGTCAATGTCGCCCTGCCCGGCCTTGGCATCCGCCCGATGCCGGTTGCGCCGCGACAATTGCCGTTCCGATCCGGCACCGTCTATTTCGAACTGGACAACAGCGGCGAAATCTGGCGCGATATCACCCAGTCGGGCACCATCGCCGTTCATCTTTCCACGGATTTTCCTGGGCTTGAGATTGAAATGTGGGGAATCCGCTCATGAGCGGTGCTGGTGATTTCATGGATGACGGGCCACGGATCATCTTGCCCACGCCGGGGCGGGGCAAGCCCGAACCCGCATTCCCCGAACCGCTGGTCACGCCCCCTCCTCCACCGGTCGAGGACCGTTTTTCCGCCGAAGCGATCATGCGCGGCTTTCGCCTTGAGGGTCGCGACTTTCCGGTCATGGTCAGCGATGCTGCGGGCCTGCTGAACCTTGCGCATTCGTTGCGCCACCGCAAGACCCCCCCCGACCTCGAAGCATTGCGCCGCGATACCATCGCCGCGATCCGCGATTACGAACGCAAGCTTGGCTCGGCGGGGATTCTGCCCGAGCAGGCGCGCGCGGCGCATTATGTGATCTGTGCAACGCTGGACGATGTGATCCGCAATATGCCCTGGGGTCAGGGCTGGTCGCAGCGCGGGCTGGTCTCGACCTTTCACCACGATGTCACCGGCGGCGACAAGGTATTTGAATTGCTGACGCATTTTCAGTCGCAGCCGGGGCGGAACCGCGATCTGCTGCTGCTGATCTATCTGTGCCTGTCGATGGGGTTCGAGGGCCGGACCCGTGTATCGGCACGCGGCGCGCTGGAACTGGCGCAGATCCGCGACAATCTTTATCGCCTGCTGCGCGCGCAATATGGTGCGCCGGAACAGGATTTGTCGCCCGCCTGGAAGGGCGAGAACCTGCAACACCGCCCAATGCGCCGGGGCAGGCTGTTCTGGCTGATCAGCGGCTTGGCCGTGCTGCTGCTTTGCGCGCTGTTCGCGGTGCTGACGCAATCGCTGAACCGCGTGTCGGACAATGCCATCGCCGAAATGGCGGGTCTGCCGCCCGGAGAGACACCGTCGCTGTTCATCCGCGAACCCGAGCCGCCGGCCCCGCCCGAGAAACCGCCCGCAACGCGGCCCGTCGCGCCGCCGGTTCAGGCGACCCCGCCCGAGGCACAGATCGACACGCTGATCGCCTTTCTTCAGCCCGAGGTCGAGGAAGGGCTGGTGCGGCTTTATCGCGACGGCGATTCCGTTCTGGTGCGCATCGCCAATGCCGGGGCTTTCGCACCCGCTTCGGCCCAGATTCAGCCGCAGTTTCTGGAAACTTTCCGCCGCATCGGCCGGGCGCTGGCAGCCGAGGATTTCGACGTCACGGTTCTGGGGCATACGGACAATATTCCGATCCGCACCGACGCCTATCCGTCGAATTTCCACCTGTCCACCGCACGCGCCTCGGCGGTGCGGGACATTCTGGCCAGCTATGTCGCCACCGACCGGATCGCCATTCGCGGCGAGGCGGAAACGCGGCCCATCGCCGATAACGCCACGCCCGAAGGACGCGAGGCGAACCGGCGAACCGAAATTCTGGTGGCGGCCGCCGGGGCGCTGGTATCGCCTGAACTGCTTGAACAGGGCGACGCGCCCAGCTTCGACGATGCAACGGAGATCGGGCAATGATCAATCTTGTCGGAATGTGGACTTCGTTCCGCTCGACTCTGGACAGCTATATCAGTGTCGTCGGAGCCCGCTTTGCCATGCTGGTCTGGGTGGGCGCCATCGCGGCGCTGATCTGGATCTTTGGGCCAAGGCTGGTCATCGGAGATTTCGCGCCGCTGGCCCCTCCCCGCAACCGTCTGATCGCCATCGGCGCGCTGTTCCTGCTGTGGGGCATCTGGGCGCTGATTTCCTGGCTGCGCGCACGCCGCGCCGATGCCAGAATGATCGACGAGATCGCGGACAGCCCCGAGGCGCGGGCACAGGCCGAAACCAAGGCCGAGATCGACGAATTGCGCAAGCGCCTGCGCGAGGCCATGGCGATGATGCGCAAGGTCGTGCGGAGACGTTACGGCTATGTCTATGAGTTTCCGTGGTATCTGATGATGGGTGCCCCCGGCGCGGGGAAAACCACACTGCTCACCAATTCCGGGCTGAAATTCCCGCTTGGCGATGCCTTGGGCGGAGAGCCGGTTCAGGGCGTGGGGGGCACGCGCAACTGCAATTGGTGGTTCACCGACCGGGCGATCCTGATCGACACCGCCGGGCGCTATACGACGCAGGACAGCGGCCATGAACGCGACAAGGCGGGCTTTGCCGGCTTTTTGAAGATGCTGCGCCAGAGGCGGCGGGCGCAGCCGATCAACGGCGTGATCCTGACCATGGCGCTGACCGACATTCTGGGCCAGTCCCCCGAGGACCGGCTGCGCGAGGTTCGCGCCATCCGTCAGCGGCTTGCGGAAATGGCCACGACGCTTGAGGCCCGCGTCCCGGTCTATATCGTGCTGACCAAGGTGGACCGGGTTGCAGGGTTCGAACAGTTCTTTGAACGGCTTGGTGCCGAGGCGCGCGGTCAGGTCTGGGGCCTGACCCTGCCCTACGAGGAAACCCGCAGCGGCGCCGAGGTTCCTGCGGTGTTCAGCCGTGAATATCACCGTCTGGCCGAAAGGCTGAACGAACAGCTGCTGGATCGGTTGCAACAGGAAAGTGACCTGAACCGCCGCGGCCGCGTCTTTCGCTTTCCGGCCCAGATCGCGGCGCTGCACGATTCCCTGCTGGAGGTCATCGAGGAACTGTCCTCGGGGACGGGCACGATCGAGAAACCCCTGCTGCGCGGGGTCTATTTCGCCTCGGCCACACAAGAGGCGGAATTCCGGCACGAACTTGGCGGCGCGCGATCGATGAACCGCAGCTATTTCGTGGACCGGCTGTTCGGCGACGTGATCCTGAACGAGGCGGGGCTGGTCGTCGATGACCGCCGGATCAGCCGCCGCCGCAGGATCGTCACCGGCGCAATCTATGCCACTCTGGCCGTGGCGACAGCGTTTCTGTCCGGATCGTGGCTATCGGCCTATCTGGTCAATCGCGGTGCGATCAATCAGGTGGAAACCCAGCTTGCCCGCTATGACGATCTTGCCATGGCCATTCCGGTGCGCGACGTATCCGACACCGATTTCCTGCGCATCCTTCCGGCGCTGGACGCGCTGACCAATGTGCCTGCCGCCTTCGAGGTGCAGGACGGCAACGCCCCGCTTGGCGTGCCTCTGCACAGGGCGGCCCTGGGGCTGGACCGCGAGGATGACATTGTCATCCCCTTCGAGGATCAGTACAGCCGCGCCCTGGGGGCCTATCTGCTGCCGCGCTATATGGTCGCCTTGCAGAACCGGCTGAAACAGCCCGATCTTGATCCGGGCGATGCTTTCGAGACGCTGAAACACTATCTGTCGCTGGCCGGGATGGGGCCCATCGACCCGGATGCGCTGCTGGCCCAGTCCGAAGAGATCTTTGCCGTGCTGTACCCCGGCTCGGGCCGCGATGCGACCCGTCAGCGCCTTCAGGAGCATATGGAGGCGATGCTGGCAAAGGGCCAGTTGCCGGTGATGGCCATTGACGATGCGCTGGTCGCCAGCACGCGCGAGAAGATCAAGGGCCTCAGCCCGGCGCAACGCACCTATGACATGCTGCTGACCCGCCGCGCGGCGCGCGAGTTGACGATGTGGACCCCCGCCGAAGCACTTGGTCCCGCCGGGTCACGGGTCTTTGCCCGCGCCTCGGGTGCCGAACTGTCCGACGGGATCGCCGGTATCTTCAGCCGCCGCGGCTATCAGCAGGTCGTGCTGACGCAGATCAGCGCATTGTCCGAAATCGCCGCCTCGGAAGGATGGGTGCGCGGCGCGCGCGATGCCGAGGGGACGTCACAGAACGCCAGCGATATCGCCGCCGATGCCGTCAACCTGTACTGGTCCGAATTCAGTCGGCACTGGAACGACCTGCTGTCCGATCTGGTGATCCGCGACATCGGCGATCTGCGCGCCGCCTCGGATCTGGTGGCAGTGGTCGCCTCTGAAAGCCGCCCGCTAGAGCGTCTGGCCCAGGGGATCGCGCGCGAGACCTGGCTGACCGCGCCGCCCGGCAGTACTGAACTGGCCGCCGCCGCAACCGAAGTCGCCAGCGAGGCCGCGCTGGCGGCGGGCAATCTGGCCTTCGATCCGCTGGCCGCGCCCGATCCCTATGCCGCGCTGCGCCGGGGCCTTCAGCCCGAAGGCGAGGAAAAGACCACCATGCTGACGCCGCTTGAGCCGTTGTTCGAGAATATCTATCAACAGATCAGCCGCGCCGCAGCCAGCGATGCCCGCACCGCCGAGATCTTTGCCGCCGATGGCGCGCTGACCACGGCGACGCAGGATCTGCTGGCGCAGGGCCAGCGCCTGCCCCGCCCCGTCGATCAATGGGTGGTGGGCATTGCCGGCCGCATCGGCGAAGCTGCGGTCGCGGGTGCGCAGAAATCGCTGAACGACCTGTGGAAGGCCGAAGGCTATGCCGAATGCCGCCGCGCCATCGAGGGCCGCTATCCCTTTGCCCCGGATACTGCGCAGGACGTGACCATCGCCGATTTCACCCGCATTTTCGGCCCGAACGGCGTGTTCAAGAGCTTTTTCGACGAAAACCTGACCGGCCTGGTGGACGTTTCCGTCGATCCCTGGCGCTGGACCGGCGGGTTGGGAACCACCGGCCAGACCAGCGACGGTCTGCGCCAGTTCCAGCGTGCCGCGACGATCCGCACCGCGTTTTTTCCGCCTGACGGCAGCGGGCCCAAGGTGGATTATTCCTTTGACCTGCTGTCGATGGAAAATGCCGAGGTGGCGCTGATCGAGGTGGGCGGCAAAAGCTCTTATCACGGGCAGGACAACACGCGCGAACGCAGCTTTGTCTGGCCGACCGAGGAACGCGAGGTCGTGCTGCTGACGCTGTTGCCCGGATCGCGCAGCGAGGCCATCAAGGCCACCGGCCCCTGGGCCCCTTTCCGGTTGATGGATCACGGACAGGTCAGCCCGGTCTCCGAGAACGAATTTGACGTGTTTTTTCGCACCGGAGATCGCGCCGCGACGTTGCGTGTCACCAGCGGCTCGGTCAATAATCCGTTCAACCTTGACGCATTGCACGGCTTTGCATGTCCGGAGGCGCTATGACATTACCCGAAGCCTCGGCCGCGCCGATCGAGACCGGCTATTTCGGCAAGGTGCCCACTCAGGGCGATTTCGTTACCCGAGGTTTTCGCCCCGCCCTTGCCGACCGCTTCGATGGCTGGCTGAGGCAATGCGTCCGCGAAAGCCAGACCCGCATGGGCCGCGACTGGTTGCAGGCATTCCTGGTCGCGCCGGTCTGGCGCATGGCGATTTCGCCGGGGCTGTTCGGCCCCGACGCGATCATCGGTGTGATGATGCCCAGTGTGGACCGCGCGGGCCGCTATTTCCCGCTGGTCATCGCCGCTTCGATACCCGACACCCGGCTGGGGGCGGCGGAACTGGCCGGGATGACCACATGGTATGACGCGGCCGAGGAAATGGCCCTGTCCACGCTGGACGCGGATTTTTCGCTGAACTGGTTCGATTCGCAGATTACGGCGATGCAGATTCCCGCCTCGATGCTGCCCAATGCCGGGGAACAGGCCGAGACCGGATCGCTGTGGTGGACCGGCCACTATGGCGGCCGCCATGTCAGCCTTGACCACATGCCACAGCCCGAGTTTTTCGACCGGCTTTTCCTGACCCCTCCTCCCGGCGAAGCCGCAACCGGATCAGAGACCGCAGCCGACGAAGAAACCCGGCCGCAGCCCACGGCACATGACGACACCCCGCCCGATCATCACACGCACCTGCATCCCACGCGTGTCCCGCTGAAGGCCCATGTCGGCTGTGCAATCCGCAGATCGGCGCAGCAGCTTGTTCCCCCCGATCAGATCGTCGTCAATCAGGATCAGCAGGCGATCACCCTGCTGAACGGCTTTGGATCGGCACGCAATTTGCGCGGGGCGGTCCAGCAGGTTGCCGACACGCTGTCCTCGCTGGACGAACCCCTGTCGATGAGCGATCTCATCGCCGGGGCGAAAGGCCGGCTTGGCACGGCGAACAGCCTCGTCATCGCGCGGGGCAGTGCGATCGGCGCTGTCTATCCGATAGCTTTCGTCACGCTGCTGTTGCAAGCGCAGCTTTTCGCGATCCTCTGGGCCGGAAATGCCCGCGCCTATCTGCTGCGCGATGGTACGCTGAATCTGCTCACCCGCGACCATATCGACCGTCGCCTACCTGCGGTCCTGACCCGCAGCCTTGGCACATCCAAACAATTGTCGCCGGAACAGATCTGCGCCGAAGCGATCTCGCAGGATCGCTTTTTGCTGTGCTCGGCAAGCATCAGCGCCATCCTTTCGGACACCGAAATCCACAGCGCGCTGTCCCGTGGGACCACAGCCGAGGATGTCGCGCAATCGCTGACACAAGGCGCGCTGATCGGCGGCGCGACAGGATGCGTTTCGGCCGCAGCGGTGTTCATCGCATGACAGGCCGCCCCGAATCTGGCTGAAAGGTGTGACTGACGGAAACGGATTTGATCATCCAACTTACGCAGCATCGGCGTAAAATCAGGAAGTTAATGCCTGACAACAGGATCAGATAAAGGTCGTCTGGCTTTAACGCCTGTGGCAAAGCTGCCGCCCGGAAAGTTGCGTCCCGCGATGGCCGGGGGGGCTGTGCGCCCCCCGGACCCCCTGCAAAAGCCTGCGGCGGACCCTGTTGCTGTCGGTGGGCCTTGTTTCCGTCCGGGTTGCCACGCAAGCTGCCCGCGCGGAATGCGAAGTCCAGCCGCTACGACAACCAGCCACAGGCTGCCCCGGACGAGAACAGCCGGCTGTCTCGTGATGACAACCGGCCGGAAGGTCATTTATGGCCAGACGCACTGAAAGTGATCTGACATCTGGCTACAACCTGTTGATTTGACGCTGATGTAGCGCGGATTTTGTGATCAAAACCAAATTCCGTCAGCTATACCGCCCCGCCCTGCCGGGCGGGGCAAAGCTTGCAGTTAAACGCAGATGCAGTCCTGCTCCAGCTCGCTGAAGGGGATGCCGATGATGAAGGGCTGTGTGTTGCCATTCGCCTGCGCCTCGGCGGTCGGGTTCAGCACAAGTCCGACGATGTCATCCTCGCCCGGCGTGAAACCCTCGCCGTTTGCCAGCGCCAGATCGCGGATTTCCTCGGCATTCTCGTACGTGCCCAGACCACCGCCAACAAAGATCAGATCGTCGGTCAGGCCCCAGATCGCGCCCTGGATTTCGGCCTCGGTATAGTTGACACCGGTGCCGTCGCCATTGTCCTGCGCCTCGAAATTCTGGTTCATGATCCAGTTGATCACGTCCAGATTCTGCGGCCGCGCAACCACTCCTGCGGGAACCGAGCCCTCGGCGGCAAGATACAGGTCATAGGGGACTGCCTGACCGATCGTAAAGCCCTCAGAGGCGGCAAGGCAATAGGCCGCATCAAAGCTTTTGCCATCCAGACGATCATCGCCGCTGCCCGACAGGGTGACGTTGTAGAAATCACCCCCAAAGGCGTTGTCCAGCGTCACGACCATGGTGCCGCCGGATGGCAGGCTGGCCTCGATCGTCTGCAACGTATTCACCGTACCGCAGAAGGTCATGGCGACATTGGCCGTATCGGTGCCGCCATTCCCGTCGCTGATCGAATAGCTGTAGGTCGCGCTGTTATGCGTGCCGATCAGCGCATCGTCATAGCTGGTTCCGGTGGCATCAAAGACAAGCTGACCGCCGGTGAGGGTGATCTTGACGCCATCCGCCGCCGTGACGGACTGACCTTCGCTGATCGCCTGCCCGGCGACGGCGGTGATGGTCAGACTGTCGCCATCCGGATCGGTGTCATTGGCCAGAACGTTGATCGTCTTTGGCGTGTCGGCGCAGGTCTTGCCGCTGTCATCCATCGCGTCAGGACCGCGATTATCAGCGACCAGACCGGCATCGACCGTCATATTGGCCTCGCTGACGGCCAGGGTGATGGTACCCGTCCGCCCGGTCGTCTGGTCGGCATCGCTGTCCAGGGCATCATTGCCGCCGGCATTCGCGGTGGTAAAGCTGTAGCCGGCCGCCTCGGCAAAGCCGACGCTATAGCTGCCCGCAGCCAGACCGCTGAACAGATACTTGCCATCCGTCCCGGTCGAGGTGGTGGCCACCGCATTGCCGCCCGCATCGTAAAGCGTGACGTCCACTCCGGCGACACCGGCCTCTCCGGCATCCTGCAGGCCGTTCTTGTTGGCATCCAGGAACACCAGATCGCCGATGCTGGCATCCTTGGGATCCGCCGGAGGCTTTATCCCCGCGTCATTGTCGCGAGAGACCTGACTGGTCGCCAGCGTGATCGTGCCGGTCAGCCCGGTCGAGACATTGGCATCGCTGTCGATGGTATCATCGCCGCCGACATTGGCATCCACCAGCCCGCGCCCGTTGATATCGGTCGGGAAGCGGACCTGATAATCGCCCGCAGGCAGGCCGCCAAAGCTGTAGCCGCCATTCGCAGCAGTGGTTGTCGTGGCGACGACATTGCCGCCCGCGTCCAGCAGCGCAACGGTCACACCGCCGATCCCGGCCTCGCTGTCATCGACATTGTTGCCGTTGTCATCGGCGAAAACGCGGCCCTCGATGGCGGCATCCTCGGCCGGGGGCGGGGGCGCGACAAGCCCGGCATCCACATCGGTCACGGTCTGACCCGGCTGCACGGTGTAATTCCCGGTCTGCCCGGTCGAGACATTGGCGTCGCTGTCGATGCTGTCATCGCTGCCCACATCCTGCTGGGTCAGGGTCCGACCGCCAACCGAGGTCGGAAAGACCACCTTGTAATCGCCCGGTTGCAGGTTGGTGAAGGCATAGCTGCCATTCGCGGCGGTGGTCGTGGTCGCCAGGGTCGTGCCTGCCGCGCTGAGCAGGGTGACGGTCACGCCGCCGACGCCGGGTTCGTCATCGTCCACGCCATTCGCGTCCTCATCGACGAACAGCCGGCCTTGCAGCGCGCCAACCTGAGGCTTGGGGTCGATCGGGCACAATTCGATCTTGTCGATCCGCGCGGCTTCGTAGCGATCGGCATCGCCGACCAGCTTGATCACATCGCCCTTGTTGACGGTGATACCCTTCAGTTCGATCTCGGACCAGGTGGACTTGGAGTTGCCGTTGCCGTCAGTATTCTGATCCAGAACGACTTTCTTGATCAACGAGCCGTTGACGTAAACGCTGATCGAACCCTGACCGTCGTTTTCGTCCATATAGGTCATCTTCATGTCATAGGTGCCGGACGCGCCGTTCCAGGTCGTATGCGCATATCCGCCATCCTTGACCAGCATGATGTCCTTGCCGCCCGAGGCATTGTGACGCCCCTCGACGCAATAGTTGCGAAGCTGCATGTGCTCGGCTTCGATGACCACGCATTTCTGCGTCGACTCGTCCACGTCGCAGACTTCGACTTTCAGCTCTTTCTGGGTGACGCCGCCCTTGCCGTCGCTGACCGCCACATTCACCTTGTAGATATTGTCCAGATTATAGTCGGCCGGCTTTTCGTAATCGGGGGCCTGCTTGAAGCTGAGAACACCGGTGCTTGCATCAATGTCGAACAGCGCGCCATCAGGGCCGCCGGTGATCGAAAAGCTGAGATTGTCGTTATCGGGGTCTTTCGCGTCCAGATCGATGACCAGCTTGGTGTTCTCATCAACGCAGAACACCCCGTCCGAGGGGATGTTGGTAAAGACCGGCGGATTGTTGCCGCCACCGGGTTTGCCCGCACCAAAGCAGGTATAGTCGATCCACGAGCCCTTGACGTTGCAGGTTTCAACCACGGTCAGTTCAGTGCCTGCTGGGGGGCAGTCACCGTAGAAAGTAAAATAGCCATTGCCCGCACCGGGCGAGTCATGACCCTCGATCCTGATCTCTATCATGACGTATTTATGGCCAGAGGCGTCCTTCAGGACGTGATACTGTTCGGCATACATCTGGCTGCCAATACGGCAATTGTCGATATAGGCTTTCTGACCTGACAGGTCTGAAGCGCAGTCATTGATCCAGTCATCACCGGACAGGTATTTCTCGTTATCATAGGTGGACATCTTTACCGTGGACGAACCAACAACGAATTTGTCGCCGCTGTTGAAATCGTGGCCGTTTCGCCCGTTGGCCAAAAGATCGGCCTCGGTAAAGGCAGTCCATTCAAATCGCTTATAAAAAAATGTCATGATCGTGATCCTCGCTGACTAATTCCACACGACTTTCGGAAGCGGGGTCAAAGAGGTTCGCACAGTCAGTCACAGCCCCGGCGCGCCAGGACATCAAAGGTACCAACACAAAATAATCAAGAACCCCTTAAACGAATACCTCCGGCTCAGCAGGTTATCTGCAAAGCCAATGTAGGTCTATACAGTTCGGGATGAAAAAGAGGTGCTTCACGATACAAATTTGTATTTTGAACTGAACCAATCATCATAATATTAATAATATGACTTATCTTTCAGACTAAACATTTTTTTATTTCTTGTTAAAATCAAGAAAAAATATTAATTTCAACCTCAGGATGTTTCCGGCCCTGATCGGCATTGCCGCGGCAGAATCAGTTCACTTCTGCGTCAGGCCCGCCCGCCGTGCCCCGCCTGGCAGATTTTGTCGGCGGGAATTGGCCGGGGCACAGTCGCGGCCCGGCCTTTTGCCTTCAGTTCCCCATGATGGCGAGGATGAGGAAATACATCACTGACGGTCCCAGAAGGCAGCCCAGCCCCGTGTAGAATGTCGCGGTCATCGCGCCATAGGGCACAAGCCGCTTGTCGGTGGCCGCAAGGCCGCCCGCGACGCCGCTGGTCGTGCCCATCAGCCCGCCATAGGCCATCGCGGCCTTTGGGTTGTTCAGGCCGATGAAGGGCGCGATGAAGGGCGTGCCGATCATGACCAGCACCGATTTCACCAACCCGGCCGCCACCGACAGCGCCACGATCTCGCTGGATGCACCCAGGGCGGTGCCGGTGACGGGACCGACGATATAGGTCGCCGCGCCCGCGCCAAGGGTGGTCATGCTGACGGCATCGTTATAGCCGAACATCAGTGCGATGATCGCGCCCACGACAAAGGACAGCAGGATTCCCAGAAACAGCGACAGCACCCCGACGATGCCCGAGCGGCGAATCTCGGCCAGATCGACGCCATAGGCGGTCGAGACGATGGCAAAGTCGCGCAGCATCGACCCGCCCATGATCGCAAGCCCGGCGAACAGCGGAACATCGGACAGGCCCTTGGTCCCTCCGGTAAAGGCCCCGCCGATATAGGCCAGCACCAGACCCGCGATGATCGCCACGGCGGAACCGTGCAACCGCCCGGCTGTCAGGTGATGCGAGACGAAATAGCTGACCCACATCACCGCTCCGACCAGCACAAAGGCGTACAACAGGCCGTTCTTGATCAGAACGTCGGAAATCATCTCCATCGCTCAGACCTCCTGCGCTTCGCTGATCGGCGGCAGCGGGTCATCGGCCCCGCCGATCCGCGACAGCACGGGCACCAGCGCCCAGCAAACGGCGGTCGCGCCCACGCCGGCCAGCAGCGCCACGGGCCCCGCGCCCACAGCGGCCACTACGTTCTGCGTGGACGCCATGGCGACGACGATGGGGATGTACATCGCGCTCCAGTACAACACGCCCTCGGCGCTGTGGCTGGGAAAATGTCCGGCGCGGCGCATGCGGTCGGTGACGACGATCAGCAGCAGCATGGCAAAGCCCACACCGCCCACATTCGATGCCACCCCCAGCAATGCGCCAAGCGCATCGCCGATGATCTTGCCCACGATCAGGCAAGCCGCCAGAACGGCGGTTCCATAGATGATCATTGATCCACTCCTCCTTGGATGGGCGGCGGCCGCGCCTTTCCGTGCCGGTGCGCCGCCCGCAGCTTAGTTACTTGTAAAGATCGGCATAGGTCTTGCGCAGCTCGGCCTTCTGGACCTTGCCCATGACATTGCGCGGCAGTTCCGGCACGAACAGCACCTTTTTGGGCTGCTTGTAGCGGGCCAGCCTGTCGCCAATGGCCGCGACCACCGCGCCCTCGTCCAGCGAGGCACCGGGCTGCGGCACCACGACCGCCGTGACGCCTTCGCCAAGGTCGGGATGGTGCAGGCCGATGACCGCGCTTTCCACGACGCCGGGAAGATCGTCGATCAGCGATTCGATTTCCTTGGGGTAGACATTATAGCCCCCCGAAATCACCAGATCCTTGTCGCGCCCGACGATCCGCAGATAGCCGTCATCGCCAATCTGCCCCAGATCGCCGGTGATGAAAAAGCCGTCGGCGCGAAATTCCGATGCGGTCTTTTCCGGCATCTGCCAATAGCCCACAAAGACATTCGGCCCGCGCACCTCGATCGCGCCGATCTCGCCACCGGTCAGGGGCTGGCCGCTTTCGCGGTCGGTCACGCGGATCGCGATTCCGGGCAGCGGCATGCCCACCGCGCCGGGCTTGCGCGCACCGTCATAGGGGTTCGTCGTGATCATGCAGGTTTCGGTCATGCCATAGCGTTCAAGGATCGCGTGGCCCGTCCGTTCCTCGAAGGCGCGGTGATCCTCGGCCAAAAGCGGGGCGGAACCGGATACGAACAACCGCATGTTGGCGGTGGTGTCGCGGTTCAGCCGGTCCGATTTCAGCAGCCGTGTGTAAAAGGTCGGTACGCCCATCAGCACAGTTGCGTTTGCCATCAGGTCGATGGCCTGTTCGGCGTCGAATTTCGTCAGCCAGATCATCGTGGCACCGGCCACCATCGACATGTTGGCGGCCACGAACAGGCCATGCGTGTGAAAGATCGGCAGGGCATGGATCAGCCGGTCATCGCCCGTATAGTGCCAGCTTTCCAGCAGGGCTGCGGTGTTCGAGGCCAGATTGCCATGGGTCAGCACCGCGCCCTTGGACCGCCCCGTCGTTCCCGATGTGTACAGGATCGCGGCGTGATCGTCATCCTTGCGCGTGACCCGTCCGGTTCGGGGTGCTGCGGCACGGGCCAAATCCATCAGGCTGCCATCGCCCGTTGCGCCAAGGCTTTCGACCCGCAGACTGTCGCTTTCGCGCGGCTTGTGGGCGTCCAGTGTGGCGGGGGTGCAGGCGAACAGGCGCGGCGAGGCGTCGCCCAGGAAATAGTCGATCTCGGCCCCGGTATAGGCGGTGTTCAGCGGCAGATAGACCCCGCCCACTTGCAGCGTGGCCAGATAGAGGCAGATCGCCTCGGGGCTTTTATCGGTCTGCACGGCAACACGGTCGCCGGGCCGGATGCCGATATCGCCGAGCACCGAGGCGAAACGATGCACCAGATCCAGCGCCTCGCCATAGCTGATGGCAGGCTGGTCCGGACGCTCGAACAGCGCCTTTTCGGGATGCGCCGCAGCCGAGGCGGTAAAGCTTTCGTGAATGGTTTGCATGGTCTCCTCCCCCTATGCGTGGATTTGTCTGATTATGCGGGATTTTTGCGTCCCGAAAAGCGGCATTCGCCTTTCGGGACGCCTGATCAGCGCGCTAGGACAGCAGCCAGAGGCTTGCCCGTTGCGATGGTTCCGTCGCGGACGAAAGCCTCGTGCTGACTTTCGATGGCGGCGGGTTCGTACAGATAGTTGATCATCAGCCCATAGGCGCGACCAGCCGCGCCTTCGGACAGATCGCCTGGCCAGTTGACGCGCCAGGCGGCGGCACCATTGCCCAGATGAAACCGCCCGACCGGATCGCGCGGCGCGCCATGCCTGTTCTTGGCGGCGGTGAAATAGGTCGCCGCCAGCGCCTCGACCTGCGGCTTCAGACGCGCGGCCTCGGCCGGATCAGTGCGCCATGTTCCGGGCGACAGTTCCGCGATCAGACCGGCGGCACGCGGGTCTTCGCCGCCAGCCAGCCACGCGGCGAAACCGGGGGCGGGTGACAGCGTGACGAAGGTTTTCAGCGAAGGCAGTTCGGCAGCCAGTTCCGCCACCACCTGCTTGATCAGGAAATTTCCGAAGGACACACCCTTCAATCCGGCAAGGGTGTTGTTGATCGAATAGAACACCGCCGTATCGGCATCCTGCGCCGCATCACGCAGCGGCGCGTTCAGGATCGGGGCGATTTCCGCCGGAGTTTCCTTCATCAGCGCCACCTCGACAAAGATCAGCGGCTCATTTCCCGTCGCGGGGTGGAAAAAGGCGAAAAAGCGGCGGTCGGCGGGATCCAGACGGCGGCGCAGATCCTCCCACCCTTTCATCGGGTGAACGGTTTCATAGGCCATGACCTTTTCCAGCACGGCGGCCGGGGTAGACCAGTCCATACGCTGAATCCGCAGGAAACCACGGTTGAACCACGAGCTGAACAGATGCTCGAAATCGGCATCCACCGGGAAAAGCTGGGGATCGTCGCGCATCGCTTGCAGCAGGTCGGCGCGCATATGGACCAGTCGCAGCGTGGCCCCCGGCGCGGTGTTCAGCCGACGCAGCAGCGTCTGGCGCGGCGGCTCGACCGCGTCGAACAGCGGTACAAGGGACATTGCCGTCGGATCGGCATCATAGGCTGCAAAGGCCGCGCGGATACTGTCGGGATCGGGCGTGAACCGGTCGCGCAGCAGCACAAAGAATTCGCGGCGCTGCGCCTTGTCCAGTTGCGCATAGGCATTCAGCGCCTGTTCGGCCACGGCCACGCGCGCCGCATCACCGATCCGCCCCATCAGCACGTCGCAGGCAGCGGCAAGCCGTTCCGCCGGCGGTCGCGACAGCGCCTTGCGCGTCGCGGTTTCGTCGGCTGCCCGGTCACGCCTTTCGGTTCCCGTGATCGCATGCACCAGATCATTCAAGAATGTCAGTTTAGGTCTTGCCATGACGCGCCCTCCTGAGTTTGTTATACGCACATTTTATTGTGTTGTATATAACAAAGATGTTTATGGACATTACGCACGGCAAAGTAAATAATATCTTTGTGACAAGGGTTTGACACGGCATGACCACAACATTGCAGGGCAAGCTTACAACCCAGCAGATTCGGCAGACGCTGGAAAACGCCATCGTGGACGGGCGATTCTCGCCGGGCCAGAAGCTGGATCTTGAGGCGCTGAGCGCCGAGTTTCGATGTTCGCGCACCCCGATCCGCGAGGCGCTGCAATCGCTGGAGTTGTCGGGGCTTGTCCGGGTCGAACCAAAGCGCGGCACTTTCGTGACGGAACTGGGAATCGTCGATCTGACCGAACGTTTCGAGGTCATGGCCGAGCTTGAGGCGATGTGCGCCCGGCTGGCCGCGAGACGCGCGACCAGCGACCAGCTTCGGCGCATCCAGACCGCCGGACGGGCCTGCAAAGAGGCGGCGGAAACCGGCGACAGCGACGCCTATTATTACCAGAACACCGCCTTTCATCAGGCGATCTATACCGCATCCGGCAACCGCTTTCTGGAAAGCGAGGCGCTGCGGTTACAGGCCATGCTGCAACCCTATCGCCGCCGCCAGCTTCACCTGCGCGGGCGGATGATGCGTTCCTTGCAGGAACATCAGCGCATCGTGGCACTGATCCATTCCGGCGATGCCGAAGAGGCCGCAGCCGTGATGAACGCCCATGTCATCATCCAGGGCGACCGCTTTCACGAACTGGTCGCCTCGATGCGCCTGTCACAGCCCTGCTGACGGGCCTAATCCAGCCGCACGGCCAGTTCTGCGTCCAGACGCCGGTCGCGCAGCATGATCGCCACCCCGGTCGCTGCGGCCGAGGCACCTGTCCTCGCCAGCACGATCCGGGGCGGGGGCGTGCCGGGCAGCATCAGATCCCCGGCCATGCGCGCCAGCCGCGTGACATCACCCAGAAACAACTGCGCCAATGGTCCCCCCAACAGGATCACCCCCGGATCCAGCGCCGAGACAAGCGAAGCGATCACAGCGGCGCAGCGCATCTGCCACTGGTCAATGACGCAGCGCAGCGCGGGATCCGGGTTCGCATCATCCGACAGGCGGGCGACGACATCGGGCAAGGTCAGCCGGTCGCCCGAAATCCGCGACAGCTCCGCAAAAATTGCCTCACGGCCGATCAGGGCCTCGATCCGCAAAGGCGACTTGCCCTCAAGCATGCGGTCGATGGACAGGATGTGCCCGAACTCTCCGGCAAGGCCGTGATGACCGCGTACCAGCCGGCCCTCGTTCACGAAAGCCCCGCCGATCCCGACATCCAGCCACAGCGCCGCTGCGTCGGACAGGTTCTGGATCGCGCCTTCCTCAAGCTCGGCGATGGCGAAGGCATTGGCGTCATTGTCGCAGAAAATTTCTTGCAGGTCAGGAAAGGCCGCATGCAGTTCCGGCATCATCGACACGTCGCGCCAACCCAAAAGCGGCGCGCGCATGATGGTACCGTCATGGCTGACGGTGCCCGGAAAGGTCAGGCCAAGCGACAGGCGGCCATCCTGCGGCCAGTCCAGCACATCGGCAGTCTGGCGGACCAGCCCGGCCACGGCGGCGCAGACCCCGGCGGGGCTACCGCCGATCCCCTGCATGGACAGCGCCTGCGAATGGCATAGCCGCCCCCGGAAATCACGGGCAACCAGATGGATGCGGCGGATTCCGACCTCGATCCCGACAAAGCGCGCATAGGCCGGATTCAGTTCGAAATACTGCGCCGGACGCCCCTGCCCGCCCCCTTCGGCGTCAATCGGCCGCAGCGCGCCCTCGGACAGCAATTCCTCGACCAGACTGCCCGCAGATGATCGCATCATCTCAAGATCGCGGGCAACGCCAGCCCTGCTGGCCCGCCCCTCGCGCATCAGCAGGCGGATGGCGCGATGGCGGTTGATCTGGCGGATTGTTCTTGGTGTGGCCACGGCGATCTGCGTCTGGAAATTTCCTTGACAGCAGTATAGCCGCATAGTTTGTATGGATACGATACAAAATAGTGAACCGGATTTCAGGGAGGATAAGAATGAGGAATTTCGTGGTATCGGCGGGGCTGGCCCTGTGCATGACGGGCGCGGCAGGGGCACAACAGGTCGAGGTGATGCACTGGTGGACATCGGGCGGTGAAGGTGCTGCTGTCGGGGTGCTGAAGGACAAGCTGGCCGAAGAGGGGATTACATGGCGCGACATGGCCGTGGCAGGCGGCGGAGGCGAGGCCGCGATGACAGCGCTGCGCGCCCGCGTGGTCGCAGGCAACCCGCCCACCGCCGCGCAGATGCTGGGAATGGCGGTGCGCGACTGGTCGGGGCAGGGCCTGCTGGGCAATCTTGACGAGGTGGCGCAGGCCGATGGCTGGTCAGATGTGGTGCCGAAGGCCGTTCAGGATTTTGGAGTCAACGATGGCCACTGGGTCGCAGCGCCCGTCAACATGCACCGCCCGCATTGGGTCTGGATGAATGCGAAACTCTTTGCCGATAACGGCCTGACGCCCCCGACGACATGGGACGAGTTCTTTGCCGCCGCCGATACGCTGAAGGCCGCGGGCGTCATTCCCATCGCCGTGGGCGGGCAGGACTGGCAAGAGGCAACCATGTGGGAAGCCATCGTGCTGTCCAAGGGCCCCGATTTCTATCGTCGCGCGGTGATCGAGGCCGACCCCGAGGCGCTTGGCTCGGATGAGATGGTCGATGTGTTCGACACGATGCGCCGCATCCACGGCTATGCCGACCCGAATTTCGCGGGCCGCGACTGGAATCTTGC
>NZ_JBKEBL010000308.1:0-13361 GCF_047973135.1 Paracoccus sp. (in: a-proteobacteria)
CCATGTCGCGAATCGAGGCGGGCAGCTTGCGATGGGGCATGGCGGTTCCGCGTTCAGAACCCGAGGACGCTGCAGTAAAACGGACCGTATCTCGTGCAATATCGCGCTCCATGAACCCACAGACGTTCTGTTCATCGACAACATCACTCAGGCACAAGTAATGGCTTAGCGTGGCCTGCGGGTCGAAATCGACGACCAGCACGCGATACCCGTCCAGCGCGGCGGCATGCGCGAAATGCAGCGCCACGGTCGATTTCCCCGCACCGCCCGTGAAATTGGCAATCGCGGCACGAAATGCCCGTTTGCCGGCCGGGCGGGGCGGCATGAGCGAGCGTTTTCCGATGCGCACCCGGCGACGCAGTTCATTGATCTCGTCCAGGCTGAACCAGCGCTGGCGGCCATCCTCTTCAACTTCCCCGAGGGGAAGGTTCGGGTCGGCGGCCAGCTTGCCGCGAAAGGTGGACTGATTGATGCAAAAGATCAGTTCAGCCACCTCCCAGCTTGAAAACCGGCGCAGGGTCTTTTCATGTTCGGGGCTGAAGGTCTGGCGGCGGATCCAGCCCTGCATCTTCAGCGATTGCGCCTGAAGGCGGGCAAGGTCTTCGTGGGTATACATGTGATGCCTGTATTTCCAAGGACGTTGATTACTGCTGTTTCCGCTTTTACGCCGGATTTGCGCTTTTGACAAAACCGAAGTTTACTGATCGCGAAAATTTCGCAAAGCCCGCCTTCGTTGCGCGAATCGGGTCTGCTGCGCGCGTTGCTGGCCCGCGCGTTGCGCACAACAAACAGGGGACACGCAGCGCCCCGCCACAGCCAATAGGGGGACATTTGCGGCCTATTGGGGGTCACGCTGCGCGTCCCCCAATACCAATGATACCGATTTTTCATTCGTGATCGGTTTGGAACAAGACGCAACGGACTAAATCGCTTGACAGAATCGGGATTCAGGACGCTAATGCTGGCATGATGGCGAAATACGTTGCGGATGGCGAAAAGACCGTCCCGTCGCCCGAGGCAGAATTCAAGGACAGCCGGGTTTTTCCGGCAGGCAGGACAGCGATGCAGGTAATGCGGCCCGTCGGTCGAGAGGCGGCGGCAAAGAAATATGACATTCTGTCGGCAATGATGGCCCATGCGCTGGCGGGCGACCAGAACCTTCAACGGCTGGTCCTGAGACTTATGGCGGTGATCACCACCCGCTACAACTGGCAGCGGAACGAGCTGACCATGGGCCAGCGAGAGATCGCGCGCCTGTGGTGTGTCGATGAACGGACGGTCAAGCGCGATATGGCGCGGCTGCGCAATCTTGGCTGGATCGAGGTCAAGCGGCAGGGCGCGCGGGGCAGGGTCTCGGTTCTGGGGCTGGGGCTTGAACGGATCATGCTGGATACACGCGCTGAATGGGAACATATCGGCAGCGATTTCGTGGCACGGGTTGGCGGGGCCGGCCTGCCTGCTGCGGATCACGACCCGAAGGTCGTTCCCTTCCGCAGGATTGCCGTGCCTGCGGGCGAGGGGGTCTGGGCGGTGGCGCGCGACCGGCTTGCCGCCGAAGATCCCGCGATGTTCGATGCCTGGTTCGCCGGGCTTGCCGATTGCGGGGTCGAGCAGGGCTGTCTGCGGCTGATGGCTTCGTCCCGGTTTCATGCCACCTATATCCGCACCCATATGTTGGCGCGGGTCACGACGGCGGTGCGGCGGGCCGATCCGTCAGTTACGCAGGTCCGCATCGAGGCTGGCGGATAGGGGAGGGGCAATCTTATCGCGACTCTTGACGCGATGCGGGGGCCAACATTAGGATTTCATCATGAATTTGCCCGTTGCCCCCATCACCCTGTCCAAATCCGAAGAAGAGGCCCTGTCAGAGCTTTATCGCCGTGGCACGCCTGAAAACACGTTGCGGGCGTGGGAACGCGATCTGGTCTATATTACCGCCTGGAAGGCTGCGGCCTTTGACGCGCCATTGCTGTGGCCCGAACAGGAATCGGTCGCGCTGCGCTTTATCCTTGATCACGCCGCTGACCTGACCAGCGCCGAAGGCACCCCTGCGCGCGACGTTGCCGATGCGCTGATCGCGGCGGGGATCAGGCGCAGTCTGGAATGCCCTTCGCCCGCGACGCTGGACCGGCGCATCGCCTCGTGGCGGGCGTTTCACCGCATGAAGAATCTGACCAGCCCCTTCGACGCGCCGCTGATCCGTCAGGCGCGGGGCAGGGCGCGGCGTGCGGCGGCCCGGCCCCGCGCCCGAAAATCCGAACATCCGATCACCCGCGACGTGCTGGAGGCAATGCTGAAGACCTGTGATCACAGCCATCGCGGCATGCGCGATCGGGCGGCCTTGATGCTGGGCTGGGGCTCTGGCGGGCGGCGGAGGTCCGAAATCGTCGGGCTGAACCGTGACGATATAGATGACCGGGAATTTGGTGATACCGGCATCCTGCGTATCCGGCTGCTGACGACCAAGACCACCGGCAGGGACAATGCGCCGCGCCTGCCGCTGAAGGGGCGCGCGGCGCGGGCGGTGATGGCCTGGATCGCGGCCGCGCGGATCAAGGATGGCCCGCTGTTCCGTCCGGTCAGTCTGGCCGACCGCCCGCTGCCACGGCGTCTGACGCCGGACGGGTTTCGCACCATCGTGCGGCACCGGCTGGAACTGGCGGGCTATCCCGGCGACTTTGCCAGCCCGCACGGTCTGCGCTCGGGCTTTTTGACGCAGGCGGCGCTGGATGGTGCGCCACTGCCCGCCGCGATGCAGTTATCGTTGCACCGAAACGCCAATCAGGCCCAGCAATATTACGCCGATGTCGAGATCACCGAAAACCCGGCGACGAACCTGCTGGGTGACTGACGGCGGGGCACGGGGGTCGTGCCGCCCTAGCCAAACGGATGGTCATGGACTAGTTTCCGGCTGATTCCCTCGGGTCCGCAGTCGGGGATGACATTGTTTGACGTGACGGGTTCATCAGAAAATTCGGGGTAATGCTCTGACACAGGCGCGCGCAGAGGACGATCCGGAAGCCGCGCAACTGGTGCAGCGGCACGAGGGCGATCTGCTGTGCCTTGACGGCGCACTGGTCATCTGGACCCTTCCGCAGTTGTCGGGCAGCGATGGTGCGCGGCTGGATCTGTCGGGGTTGCAGCTACTGGATACCTCGGGCGCGTGGTATCTGGCCCGCCGCCGTCAGGCAGGCACCGCGCTTGAGGGGCTTTCCGATGCGCATGCCGCACTGGTCGAAACCGTCAGCGCCTCGATGGCCCCGCCCGAACCCGCGCCCGCCCGCCAGTCCGGCTGGAAGCATGCGTTGGAACTGACCGGTCGCCGTGTCGTGACTGCGATCACATTCTATCGCGAACTGACCGAGTACCTTGGCCGCTTTCTTGCTGCCTTGCTGCGCGCGATCCGGCATCCCTCGGAATTTCGCATGACCTCGCTTGTGCATCACTGTCAGGAAACCGGGCTGCGCGCGGTTCCGGTGGTGATGATCATGTCCTTCCTGATCGGCGTGGTGCTTGCCTTTCAGGGCGCGATGCAATTGCAGCGTTTCGGGGCCGAGATTTTCGTGGTGGACCTGATCGCCATTTCGATCCTGCGCGAACTGGGCATCCTGCTGACCGCGATCATCGTGGCGGGGCGCACGGCTTCGGCGCTGACGGCCTCTATCGGGTCGATGAAGATGCGCGAAGAGGTGGACGCCATGCGCACGCTGGGGATGGATCCCGATCTGGTTCTGGTGCTGCCGCGCATTCTGGCGCTGGTGGTGACGCTGCCGATCCTTGGACTGCTGGCCGACTTTGCCGGTCTGGTCGGCGGTGGGCTGATGGCCTGGATCGAGCTTGGAATCTCGCCGCGGCTGTTTCTGACACGGCTGGCCGATACCGGGGCAGGGACGGTCGCGGTCGGGCTGGTCAAGGCCCCGGTTTTTGCCGTGATTATCGGCGTGATTGGCTGCCATGCGGGCATGCATGTCGGCAAGGACGCGGAATCGCTTGGCCGGATGACCTCGACCGCAGTTGTGAATGCGATCTTCGCGGTGATCATCGCCGATGCGCTGTTCTCGATCTTTTTCCTGGAGGTCGGCTGGTGAACGGCGACACCCTGATCGAGGTGCGTGGATTGCGCAACCAGTTCGGCGATCACGTCGTCCATGACCAGCTTGATCTGGACATCCGGCGTGGCGAGATTCTGGGCGTGGTCGGCGGGTCGGGCACCGGCAAGTCGGTCCTTTTGCGCAGCATCGTCGGACTGATCCGTCCCCGCGCCGGGGAAATCCGGGTGTTCGGCAAAGAGATCAGCCATCTCAGCGGCCCCGAACGCGAGGCGGTCGAGCGCCGCTGGGGGGTGATGTTTCAGGATGGCGCGCTGTTTTCCGCCCTGACCGTGCGCGAGAATGTCGAGGTGCCGCTGCGCGCCGTGCCCGACCTGCCCGATGCCGAACGGCAGGAACTGGCCCGGCTGAAGGTCGCCATGGCGGGGCTGCCCGAAAATGCGAATGACAAATACCCCTCGGATCTGTCGGGCGGCATGCGCAAGAGGGCAGGGCTGGCGCGCGCGCTGGCGCTGGATCCCGAAATCGTGTTTCTGGACGAACCCACTGCCGGGCTGGACCCCATCGGCGCGGATGCCTTTGACCGGCTGATCGTGGGCCTGCGCAACGCGCTGAACCTGTCGGTGTTTCTGGTCACGCATGATCTGGACACGCTGAATGCCTGTTGCGACCGGATCGCGGTACTGGCGGAAAAGCGCGTGCTGGCCACGGGAACCATAGAAGAACTGCGCCGGTTGGATCATCCTTGGGTGCATGAATATTTTCACGGTCCGCGCGCACATGCCGCCATGACAGCCCATCGCAAGGACAATTAGTTTATGGAAACCAGGGCAAATTACGTGTTGATCGGGGCCTTTACCCTTGCCGGGTTTCTCGGAATCCTGGGCTTTCTGATGTGGTTCGCCCGGCTGGAGGTGAACCGCCAGTTCGATTATTACGACGTCTATTTCAACGAGGTGTCGGGCCTGTCCGTATCTTCGCAGGTGTCCTTTGCCGGGCTTGGCGTCGGCAAGGTCGTGGATCTGCGGCTGTCTCACGACGAACAGGGGGTCGTCCGCGTGCGGCTGGAACTGACGCAAGGCACCCCGGTGCGCAGTGATTCGCGGGCCTCGGTCGATACCTCGGCCGTCACCGGCATCTCGACCGTGCTGATCACGCCGGGCAGCCAGTCCTCGCCGCTGCTGACCGAGATCACGACCGAAGGCGACCCGGTGATCCAGTCCAGCCAGTCGCCCCTGCAAACCCTTGGTCAAGAGGCGCCCGAACTGCTGGCCCGCCTGAACCTGATGGCCGAGCGGCTGAATCACATGCTGGGCGATGACAATCAGGCCCGTGTCGCGAATATCCTGAAAAATGTGGACAATGCGTCGTCCAATCTGGACGCCACCCTTGCCGATCTGTCCCGTGCCACCGATGCCGTGGCCTCGGCGGCGACGGATTTCGCAGAATTCGGCAAGCGGCTGGATGCGATCAGCGGCTCGGCCGAGACCGCGCTGAACAGCTTTGCCGGGGCCTCGGATGAGGCGCAAAAGACGCTTGCGACGGTTAACGGCTATGTGGCGCAGGATCTGACCCCGCTGACGCAGGATCTGCGGCAGACATCGGCGGGCCTGCGGACCGAGGCGGAACGCCTGGGCGGCAAGGCCGGGGTCAGTCTGGGCAAGCTGGACACCACGCTGGACAGCGCCACCGCCACACTAGAAGCCGGGCATCAGGCGATCGGCGAACTGGGTCCGGTTTTCGCCGAATTGCGCGATACGCTGGCCAGGGCCAGTGCCACGCTGGCCAGTCTGCCCGACGACCTGCCGCAAATCACCGCCGGGTTCCGCGACGCCGCGACCTCGGCCGCCGCTGCCTTTGACGACCTGCGCGACATTCTTGCCCGGTCGCGCGCCCCGGTCGAGGCTTTCACCCGCGAGGGGCTGCCACAATATACGCGGCTTGGGCAGGATCTGCGCGGCCTGACCGGCAATATCAGCCAGCTTGTCACCCGCCTGAAACGCGACCCCGCCCAGATCCTGCGCGGGCCGCCCACCCCGGAATTTCGACGCTGAGGACCGATGATGATGACACCACGCCTTGCCGTATTCCCGCTTGCCCTGTCTTTGCTGCTGCCCGGCTGCTCGGTTCTCTCTGCGCTGGAGGGGGAACCGAACCGCGATGTCTTTGAACTGCGCGCGCCGCCGGGGGGCGGGCAATGCGGGCGGGGCAGGGTGGCCGAACTGGTGGTCGAAACGCCCAAGGCGCGCGGCACGCTGGACACGGCGCGGATCATGGTCCGCCCCTCGGCGCTGCAGACCGAATACCTGCCCGATGCCATCTGGGGCGATCCGGTGCCGGTCATGCTGCAGGGCCTGCTGGTCGAGGCGCTGCAACGCTATGACGTCTTTACCCATGTCGGGCGCGAACCGCTTGGCCTTGGGGGCGACTACGCCCTGATCAGCGAGATCTACGATTTCAACGCCGAAGTCGGCGGTGACACGGATGGCAAGGGCGCGCTGATCCGCCTGTCCGTCGATGCCCAGCTTGTCGACGAGCTGAGCGCAACTGTGATCCGCCGCGGAAATTTCCGCACCACCGCACAGGCCGCCAGCACCCGGACTGCCGATCTGGTTCCCGCCTTCGATGCGGCGGCGCAGGAACTGATCGCCCAGATGACCGCCTGGGCGCTTGGCGGCGTGGGTGCCAACGCCGAACGCTGCCGCTGATCTGTGGACAGTCGCCGGGCGGGCGGACAGGGGGGGGCGGGCCGCAGCATGCCATGTTTCGACGGGGCAACGCCGGCCAACATCCTGACGCTCGGCCGCAGGCTTTTGCAGGGGGTCCGGGGGGCGCACAGCTCCCCCGGCCATCGCGGGACGCAAATCATCCGGCGGCGGTGTTACACCAACGGTCCCCGGAATTGACCCGCGCCTGCCGACCCAACGCCCGGTCAGAACAGCCCCAGTCCCGACACCGCCTTGTTCACCGCTTGGGCAAACAGTTGCAATGCCGGATCGTCGGGGGTGCCGACGCGGTTCATCAGGCCGACAGGGCCCTCGGTCAGGTCGGTCGCAACGGGCAGGCGGACCAGACGGCCATCGGCGACCTCGCGCGCGACCACGCCGGCCGAGATGATCCAGACCGCATCGCTGCCCGGCAGGAAAGCGCGGCCGAAGGCACCCGAGACGGTTTCGATCCGGCGCGGCGGGCGGGGGATGCCTTCGGCCATCAGCAGGCGTTCCACGAAGGGGCGGATCGCCGCCCAGGGCGGGGGATAGAGGACGCGCCATTCACCGATGCGCCGCAAGTCCGGGTCGGCCAGGATTGGATGGCCCGGGCGAACAACGACCGCGACCTCCTCCAGATAAAGCTGGGTGAAACTCAGCCCACGCATCGTTTCGGGCGCGCCCATGCGCCCGATCACGACGTCCAGATCACCGGCCCGCAGCATTGCCGTCAGTTGCGCATGCGAGCCGTCGGCGATGGTCAGCCGCATCTCGGGGGCCAGCCCGGCAAGCCGGGCGACCGCCTCGGGCATCAGCCGCGCCGCGACCGAGGGCAGGGCACCCACGCGCAGCTGCATCGCGCCCTCGCGCCCGGCCTCGTCGATGCCCGCAAGCCCGTGTTCCAGCGCCGACAGGCTGGCCGCCGCAAAGCCATGGAAAAACTCGCCCTGCGGGGTCAGCGAAACGCCTGCCCGGTTGCGAATCAGCAATTCCGCGCCGACGATATCTTCCAGTTCGGCCAGCGTGCGCGAGATGGCCGGCTGGGTCAGGAAAAGGCGTTCGGCGGCGCGTTTCATGCTGCCCTGCCGGACGATCTCGGTCAGGGCCTGAAGATGGCGGATCTTGATGCGGCGGTCCATGATTGCCCAAATCGCTAAGTATAAAGTCGATTATCTCATTTTACTTCGCGATTTCCACATGCAATATTCGCTTCAAGTTGAGGAGGATCTCATGCGAACACAAGTCGTCATTATCGGCGGTGGCCCGTCAGGGCTGTTGTTGGGCCAGCTTCTGCACAAGCGCGGCATCGAGGCCATCGTGCTGGAGCGCAAGACAAGGGACTATGTCCTGGGTCGCATCCGTGCGGGCGTACTGGAAACCGGTCTGGTGGCGCTGATGGAAGAGGCGGGCGTTGCGGGCCGTCTGCATGCCGAGGGTTTCGAACATGACGGCACGCAGGTCGCGTTCAACGGCGACATGTTTCATATAGATTTCAAGAAACTGACCGGCAAGCCGGTGGTGGTCTATGGCCAGACCGAGGTGACGCAGGATCTGTACGATGCCCGCGCCGCGGTGGGCGCGCGCACCGAATTTAATGTCGATCACGTCACCATCCACGACGCCGATACCGACAAGCCCTTTGTGACCTATACCCAGGAGGGCAAGGATTTCCGCATCGACTGCGATTTCGTTGCCGGTTGCGACGGGTTCCATGGCATCAGCCGTCAGACCATCCCCCTGACAGTGCGGCGCGAATATGAAAAGACCTATCCCTTTGGCTGGCTGGGGATTCTGTCCCGCACGCCTCCGGTCAGCGAGGAACTGATCTATGCCAATTCGGACCGGGGCTTTGCCCTGTGTTCGATGCGGAACGAGAATTTGTCGCGTTATTACATCCAGTGCGCGCTGTCCGATCACCCCGAGGACTGGACCGACGCTGCCTTTTGGGAAGAACTGAAGCGCCGGGTTCCCGCCGATGTCGCCGACAGGCTTGTCACTGGCGAATCGATCGAAAAATCCATCGCGCCCCTGCGGTCTTTCGTGACCGAGCCGATGCGGTGGGGCCGGTTGTTCCTGTGTGGCGACGCCGCCCATATCGTGCCGCCAACCGGGGCCAAGGGGTTGAACACCGCAGCCAGCGATGTGCATTATCTTTATCACGGGCTGCGCCAGTATTACGAGGACAAGGACAGCAACGGTATCGACAGCTATTCCGAAAGGGCGCTGCTGCGCATCTGGAAGGCCGAACGCTTTAGCTGGTGGTTCAGCGGGCTTTTGCACCGTTACCCGGATCAAAGCCCGTTCGACCTGAAGATGCAGCAGGCCGATATCAGCTTTCTGCGCGATAACGAGGCGCAGCAAAGGGCCTTTGCGGAAAACTATGTCGGGTTGCCGTACTGATGTTGACAGTTCAGGTAAACGGGGCCGATCTGCATTATGCGGATCAGGGGCCGGCAAATGGTCCGGCGGTGGTTTTTTCGAACTCGCTTGGAACGGATTTCCGGCTGTGGGATGCGTTGTTGCCGCATCTGCCCACGGGTTTGCGGATCGTCCGCTATGACAAGCGCGGGCACGGGCTGTCGCAGGAAACGCCCGGCCCCTATGGCATTGACCAGCTTGCCGATGACGCGGCGGGGCTGATCCGGCATCTGGGGCTGCGCGACGTGGTTTTCGTGGGCCTGTCCATCGGCGGGCTGATCGGGCAATCGCTGGCCCTGCGCCATGGCGATCTGCTGAAGGGGCTGGTGATTTCCAACAGCGCCGCAAGGATCGGCGAGGCGCAGATGTGGAACGACCGGATTGCCGCGATCCGTGCAAACGGTCTGGTCAGCATCGGTTCAGCCACGATGGAACGCTGGTTCTCGCCCGCCTTCCGTCAGGCGGGCAAGGCCGCGCCCTGGCAGCGAATGCTGGAACGGCAGCCGCAGGACGGTTACGTTGCCTGCTGTCAGGCCATCGCCGCCGCCGACCTGCGCGATGCCGCCCCGTCGCTGCGCCTGCCGGTGCATCTGATCGCGGGCTCGGCCGATGGCGCGACTCCGCCTGACATCGTGCAGGCCACGGCCGATCTGATCCCCGGTGCAAAGCTCAGCCTGATCGACGGGGCAGGGCATCTGCCCTGCGTCGAAGCCGCAGGGGAATATGCCGCAATCGTCAATGGTTTTCTGAAAGAGGTGGGCCATGTCTGATCGTTATGCCCGTGGCATGCAGGTCCGACGCGAGGTTCTGGGCGATGCTCATGTGGACCGGGCCGAGGCCGCCAAGTCCGATCTGGACCTGCCCTTTCAGGATCTGATCACCAATTCGGCCTGGGGCACCGTCTGGGCCGGCGACGGCATCAGCCGCCGCGAAAGATCGATGATCACGCTGGCCCTGCTGGCCGCGACCAAGAATTTCGAGGAAATCCCGATGCATATCCGCGCCACCGTGCGCACCGGGGCCTCGCGTCAGGACGTGCTTGAGGCGTTCCAGCATGTCGCCATCTATGCCGGCGTTCCCTGCGCAAACCACGCGCTGAAGCTGGCGAAACAGACCTACGCAGAAATGGACGCGCAACATCCTGCCAAGGAGGGTAGCCAATGACACCAGCCGAATATTACCAGCGGGACCGGCGCCTGCATCCGCCCGCGCTGACCCCCGATTACAAGACATCGGTGGCCCGCAGCCCGCGCTTTTCGCTGATTTCCTTGCAAAATTCCGTCAGCGAGATTACCGGCCCGGTTTTCGGCCATAACGACATTGATCCGATCGACAACGATCTGATCAAGAACTATGCCAAGGAAGGCGACCCCGTGGGCGAGCGGATCATCGTCCATGGCCGCGTGCTGGACGAGAATGCCCGCCCGGTGCCGAACACTCTGGTCGAGATCTGGCAGGCCAATGCCGGCGGTCGTTATCGCCACAAGAAGGACACCTATCTGGCCCCCATTGATCCGAATTTCGGCGGTTGCGGGCGGACGATGACGGATGAGAACGGTTATTACTTTTTCCGCACGATCAAGCCGGGCGCCTATCCATGGCGCAACTGGGTCAACAACTGGCGGCCCGCGCATATCCATGTGTCGGTTTTCGGCTCGGGTTTTGTCCAGCGGCTGATCACGCAGCTTTATTTCGAGGGCGACCCGCTGATCCCGTTCTGCCCCATCGTCAAGACGATTCCCGACGCCGACGCTGTCGAGCAATTGATTGCGAAACTGGACCTGAACGCGACGATCCCGCTGGATTCCATCGCCTATAAATTCGACATTGTCCTGAGGGGCCGCCGCTCGACCCTGTTCGAGAACCGGCTGGAGGGGAACTGAGATGCCACAGACGCTGAACTATCTTCGCGAAACTGCCTCGCAGACCGCTGGTCCCTATGTCCATATCGGCCTTGCGCCGGGGGCCGCAGGCTTTGACATCTATCGTCAGGAACTTGGTTGGGACATCGCCGGGCCGAACGCTGCGGGCGAACGGATCCGGGTCGAGGGGCTGGTGATCGACGGCACCGGCAGCCCGGTCAAGGACGTGCTGCTTGAGGTCTGGCAGGCCAATGCCGACGGCCATTATGCCCATCCCGAAGGCGGCGGACCGGTCGAGGACGGGTTTCGCGGCTGGGGCCGGGTGATCACCAATTTCGAGACCGGCGAATGGGGGTTCGACACCGTCAAGCCGGGCAAGGTCATGCCGCGCCGCAAGCTGCAATCCGGCGTCTCGGCCAAGGTTGCCGTGCAGCCCGACTGGGAAGGCCGCGCGAACGAGGCGCATGCCCCTATGGCCCCGCATCTGAACCTGTGGGTCGTCGCGCGCGGCATCAATCTAGGCCTGAACACCCGGATGTATTTCGACGACGAGGCCGAGGCGAATGCCGTCGATCCGGTGCTGAACATGATCGAATGGGAAAACCGCCGCGCCACCCTGATCGGCAGACGGACCGAACGCGACGGCAAGACCGTCTATCGCTTTGACATCCGTTTGCAGGGCGACGGCGAAACCGTCTTTTTCGACATCTGAGGGCAAGCCATGACACAACCCTGCATCATCTGCGTGGCGATCACCGGATCCCTGCCGACCAAGGACAACAACCCGGCGGTTCCGATCACCATCGCGGAACAGATCGAATCCACGCAAGAGGCCTTTGAGGCCGGCGCATCCATCGCGCATTGCCATGTGCGCGATGATGAGGGCAAGCCGACCTCGGACCCTGAGCGCTTCGCGGCGCTGAAGGAGGGGCTGGAAAAGCATTGCCCCGGCATGATCGTGCAGCTTTCGACGGGCGGACGCTCGGGTGCGGGGAATGCGAGGGGCGGCATGCTGCCCCTTGCGCCGGACATGGCCAGCCTGTCGGTCGGGTCGAACAATTTCCCGACCCGGGTTTACGAAAATCCGCCGGACCTGGTGGAGTGGCTGGCATCCGAGATGCTGAAATACGATGTGAAGCCGGAAATCGAGGCATTCGACCTTTCCCACATCCTGCTGGCGGCGGCGATGCACAAGGCGGGAAAGATCAAGGATACACCTTACGTGCAGTTCGTCATGGGCGTGAAGAACGCCATGCCGGTCGACCGCGACGTGTTCGATTACTATCACCACACCGAGAAGCGGCTGTTCGGTAAGGATGCCGCATGGTGCGCGGCCGGGATCGGGCCGAATCAGATCGTGCTGAACGAATGGGCGATCTCCTCGGGTGGCCATGCCCGCACCGGGCTGGAGGATAACGTCCGTCTCGACAAGGACCGGCTGGCCCCCTCGAACGCGGCCCTGGTGAAGCGTGCGGTCGAGCTTTGTGAAAAATACGAGCGCCCGGTCGCGAGCTTCGTGCAGGCGCGCCAGATGCTCGGGCTTCGGGCTGCCTGATGGCCTCTGCCCTGTTCGCGAGACTTCTGGGCGACGCCGAAATGGCGGCGCTGATGGGCGACGAGGCGGCGCTTTCGGCCATGCTGAGGGCCGAGGCGGCGCTGTCGCGCGCGCAGGGCAGGCTGGGGATCATCCCGAAGGATGCGGCGGCAGCGATTGCGAAAGCCGCCGAAACCCTGAGGCCGGAGCCTGAGGGGCTGGCGGCAGGCGTGGCCCGCGCCGGTATCGCCGCGCAGCCGGTAATCGGCGCGCTGAAGACGGCGGCAGGCGATCATGCGGCCTGGGTGCATTTCGGCGCGACCTCTCAGGATATTGTCGATACCGGGCTGATGATCCAGCTGTCGCAGGCGCTGGCGCTTCTGCGCTCGCGTTTGTCGGGGCTTGCCGACCTGTTGGCCGCGAAAGCCCGCGAATATGCCGATCTGCCAATCCCCGCGCATACCCGCTTCCAGATTGCCGCGCCGACAACGCTTGGTGCCAAGATTGCCATCTGGCGCGCGCCGCTGAGTCGCCAGTTGCAGCGGCTGGACGAATTGCTGCCGCGCCTGCTGAATGTCTCGCTTTACGGGGCCGCGGGGACATCGGCGGCGCTCGGCCCGCAGCATGGCAAGGACCGCCGCCTCGTCGCCCATCAGGGCCGTCATCTCGGCATCGCCGAGAAGGCGCGCGAACAGGCCAGAAACCATCAGGCCGCCCGCAGGCCCAGCATCTGCCGCGCCTGCGCGAAGCTGGCCACCGGGCGCTGGTATTTCTCGCACAGCGCGACCGC
>NZ_JBKEBL010000207.1:0-25664 GCF_047973135.1 Paracoccus sp. (in: a-proteobacteria)
AATGATCGGCGAATGAACCGATTTCTTTGCCTTGCCATGCTGGTGCTTTCATGTGCTTGCGCCTCGCCCGGTCCTGACATGTTCGGGGCGGACAAGTTCCGCGTGACCTTGGGCGGGATCGACTTTGTGGTTTACCGCAAGGGCGATCAGGCGCAGGTGATCCGTATGACGGCGCTTGCCCCCGGCAGTCACGGGGGCGTGCAATCGCTGATGGAACAGGCGGCGGCGCAGGCGACCGGGTGCCGGGTCGTTCCGGGCAGCATCACCACGAAAATCCCCGGCGATACCGGCGTCGCGAATTTGGATCTGATCTGCTGAAGGGGGTCAGCCATTGCCCAGAAAGGCCGCAAGGGTGCTGGCCACGGCCTCGGGCGCGTCGGCATGCATCCAGTGCCCGGCATTCTTCAGCCGTACCAGCCGCGCCTGCGGAAAATAGCTGCGCATCGCGGCTTCGCCCGCCTGATCGACATAATCCGAATCGGCCCCCGCCATGAACAGCACAGGGCCGCCGAAAGTCGCCCGCGGCAGGCCGTCGGGCCAGCCGGTCGTGCGTTCCATCCAGTCGCGCAGCACGGGCAGGTTCAGGCGCCAGCGCGGCGGATCGGATTTCAGATCCAGCGATTGCAGCAGAAAGGCGCGCAGGCCGGGGGCGTGGACCATTTCGGCCAGCCGCCGGTCGGCATCGCTGCGCCGGGTCAGGCCGGTCAGATCCGTGGCCTCCAACGCATCGATCAGGTGGTTCTGGCTATGGGCATAGGCGACGGGTGCGATGTCCATCACCACCAGCTTGCGCAGCAATTCGGGTCGCGTCAGCGCAAGCAGCATCGCCGCCTTGCCGCCCATCGAATGCCCGGCCAGATCGACTCTGCCGCCATATTCGGCAATGATTTCCGCCAGATCCCCCGCCATATCCTGATAGCTGTGATCGGCGCTGTGCGGGCTGTTGCCGTGATTGCGTTGATCGACGGCAATCACCCGGCGGGTTTCCGCAAGCCGCCGGGCGATGGCACCCAGATTGCGGCCCTGACCAAACAGGCCATGCACCAGAAGGATAGGCACGCCCGCGTCGGTGCCTGTGACGATACGTTCGAGCTTCATCCGCACAGCTTATGCCGACTGGAACGCCTGCGCCATCCCGTCTATGCTGCCCGGTATGAGCAGCGACACACCGAATATCGACGAAATTCGCCGTATGGCGGACGAGGTGGCCCGGCTGATCGCGGATCGCTTTGGCGGCGCGCGGCGGGGCGAGCGGCCAAGCCTGGATCAGATGCTGCGCCGTCGCGGCGCGGCCCTGCCGCGCAGGCTGCGCAAACCCGCCCGTGCGCTGGCCGATGCCGACCGGCTGAGCGCCCAGCCCAAGGTTGCCCGGCAATTGGATCTGGCAGCGTTGTCGCGGGCGCGCAATGTGCTGGTGGCCTATCTTGGTCAGCTTGGCCAGTTCGGGCGGCTGCGCAACCGGACGCTGAATTTTGCCGCATCGGTGGCCTTTGGCCTGTTGGTTCTGGGTGCGGGGATCGTCTGGATTCTGATACGGCAGGGGCATCTGTAGCCGCGCGACCGGGCTGCGGCGGAATGCCGCATCCGGCGTTGTCGCCGTCCGACTGCTTGAAAGCCCGGCTGCGGCTGTTTAGGTCGAGGGACCGCATGTATTTGTGTAAATGGAGGATTTCATGGCGACCCCGCATAGCATTCATGAGGAATTTCCCGCCGCAGGCCCGCGCATCCACGAACTGAAGCTGAAAGATGCGCATTTCGCGCGGCTGCTTGAGGAATATGACCAGATCAACGATCAGGTGCATAACGCGGAAACCTCGGTGACGCCGATAACAGAAGAAGCCGAGAAGGGGCTGCGCCGCAAGCGCGCACATCTGAAGGATCAGATCGCCCACGCGCTGACCCATCACGCATAAACAGGGCGTTGGGGGCTTGAACGCCGCCGATCCGCACCCACATCTGTCCTGTCGGCGGCCCAAAGCGGCGTCGGCGGGACGCCCGCCCGGCTGACGGGGGGCATTCATGGCATCGCTTATGAAAGGATGTGACTGATGCGCAATTTCGACCTGACCCCGCTGTATCGTGCCTCGGTGGGTTTTGACCGGCTGGCCGATGTGATGGACCGTGCCCTGTCCGCAGATGTGGCAGCCCCGACCTATCCCCCCTATAACATCGAGAAAACTGGCGATGACAGCTATCGCATCTCGATCGCCGTTGCTGGCTTTGCCCCCGGTGATCTGAATGTCGAGATGCGCGATGGCGCGGTGATCGTTTCGGCCAGGAAGGCCGATGAGGATGGCGGGCGCGTCTATCTGCATCGCGGCATCGCCACCCGTGCCTTCGAGCGCAAATTCACCCTTGCCGACCATGTTCGCGTTGATGGTGCCAGCCATGTCGATGGTATGCTGCATGTCGATTTGATTCGCGAGATTCCCGAGGCGCTGAAACCCCGCCGGATCGAGATTGCCAGAAGCGCCGCAAAGGTGGAGAAGCTGGACGCCTGATCCTTTGCGTCCCGCGATGGCCGGGGGAGCTGTGCGCCCCCCGGACCCCCTGCATGGGTGCCGGTCCGGGATCGGCACAGGGCGGGTTGTCGCCCCTGCGGGGCCTGCTGCTACAGGCGTCGCCTTGCGCGCAGGGCGGCGCTGATCGTGCCGTCGTCGAGATAGTCGAGTTCGCCCCCGATGGGCACCCCCTGCGCGAGGCCTGTCACCGTCACGCCGGTTCCCGCCAGCGCGTCGGCGATGTAATGCGCCGTGGTCTGGCCGTCCACCGTGGCGTTCAGGGCCAAAATCACCTCGGAGATGCGGTCGCGTGCGATGCGGTCGATCAGGGCGGGGATGCCCAGATCCTCGGGGCCGATTTCGTCCAGCGCCGACAGCGTGCCCCCCAGCACATGATAGCGGCCGCGAAAGGTGCGCCCACGTTCCAGCGCCCAAAGATCGGCGACATCCTGCACCACGCAGATTTCCCCGTTCGCCCGCGCCGGGTCGGTGCAGATCGCGCATTCGTCGCGGTCGGTGATATTGCCGCAGGTCAGGCATTCGCGCGACTGGCTGGCAACGCTGTCCAGCAGTCTTGCAAGCTGGATCATCTGGCCATTGCGTTTGCGGATCAGGTGCAGCGCGATGCGCCGGGCCGAGCGCGGCCCGAGGCCGGGCAGCCGCGCCATAAGCGCGATCAGCGCCTGAATGTCGTCGCTGCCTTCGGCCATATGCGTCAGAAGGGCAGGCTCATGCCGGGGGGCAGGCCCAGATCTTCGGTAATGCGGGCCATTTCGGCTTGCATCCTGTCCTGCGCGCGGCGCTGTGCGTCCTTGATGGCCGCGAGGATCAGATCCTCGACCACCTCTTTTTCCGAAGGCTGAAAGATCGACGGGTCGATATCCAGCGCGGTCAGTTCGCCCTTGGCGGTGCAGGTGGCCTTGACCAGGCCGGCACCAGATTCGCCGATCACCGTGATGCGCGCCAGATCGTCCTGCATCTGCTGCATCCGGTCCTGCATGTCCTTGGCGGCTTTCATCATCTTGGTCATGTCGCCAAGACCGCCCAAACCCTTGATCATGTCTTAATCCTCATCCTCGAACGGATCCCATTCCTCGACTTCGGCGACGGGGCCCTGGGTGTCATGCGGGTTCGCCGCGCCTTCGGCGGCGATCTCGGGGGTGATGACCGGATCGGGGGCGATCCTTGTCACATTGGTCAGGCGCGCAGCGGGAAAGGCTGCCAGAACCTGCTGCACGATGGTCAGATTCAGCGCCCGTTCGCGGGCGGCATTCTGTTCCGTCGTGCGGATTTCGGCGAGGGTCGGCGCGCCGCCCGAGCCTGTGACCGATACTCCCCACCTTTGGCCGCCGCACCAGCCACGCAGACGCTCGGCCAGTTTCTGCGCCAGATCGGCAGGGGCGTTGCCGCGCGGCTCGAACTCGATTCGTCCGGGGGAATAACGGACCAGCGCGACGTGGTTTTCGACCTGCATCAGCAGCAGCATGTCGCCCATCCGGCGGATCAGATCGACCACCGATGCAAAATCGGGATAGGCCGCGAAAGCGTCGGGGGCAACGGCCAGTGACATGGCCGTTGCCGCGCCCGAGGGCTGCACCGCCACCGCGGGGGTGGCAGGGCGCGCGGCGCGCGGCGCGTGCTGCGGAGCGGTGCCCGATGGCGCGGTTTGCTGCGTGAAATCGCCCGCCGCCTGCGCCTGCCGGATCCTGCGGATCAGCGCCTCGGGGTCGGGCAGATCGGCCACATGGGTCAGCCGGATCAGCGCCATCTCGGCGGCCATCATGGCATTGGGCGCGGCAGAGACCTCGTCCAGCGATTTGAGCAGCATCTGCCACAGCCGCGTCAGCACCCGCATCGGCAGCCTGCCCGCCAGCGCCTGCCCCCGCGTGCGTTCGTCCGGCGAGACTGTCGGATCGTCGATGGCCTCGGGCGTGATCTTGGCGACCGACACCCAATGCGTGATCTCGGCCAGATCGCGCAGAACGGCCACCGGATCGGCACCGTCAGCATATTGTGACTGAAGCTCGGTCAGGGCCGCCGCTGCATCGCCACGCTGGATCATCTCGAACAGGTCGATGACGCGGCCCCGGTCGGCAAGGCCAAGCATGGCGCGGACCTGATCGGCGGTTGTTTCGCCCGCGCCATGGCTGATCGCCTGATCCAGCAGGCTGGTCGCGTCGCGGGCACTGCCTTCGGCGGCGCGGGTGATCAGGGCCAGCGCGTCATCGGTGATCTGCGCGTTCTCGGCCGCCGCGATGCGGCGCAGCAGGGCGATCATCACCTCGGGTTCGATGCGGCGCAGGTCGAACCGCTGACAGCGCGACAAAACCGTCACCGGCACCTTGCGAATTTCGGTGGTGGCGAAGATGAATTTCACATGGGGGGGCGGTTCCTCAAGCGTCTTCAACAGCGCGTTGAAGGCGCTGGTGGACAGCATGTGAACCTCGTCGATGATATAGATCTTGTAGCGCGCGCTGGCCGCCCGGTAATGCACGCTTTCGATGATCTCGCGGATGTCGTTCACGCCGGTGCGGCTGGCTGCGTCCATTTCCAGCACATCGACATGCCGACCCTCGGTGATCGCCACACAATGCTCGCAGACCCCGCAAGGCTGGGTCGTGGGGCCACCCTGACCGTCAGGGCCGACGCAGTTCATGCCTTTGGCGATGATCCGGGCGGTGGTGGTTTTGCCCGTTCCCCGGATGCCGGTCATGATAAAGGCCTGCGCAATGCGTTCGGCAGCGAAGGCATTCTTCAGCGTGCGCACTATCGCATCCTGCCCGACCAGATCGGCAAAGGTTTCGGGGCGGTATTTCCGCGCCAGAACCTGATAGGCGGGTTGGGCGTTGTCGGCTTGCATCTGCGGGTCCGTGTCAGGGTCGGTCAGACCCTAGTCGCTGCGGCCCGGCACGGCAAGGGCGACGGAATCGGGAAGGGGCACCGGCAAGCGGTGCCCCTCTGTGGGAGGAGGCGGGAAATCCCTGACTCAGCCACGCGAGCGGCGGCGCATCAGGCCAAGCCCGCCCACCGCACCACCCAGAAGCCAGATGGCGGCGGGCAGCGGGATAGCCGGCGTGCTGTTCGCGATCTCATAGCCAAGCTTTTTCCTGATGGCGTTGCCGAAATCGTTGAAATCGTTGGCGGTCAGCACAAAGCCGTTGGTTCCGCCCTTGATATTGTCGTTGTACCAGGTCTCAAGCGAGGGATAGCCGTCCAGGATGGCAATGCCGTTGATGCGGTCCACGCCCCCCGCAATGGCCGCGTCGCGCGCGGCGGCGGTGTTGGCACCGGTGTTTTCGCTGCCGTCGCCAGACACGTCGATAACCACGCGATTGCCGTCGAAATCATTGGCGTTCAGGCTGTTCAGCGCGTAATTGATCGCCGTTCCCGGAGCGGTTGAATTGCCGGTGCCTGCGCGGCTTGTCAACCCGTTCAGCGTATCCGCAAAGCTGTTGGCTGTGGCCGCGCTGTTGATCAGCGTCCAGGGCAGAACCTCGACGGCAGAGGAGGCCCAGTAGACGACATTGACCGCGATATTGCCAAGGCGGGTTCCGCCATCGGTGTCGGTGATCAGGTTCTGGATCGCCGTATCGCGGAACGCATCCACGTAGCCCTGACGTTGCAGGTTGAATTCGGTGGTATTGACGCTGCCGGACACGTCGATCAGCAGTGACAGTTCGGTGTCCACGACGGTGGCCGCGCTTGCGGTATTCAGCGACGACAGGGCAAGCGTACTGGCAAGCAGGGCGGATGCAAGGTAAACTTTCATAGATTTTTCCTGATAAAGATGGCAATAAAAACTGGGTTGTCAGCGCGTTTGCGCCTTTTTTAATGTATGGTAAAAATTCAGAAGGTTCGAATTGTAATTTCGAATATGCCACTGAAATTCATGTAGAAAAAAATCAGAATTTTTCTACCACAGATTGATCAATACAGCTTTTGCGTGAAATATAATATGAAGCACAGCCCAAAGGAATATTAGCGCATACAATAATCGGTGCGGCTATTTGATATATACAAATGTGAATCGATCTTGGGTGAAGGGCGATTCGAAATGGGTCGGCTTGCGGTCCGGATCAGGACAGAAGCTGACCGATGATCAGGAAGATCAGCGCCGACAGAATCGCGGCGGCGGGAACTGTGACGATCCAGGCGGCGGCGATGGTCAGCAGATGCGAACGGCGGACCAGCTTGCGGCGGCGGCGTTCCTCGGGGGACACGGCGGGGCGGTCGGGGATGGCCATTGCGGCCTTGCGCAAGCGGCGTTCGGAATCCCATTCGCGAAAGAAGCCGACGCCAAAGACCGCGCCCACGGCGATATGGGTGGAACTGACGGGCAGGCCCAGCCAGCTTGCCACGATGACGGTGATCGCGGCGGACAGTGCCACGCAATAGGCGCGCATCGGGTTCAGCTTGGTGATCTGGCTGCCGACCATGCGGATCAGCTTTGGTCCGAACAGGAACAGGCCGAAGGAAATGCCAAAGGCTCCGATCAGCATGACCCAGGCGGGAATCGAGACCGAGCTGGCAAAGGCACCGTGCTGCGAGGCGGCGACGATGGCGGCAAGCGGCCCGACGGCATTGGCCACGTCATTGGCCCCGTGCGCGAAACTCAGCAACGCGGCGGATACCACCAGCGGAATGCCGAACAGTACCTTCAGCGACTTGTTGCGGTTTTCCAGCCCCTGCGACTGGCGGCGGACCACCGGGATCATGATCAGCCATGTCAGCACGCCCAGGGCCAGCCCGATCAGCAGCGCGTGCCCGAACGAGATTCTGATCAGATGCTTTAGCCCTTTCAGCGCCAGATACGCCGCGAACGTGCCCGACATGATGCCGACCAGCACCGGCACCCAGACGCGGGCGGCCACGATCTTGTCGTCGCGATAGATGATGCGCGCCTTGATCAGCCACAGAAAGCCGGCGGCGATCAGCGCGCCCAGCGCGGGCGAGATGACCCAGCTTGCGGCTATGGCCCCCATCTTGCCCCAGCTTACGGCACCGAAACCTGCGGCGACCACGCCCGCGCCCATGACCCCGCCCACCACCGAATGCGTGGTCGAGACCGGCGCGCCGATCCATGTGGCAAGGTTGATCCACAGCGCCGAGGCCAGCAGCGCGGCCATCATCGCCCAGATGAAGATCTGTTCGTCCGCCATGCTGTCGGGCGCGATGATCCCTTTTGAAATGGTCGAGACGACATCCCCCCCCGCGATCAGCGCCCCCGCGCTTTCAAAGATCGCGGCGATAGCGATGGCGCCGCCCATGGTCAGCGCGTTGGCACCGACTGCCGGTCCCATGTTGTTGGCGACATCGTTGGCCCCGATATTCAGCGCCATATAGGCACCGAACCCGGCGGCGACGACAACCAGCAGGTTGTTGCTGCCTTGTCCCAGAAACAGCGCCGAGGCCAGCGCGGCCAGCATGATGAACACCAGCCCGATGCCGGGTCCGACCAGAGGCTTGCCCGCAAGGGACGCCGCCGATTCGAGAAACGAGAATCGCCCCAGGTCGCGGTCCAGCGTTTCAAGGTGGCGGGGGTCGAAGTCGTTCTGGGCCATGATGTCCCCTTGGTTTCGCGGTTGGGTGGTTAGGCGGCTTTTCGGGCCAAGGCAACCGGTCAGTCACAAAAATGTCCGGCACACGCGCGCCTCAGCGATAGCCCTGAGCTTGCAGCTCGAACAGCTCGCGGTAGCGTCCTTCGGTTGCGACAAGCTGATCGTGGCTTCCGGTCGTCTCGACCCGGCCGTTGTCCAGCACGATGATCCGGTCGGCCATCCGCACACTGCTGAACCGGTGCGAGATCAGCAGGGCGGTTCGCCCCGTGGACAGATCCCTGAAACGCTGGAACACCTGAAATTCCGCGCGGGCATCCAGCGCGGCGGTGGGTTCGTCCAGAATCAGCAGTTGGGCGTCGCGCATATAGGCGCGGGCGATGGCCAGTTTCTGCCACTCGCCGCCCGACAGCTCTATCCCGCGCGCAAAACGCTTGCCAACCATCTGATCATATCCGGCGGGCAGTCTGGCGATCACCTGATCCGCCAGCGCACGCCCGGCGGCGGTCTCGATCCGGGGGCGGTCGGCGCGGGCCTCGATCCGGCCGGTGGCGATATTGTCCGATGCGGTCATCGCGTAGCGGATGAAATCCTGAAAGATCACCCCGATGGCGGCGCGCAGCCCGTCCAGATCGTAATCGCGCAGATCGCGCCCATCCAGCAGGATTCGCCCCTCGGTCGGGTCGTAGAGACGGGCCAGCAGCTTGACGATGGTGGTCTTGCCCGCGCCGTTCTCGCCGACCAATGCCACCGTCTCGCCCGCGATCAGGTGAAAGGACAGGTGGCGCACCGCCCAACGGTCCTGACCGGGATAGCGAAAGCCGACATCCTCGAACGAGATGCCCCGCCGGATCGGATCGGGGACGGGCAGGGGGTTGTCCGGTGACGCGATGGCGGGCCTTTCGCGGAAAAGGCCGTAAAGGTCGTCCAGATACATGGCCTGCCCCGCCATGCTGGAAAAGGATGACAGCAGCCCCTCGATCAGCCCGCGCAGGCGCAGGAAACTGCCCGACAGGAAGGTCAGGTCGCCAAGTGACAACTGCCCCGTCAGCGTGCGCCCGATGATCCACAGATAGGCCCCGTAATAGCAGACGGTCCCCAGCCCGGTCAGCAGCGCCATCACCGTCAACTGCCACCCCAGGATCGTGCGGTTTTCGGCATAGAAGCGCATCGCCAGTTCCAGATAGCGGTCGCGCAGGAAACCGTTCAGGCCGAATATCTTGACCTCTTTCGCCGATTCCGAGGTTGCGCCGATCATGCGCAGATAATCGCGTTCGCGCCGCTCGGGGGCGCGGCGCCAGTTCATTTCATAGGTCAGGGCGTTGAAATGCACCTCGCCCAGAAAGGCCGGGATCAGGGCGGCCAGCAGCAACAGCACCAGCCAGGGGTTATAGGCGATCAACCCGGCACCAAAGCTGATCACCGTTACGCCGTCCTGCAATTGCTGCATGAGTTGCCCGACCAGCGGGATGCGGCCCATGGTCTGACGGCGGGCACGGTCCAGCCGGTCCTGAAAGCCTGCATCCTCGAAACTGGCCAGATCCAGATCCGCCGCGTGGTCCATCAGCCGGATCGACAGCGAGATGACCAGCTTTTCCTGCAACAGGCTGTCGGCATAGGTGATCAGCCGTCCCAGCAGGTCGGATGCCAGCGCCAGCCCCAGTTCCGCCGCCAGCAGCAGGATCAGATGCCCCGCCAGCCCCGATTGCCACCACGCGCCCAGCGTTCCGGGGGGCGCGGGCAGGGCGGACAGGCGCACCACCTCGTCGATGATCAGCTTGCCGACCAACAGCATCGACACGGGCGTAACGGCGCGCAGCAGCCGCAGCAGGATCAGCGCCAGCGTCAGGCCGGGGCTGGCGCGCCAGATCAGCGCCAGAAAGGGCGGAACATTCTTCAACGCCGCCCAACGCGCGGCATAGGTCTTTGGGTCGGGCTGGGGCAGGGACGACATGTCAGGCGGCTTCGGTCCGTCTTGCGCGGGCGATTTCCTCGCCGGTCAGAGGACCGGGAAAATGGCAGGCCGTCTGGTGATCGTCGCCCGTCAGCGCAGGCACCTGTGCGGCGCAGGTGTCCTGCGCGCGCGGGCAGCGGGTGCGAAAGACGCAGCCCGAGGGCGGGTCCATGGGCGAGGGCAGATCGCCTGCAAGGGGCACCACCGTCGCGGCGGGGTCGTAATCGGGATCGGGCACAGGCACCGCAGACAACAGCGCCTGCGTATAGGGGTGCTGCGGTGCGGCATATAATTCGTCCGACGGCGCGATCTCCATCACCTTGCCCAGATACAGCACCATCACCCGGTCGCTGATATGTTTCACCACGCTCAGGTCATGGGCGATAAAGATCAGCGCCAGCCCAAGATCCCGTTGCAGCCGGATCAGCAGGTTGATCACCTGCGCCTGAATCGAGACATCCAGCGCGCTGACGGGTTCGTCGCAGATGATCAGCTTTGGTTCCACGATCAGCGCGCGGGCGATGCCGATGCGCTGACACTGCCCGCCACTGAATTCATGCGGATAGCGGTTGATCTGATTCGGCAGCAGCCCGACCTTGTCCATCATCGCCTTGACGCGGTCGCGGACATCGGGGCGCGACAGGCCGGGGTGATGGGTGGTCAGCGGCTCGGCGATGATCTGGCCCACGGTCATGCGCGGGTTCAGTGATGCCAGCGGATCCTGAAACACCATCTGGATGTCGCTGCGGTACTGCATCATCTGCCGGGGTGTCAGCCCGATCAGATCCTTGCCGTCGATCCATTCAGCCCGCCCGGTCGCGGGCACCAGCCCGATCAGCGCACGGGCCAGCGTCGATTTGCCGCAGCCGGATTCGCCGACGACGCCCAGTGTCTCGCCCGGATTCAGGGTGAAACCGACGCCGCCCACCGCATGCAGGGGGCGCCGGGCGGTCCAGGGCATGTCGCCCTGCGACCGGATCTGAAAGGTCACGCGCAGGTCGCGCACGTCCAGCAGGGGCCGGGTCACGGTCATGGTCATGCGATCTCCTCGGTGGTGCGACGGGCCAGCACGTCGGGCAGGGGCGCAAAACAGGCGCGGGCGCGAGTATCGGCAAAGCGTTCCAGTTGTGGTCGTTCCGTTGTGCAGCCCGCGCGGCGATAAGGGCAGCGCGGCTCGAAGGCGCAGCCCTGCGGCGGTCGGGTCATGTTGGGCGGCGATCCGGGGATGGCGGCCAGTTCGTCGCCCGGCTGGTCGATGCGCGGGATCGCAGCCAGCAGGCCCTGCGTATAGGGGTGGGCGGGTTCGCGGAACAACGGCCCGACCGGCCCCGTCTCGCGGATGCGACCGCCATACATGACGGCCACCTGCCTGCATGCGCCGGCGACGACGCCCAGATCATGCGTGATCAGGATCATCGCCATGCCAAAGTCGCGTTGCAGATCGGCCAGAAGCTGCATGATCTGCGCCTGCACTGTCACATCCAGCGCGGTCGTGGGTTCATCGGCGATCAGCAGTTGCGGCCGGCACAGCAGCGCCATGGCGATCATCACCCGCTGGCGCATGCCGCCGGAAAATTCATGCGGATAAAGCCGCACCCGCCGCGCCGCATCAGGGATTTTCACCGCATCCAGCATGCGCACGGATTCGGCCACGGCCTCGCGTTTTGACAGGCCCTTGTGCAGGGTCAGCACCTCGGCCATCTGGTCGGCCACCCGCATATAGGGGTTCAGCGAGGTCATCGGATCCTGAAAGATCATCGCGATCTTTTCGGCGCGGATCCGGTTCAGCACCTTTGGCGGCGTGTTCAGGATCTCGGCTCGGTCGAAAAGCACGCTGCCCGAGGCGCGGCCGTTCTTTGCCAGCAGCCCCATGATGGCAAAGGACAGTTGCGATTTGCCGCTGCCCGATTCGCCGACGATGCCCAGAGTTTCGCCCGCATCGACGGACAGGCTGACATCGTTGACGGCGCGCACCTCGCCGTCATTGGTGTCAAAGCGGACATCCAGATTGGTGATTTCCAGCAGGGCCATGTCAGCGATCCTTCGGGTCAAGCGCATCGCGCAGGCCGTCGCCCACGAAGAAAAAGCCGAACAGCGTGATGCAGAAGAAAAACAGCGGAAAGCCAAGCTGCCACAGCGTGCCATAGGCCATCGTGGCCGCGCCCTCGGAAATCAGCGCGCCCCAGCTTGTCAGCGGTTCCTGCACGCCGAGACCCAGAAAGCTGATGAAGCTTTCGGTCAGGATCATCAGCGGCACCAGCAGCGTTGCATAGACCGCGACCACGCCCAGCAGGTTCGGGACGATATGGCGCAGGATGATCTTCCATGACGGCACGCCGGTGGCGCGGGCGGCCTCGATGAACTCGCGGTGCTTCAGGGTCAGGGTCTGGCCCCGGACGATGCGGCTCATGTCCAGCCAGGAAATCAGGCCGATGCCCAGAAACAGCATCGAGATCGACCGCCCGAACATCACCAGCAGCAGGATCAGCACGAACATGTAGGGGATCGCCATCAGGATATCGACGGCGCGCATCATGACCTGATCGGTCCGCCCGCCCACATAGCCCGCCGTCGCGCCGTAAAGCGTGCCGACCACCACTGCGATGGCCGCGCCGACGATCCCGACCATCAGGCTGATCTGCGTGCCCTGCACGGTGCGCGCGAACAGATCGCGGCCCAGATCGTCGGTGCCGAAATAATGGCCGTTGGCGATGGATGGCATGCCCAGATCGGCGACCTGCCCCATGATGTTCCAGTCGGGTTCGTCATTCGACCATGCGGCCAGATGACTGCCGAACACGGCGAACAGCGTGACCAGCACCAGAAGGACCAGCCCCGCCATCGCCGCCTTGTTTCGCACGAACCGCCTGCGCGCGTCGGCCCATGGGCTGCGGCCCCTGACCTCGTTCACGGCCATGCGGTCGGCCAGAGATTGCATCTTTTGTTGTTCGATCACCATGGCCTAGTACCGGATCTTGGGGTCGATCCACGCATAGAGGATATCGACAAGCAAATTGAACAGGATGGTCAGCGCGCCGATCAGGATCGTCACGCCCATCATCACCGCATAGTCCCGGTTCAGCGCCGAATCGACAAAGGCCTTGCCGATTCCGCCGGTCGAGAAATAGACGTCGATCACCACGGATCCGACGATCATCGACACGAAGACCGGCCCCAGATAGCTGATCACCGGCAGCATCGCGGGTTTCAGCGCGTGGCGCAGGATGACGCGGTGTTCGGGCATGCCCTTGGCGCGGGCGGTGCGAATATGGTTGGAGCCCAGCACCTCCAGCATGGAAGAGCGGGTGATCCGCGCGATCGAGGCCATATAGCTGGTTGACAGCGCGATCACCGGCATGATCCAGAAGGCGGGGTCGGAGAAACTCCAGCCGCCGCCGGGCAGCAGGCGCAGGCCCAGGGTAAAGATCAGCACCAGGATTGGCGCCATGACGAAATTCGGCAGAACCTGCGCGCCGATGGAAATGCCGACTGCAAGATAGTCGATCCAGCTATTGTGCCAGATGGCGGCCACCACGCCCAGGGTGACACCCACGATCACCGCCATCACAAAGGACAGCGAGCCATAGGTCAGCGTGACCGGAAAACCCTTGGCGATCAGTTCGTTCACCGTCAGATCGGGATAGACGAAGCTGGGGCCGAAATCGAAATGCAGGACGATGCCCTGAAGATAGGTCTGCAATTGCTGCCACAGCGGCTGATCCAGCCCGTATTTCGCGTTCAGATTGGCCAGAACCTGCGGCGGCAGGTCGCGTTCCTGTGTGAACGGCCCGCCGGGGGCCAGATGCATCAGGATGAAGGAAAAGACGATCAGCAGCAGCAGCGTGGGTATCGCCACCGCCAACCGCCGCATGACGTATGCGAACATCGGGTGCGGGCTCCCTGTCGTGGAATGTCGGCAAATGAGTCGGGGTCGGGAAGGGACTGCCCCCTTCCCGCAGGATTGGCAGCATCACTCGGTGACGCGATACATGTCCTTGGCGTACCAGTTATACATCGCGTTGTCATAGGGAATGCCGCGCAGGTCGGGCCGGACCATCATCGCGTTGGCATAGTGATAGACCGGCACAAGGGGCATGTCACCGATCAGGATCTGTTCGGCCTGCTGGTAGAGTTCCGCAGCATTGTCCGCCGCCCTGGCGTCGGCCAGCAGCTTGTCGAAATCGGCATTCGACCATTTGCCGTTGTTATAACCGTCGGTGCGGAAATAATCGAGAAAGGTCGAGGCCTCGTTATAATCGGCGCACCAGGCAGCGCGGCCGACCTCGAAATCCTGATTTTGCATCCGGTCGGTATGTACCTTCCATTCGTAATTGGCCAGCGTCACATCGACCCCGATGGCCTTCCAGAATTGCTGGACGGCGATGGCCAGCTTCTTGTGATCATCGCTGGTGTTGTACTGGACGGTTAGCTTCAGCGGGTTGTCGGGGCCATAACCCGCCTCGGTCAGCAGTGCCTTGGCCTTTTCCACACGCTCGGCCTGGGTCCAGTGCGACATTTCGATATCGGGGGCCTCGAACCCCTCGATGGCCGCGTTGGTCCAGTAATAGGCCGGGTGCTGGCCGCCCTGCAGAATCTTGTCGGTGACAATGTCGCGGTCCACGGCATAGGACAGCGCCTGCCGCACCCGCAGATCTTTCAGCGATTCCGGGCCCTTGCCGGACAGGTTGAACAGATAGCCATAGGTACAGGCGCGCGGGGTGCTGACCGCCTGATCGGGATATTCCTTCAGCAGCTTGGGGAACTGACCGGCGGGAACCCGGTCGAACCAGTCAAGCTCGCCTGCAAGATAGCGGGTCAGGGCGATGTTCTGGTCGTTCACGGTGATGAAATCGACCTTGTCGATGATCGTGTGATCCGCGTCCCAGTACGTGTCATTCTTCGACACCACCAGCGACACGCCCAGATCGTGACTGTCCAGCTTGTAGGCGCCATTGCCGACCAGATTGCCGGGTTTGGTCCAGTCATCGCCTAATTCCTCGACCACCTTGCGGTTCACCGGATAGGTGGTCGGATGGGCCAGCGTCTTGACGAAATAGGGGGTCGGCGTGGCCAGCGTGACCTGCAGGGTCTTGTCGTCCAGCGCCTTGACGCCCAGTTCTTCCGGGGCCTTGTCGCCCTTGACCACCTCGGTCGCGTTGACGATGTTCATCAGTTCGATGAACCAGGCATATTCGGATGCCGTCGCCGGATTGGCCGCGCGCTGCCAGCCATAGACGAAATCGCCCGCCGTCACCGGATCGCCATTCGACCATTTGGCATCGCGCAGATGAAAGGTATAGGTCAGCTTGTCGTCGCTGACGTCATAGCTTTCGGCAACGCCGGGCACCATCGCGCCGGTCTTGTCCTCGTTCAACAGCCCTTCGAACAACTGACGCAGGACATGGCTGCCCTCGACATCGGTGTTCTTGTGCGGGTCCAGCGATTTGATCGCGTCCAGCACCCAGAAGTTGAGGCTTTGGTTATCGGCCAGCTTTTCACCCTCGGCGGGGGTGGCGGCAAGGCCGGGCAGGGCAAGCGAGGCGACCAGCGCAGTTGTGGCAAGGATTCGGATCATTCAACATTCCTCCTGGTTGAACGTGGTGACGGGACTGGCCCGCGACGCATATGGATAATGCAACCATGATAGCGCAGAAAGCCGGGTTACGCCTTTTCTTCGCGTCAGGCTTGTGAAAAACAGTCCGGCATGACGAAATGCGGCCATATTTCTCTTGTGACCGGAGGGGCCAGATCCGGTAAATCGGCCCTGGCCGAGCGGATGGTCATGCGCCACCCGCCCGGCCCGCGCATCTATATCGCCACGGCCGAGGCGCGCGATGGCGAAATGGCGGAACGAATCGCGCTGCATCAACGCCGTCGGGGCGAAAGCTGGATCACGGTCGAGGAACCGCGCGATCTGGCCGGGGCGTTGGGGCGGACCGACGGGCAGGGTGTGCGGCTGGTCGATTGCCTGACGCTGTGGCTGTCCAATTGCATGGGCGACGCGGATATAGACGGGTTGGTCGCGACGCTGCGTCAGCAATCCTGTCCTGTTGTGCTGGTCACGAACGAACTTGGGCTGGGAATCGTGCCGGGCAACGCTGCGGCACGCCGGTTTCGTGACGCGCATGGCTGGATGAATCAGGCGGTGGCAGATATTGCCGACGAGGTCTGGATGGCGGTCAGTGGTCAACCGCTGCGGCTGAAACCTGCAAGGAACGGAACGGATGAGATTTTTTGACGAAACGGCCGCGAATGCCGCGCGCGAATGGCAGAACGGCCTGACCAAGCCGCAGGGCTCGCTTGGCCGGCTGGAGGATTTGGCGGTGTTCATGGCGGGCTGGCAGGGCAATCCACGCCCCCGGCTGGACCGCGCGCAGGCCGTTGTTTTTGCCGGAAATCACGGCATCGTCGCGCAAGGCGTCAACCCGTTCCCCGCCGAGGTCACGGCGCTGATGGTCAAAAATTTCGATGCGGGCGGGGCGGCGATCAACCAGCTTTGCCGCGTCGCCGGGGCCGATCTGTCGGTCGTGTCGCTTGATCTTGACCGTCCGACCGGCGATTTCACCCAAGGTCCGGCCATGTCCGCAGCCGAGGTTGACGCGGCCATCGACGCCGGGGCGGCTGCGGTCGATGCGGATGCGGATGTGCTGATCCTGGGCGAAATGGGTATCGGCAACTCGACCATCGCGGCGATTCAGGCGGCTGCGGTCTGCGGCGGCGGGGCGGATGAATGGGTCGGACCGGGCACCGGTGCCACAGGCGAGATTCTGGCCAACAAACGCCGTTCGGTGGCCGAGGGACTGGCCCGCCATCAGCCCGCCACCGCGCGCGAGACGCTGGCCGCGTTTGGCGGGCGCGAACAGGCGGCGATCTGCGGCGCGGTGCTGCGGGCGCGTGAACTGGGACTGCCGGTCATCCTTGACGGCTTTATCTGCACGGCGGCGGCTTCGGTGCTGACCCGCGACGATCCGCAGGCCCTGACCCATTGCCTGATCGGCCATGCCAGCGCCGAACCCGGCCATCGCCGCCTGATCGAGGCGCTGAAGATGTCGCCGGTCCTGTCGCTGGACATGCGCCTGGGCGAGGGTTCGGGCGCGGCGGTGGCGCTGATGGTGCTGCGCGCGGCGATTGAGTGCCACAATGGCATGGCCACCTTTGCCGAGCTGGGCATTGGTCCGGCTTGAACAGCTTGTTCTGGCGCTGGTCTTTCTGACCCGCCTGCCGCTGGGGCGTGCGCTTCCTGCGCGCATCCTGCCGCTGCGCGCGTCCGCCTGGTCCTTTCCGCTGGCGGGCGCGGTTGTCGGCGCGGTGGCCTCGCTGCCCCTGCTGCTGCCCGGCCCGGCGCTGCTGACGGCCACATTGTCGCTGGCGCTGTCGGTCTGGTTTACCGGGGGGCTGCACGAGGACGGGCTGGCCGATTTTGCCGATGCGGGGGGCGGAAGGGACCGCGAGGAACGGTTGCGGATCATGCGCGATTCCCGGATCGGCAGCTATGGCGTTCTGGCGCTGATCGCGACCAGCGCGCTGCGGATCGCCGCGCTGACCGTACTGGGGCCGGTGCAACTGATTGTCGCAGCCTCCTGCGCGCGGACCGGCATCGTGCTGACCATGGCCTCGATGCATCCGGCCCGTCCCGACGGGTTGAGCAAGGCAGCGGGTGCGCCCGGCGCGCGCAATGTCATCGCGGCGCTGCTGATCGCGCTGGCGGCGCTGGCGCTGGCGGGGCAGGGCGCGCTGCTGGCGCTGCTGGCGGCGATGGCCGTCATCGCCTTTGTCATCATCCGCGCGCGGATCTGGCTGGGCGGGCAGACCGGCGATGTGCTGGGTGCCGCCTCGGTCCTGACCGAGACCGCGATGCTGGTCGCCTTTGCACTGACCGGTGCGGCTTGACGCTGGGTCCACAGTGGAATTTCTTGACGCTGTCAGACCCATCGCGCATACCCGGAACCAATACAGAAAATGCTGTGGACACGGCGGGTCCGTTCCGGTCGGCAAGGTTTGAGGGAGTGTATTCACATGGGCGGCCTTCTGGCCCTGTCGCGCGGTATCGACCGCATCAATACCGTCATCGGACGCAGCGCCTCGTGGCTGATCCTGCTGGCGATCTTTGTCAGCGCGGTCAACGCGGTGGTCCGCAAGGTGTTCAGCATTTCGTCCAACGCCTGGCTGGAACTGCAGTGGTACCTCTATGGCGGGGCATTCCTTCTGGCAGCGGCCTATACGCTGCTGGAAAACGAACATATCCGCATCGACATTCTGTATGGCAGCCTGAAGCGCAGCACCCAGCACTGGATCGACCTTCTGGGCACGATCTTTTTCCTGATGCCGGTAGTGATGCTGACGCTGTGGCTGGTCTGGCCCTGGCTGATGCGCAGCATCAATTCGGGCGAGATGTCGATGAATGCGGGCGGGCTGATCCTGTGGCCTGCCAAATCGCTGATGTTCGCGGGTTTCGTGCTGCTGCTCTTTCAGGGCATTTCGGAAATCATCAAGAAAATCGCGGTGATGCGCGGCCTCATCCCCGACCCCTTCCCCGATACGGGTCATCACGCCCCCCCCGAGGTGGACGAGAACCTGAAGGCCATGGCCGGCTTTTCCCTTGAGGGCGAGGCGCAGGGCGGCACCAAACCGCGCGGAGACAGCCGCAAATGATGGAACTTATCGCGCAGAACATGGCGCCGATCATGTTCGTTTCGCTGGTGATCTTTCTGCTGCTGGGCTATCCGGTCGCTTTTGCCCTGGGTGCCAACGGGCTGTTGTTCTTTATCGTCGGGGTCGAACTGGCCCCGCTGTCGAACGGCTCGATCAACCTGAGCTGGCCATTGCTTCGGGCGATACCCGACCGTTTCTTCGGAGGGGTCGTCGCCAATGAGACATTGCTGGCCGTGCCATTCTTTACCTTCATGGGCATTGTGCTGGAAAAATCCGGCATGGCCGAGGATCTGCTGGACACGATCGGGCAGTTGTTCGGCCCGGTGCGCGGCGGTCTGGCCTATGCGGTGATCATCGTCGGCGCGCTGCTGGCGGCCACGACCGGGGTTGTGGCGGCCTCGGTCATCGCGATGGGGCTGATTTCGTTGCCGATCATGCTGCGATACGGCTATGACCGGCGGATCGCCTCGGGCACTATTGCGGCCTCGGGGACATTGGCGCAGATCATCCCGCCATCGCTGGTGCTGATCGTCCTGGCCGATCAGTTGGGCCGGTCGGTGGGCGACATGTACAAGGGCGCGCTGATCCCCGGCCTGATCCTGACCGGCATCTATATGGGCTATATCTTCGTGATGTCGATCATCCGGCCCAGTGCCCTGCCGGCCCTGCCGCCCGAGGCGCGGACGCTGGGATCGGGCGTCACCTCGCTGCTGGTTGCATTGGCGGCGGCGGGTGGGCTGTTCTGGCTAAGCTGGCACTGGCTGCATCCGACCTATGGCAAGGATGCCGACATTCTGGCGGCGGTAATCGCAGTGGTTGCCATTTATGCGGCGGCAGTGCTGGACAAGACGATGAAAGCGGGCGTGATGTCGCGTCTGGCACAGCAGGTCATCATCGTGCTGATCCCCCCGCTGGCGCTGATCTTCCTTGTGCTGGGTACGATCTTTCTGGGCATCGCCACACCGACCGAGGGCGGCGCGATGGGCGCGGTCGGCGCACTGATCCTGGCGGGGGCAAAGCGGCGGCTGAACTATGGCGTGATCAGTCAGGCGCTGGCGGCGACGACGCGGCTGTCATCCTTCGTGATGTTCATTCTGATCGGCGCGCGGGTCTTTTCGCTGACCTTCTATGGCGTGAACGGTCATCTGTGGGTGGAACATCTGCTGACCTCGCTGCCGGGGGGCGAATACGGTTTCCTGATCGCGGTGTCGCTGCTGGTTTTTGTGCTGGCCTTTTTCCTCGATTTCTTCGAACTGGCCTTCATCATCGTGCCGCTGCTGGCACCTGCCGCCGAAAGCCTGGGCATCGACCTGATCTGGTTCGGCGTCATCCTTGGCGTGAACATGCAAACCAGCTTCATGCATCCGCCTTTCGGCTTTGCGCTGTTCTATCTGCGATCCGTCGCGCCCAAGGCCCCCTATCTGGACCGGGTCACGGGCAAGCGGATGGAGCCGGTCAAGACCAGCCAGATTTATTGGGGCGCGGTTCCCTTCGTGTTCATCCAGATCGTGATGATTGCGGTGGTGATCAGCTTTCCGCAGCTTGTCATGCATTACAAGGGCCCTGCGGTGAACATGTCGGACGTCCGGATCCAGATCCCGTCCGGGGGATCCGGGGGGTTCGGCGCACTGGGCGGGCTGGGCGGTTCGCCCTTCGGGCAGGCCCCTGCGGGTGGCGGCGAATCCTCGTCCGGCGGCGGTCTTGGCGGCCTTGGCGGAACGCCGAATTTCGGTGCCCCGTCCGGTGGTGGCGAAACCGCCCCGGCACAACCTTCTCCTGCGCCCGAAAGTCAGCAGGGCGGGGGTTTGGGCGGCCTTGGTCTTGGCGGGCCTCCTCCGGGACTGGGTGGCAGCAATTAGGCATGACAGGGCCGGGCAACACACCCGGCCTTTTCCATCGCGAAACCGCCTCTTGCCAAAACCGCATATTCGCGCGATTGGCGGATGATGGAAAACTTTGTCGCCTCTGTCCGTCTGGCCGAGATCGCCCTGCGCGACCTGTTCGAGCCGACGCCCCTGCAACGCAACGACCACCTGTCGGCCAAACACAGCGCCGACATCTGGCTGAAACGCGAAGATCTGACGCCCGTGCGCAGTTACAAGCTGCGCGGAGCCTTCAATGCAATGCGCAAGCTGATCGGGGACGGCCCCGGAGGCAATGCGCATTTCGTCTGCGCCAGCGCCGGGAATCATGCGCAGGGCGTGGCATTTGCCTGCCGTCATTTCGGCGTGAAGGGCACAATCTTCATGCCCGTGACGACGCCGAAGCAAAAGATCGACAAGACGCGGGTGTTCGGCGGCGACGCGATCGAGATCGTGCTGACCGGCGATTATTTCGATCAGACTCTGGCCGCCTCGCAGGCCTTTGCCTTGGATCATGGCGCACAGTTCCTGTCGCCCTTCGATGCGCAGGATATCATCGAGGGGCAGGCGACCGTCGGCCTTGAGCTGCTGCAACAGATGGGCCGCGCGCCCGATCTGGTGGTGCTGCCAGTCGGCGGTGGCGGGCTGTCGGCCGGGGTGACGCGCTATCTGCGCGACACCGCGCCCGCGACCCGCTTTGCCTTCGCCGAACCGCTTGGCGGGGCCAGCCTGCAAGCCGCGCTGCGTGCCGGTGCGCCGGTTGCCCTGCCTGCCGTGGACAGCTTTGTCGATGGCGCGGCCGTCGCCCGGATCGGGGCCCTGCCATTCGAAGATCTGCGCCGCTTTGACGTCGAGGATGTGCATCTTGCCCCCGAGGACCGGATCTGCGGCACCATGCTGGAGATGCTGAATACAGAAGGCGTCGTTCTGGAACCGGCGGGTGCCCTGGCCGTCGATATTCTGGGCGATCTTGGCGATTTGTCGGGCAAGACCGTCGTCTGCATCTGTTCCGGCGGAAATTTCGATTTCGAACGTCTGCCCGAGGTGAAAGAGCGCGCGCAGCGGTTCAGCGGAGTGAAAAAATATTTCGTCCTGCGCATGCCCCAGCGTCCGGGCGCATTGCGGGAACTGCTTGAACTGCTGGGACCGAATGACGATATCACCCGATTCGAATATCTCAAGAAATCGGCGCGCAATTTCGGTTCGATCCTGATTGGCATCGAAAGCAACGAGCCGGGGAACCTGACTGCGCTGAAACATCGGCTGGATCAGGGCGGGTTCACCTATCGTGACATCACCAATGACGGGATCCTGGCAGAGTTGCTGGTCTGATGTTGACGGAATCGAAAGGACCGCGTCCCGGAAGGGCGCGGTCCTGTCGTTACCTTGCGGATCGGGCAGATCTTACTTGATCTTGCCTTCCTTGTACTCGACATGCTGACGCACAACCGGATCGTATTTCCGGACGGTCATCTTTTCGGTCATGGTACGGGCGTTTTTCTTGGTCACGTAGAAATGGCCCGTCCCGGCGGTCGAGTTCAGGCGGATCTTGATGGTCGTCGGCTTCGCCATGTCTCTTGCTCCTGCTGCGGGGCAAAACGAATGCGGACCCCGTGGAAATTCCTGTGGAAGCCGCCTTTTAGTCCTGTGCCGGGCGAAGTCAACCGCGAATCTGCGCAAAACCTTGTGCAGACCGCGTCCGGCAAGGCGCTGTCGCCCGGCGGGCAGGCGACAGCACGGGGCGGGCCTATCTGCGGCGCACCCATTTCCAGCCGGTGATCATCGGGCGGACCAGATCCTCATTCTTCCACAGGCGATAGAACAGGATGATCGCGACATGCATCAGCACCAGCAGCAGAATCAGCGCGGCACCCAGATGGTGCCAGCCAACCGCCTTGACCGCCGTGGCGTGGCTGACCTGATCGGCCATCGGACCGACATTGATGAAATCCTCGGGGTCCGAGATCAGGCCGGTCGCGACCTGAAGGATCAGCACCGCCAGCATCGCAATGACCGACAGCGCCCCAAGTGGGTTGTGGCCGGGCCAGTGGCTTGGCTGGCGGCTGAACATGTGCCGCAGATAGCCGAGGATCGGGCCGGGCCCCTTGACGAAACTGGCAAACCGCGCCGGAGCAGGGCCGACAAAGCCCCAGACGATCCGGAACGCCAGCAGCGCGATGATCGCATAACCCAGCCAGAAATGCAGGGTCATGACATTGGGTCCGAACTGGCCAAGCAGCCAGTTCGCGATCACCAGCGCGGCCAGCGTCCAGTGAAACAGCCGCAGCGCCGGATCCCAGACCCGGACGCGTTCGGCTTCACCCTCGGCCATCAGTTCTTCTGACGGAAATCGTCGTGACAGGCCTTGCAAGCGCCGCCCAGCTTTTGCACGACCGGGCCGATATTGCCCTGTCCGCCCTTGACGCCATCGGCGGCACCCATCGCCGCCTCTTGCAGGCCAGCGAACTTGCTGGCGAAATCCTCGGGCTTTTCCCAGATCGCGGGCAGAGCGCCGGTATCGGGCATGGTGCCGGCGGCGGTTCCTTCAAGGAACAGGCCCGGCAACTGATAATGGGTCAGCGCCTCGATATTGGCGGCAGCGGTCGAGGCGACGGCCTCGTCATAGGCAATCTCGCCCTTGGCCATACCGGCAAGCGTGCCCATGTTGATTGACAGCATCTGGAAAAAGCCCTGACGCGCCTCGACGGCGTCTTCATTGGCATCGGCGTGGGCAATCAGCGGAAGGGCGGCGGTGGCCACCACCGCGGTCAAGGTCGTCAGTCGCATGGCTTGCTCCTTAAAGGTGTGTTGACTGGCCTTACGGATTGCAGATAAATTTCTGCATTGTCTTTGTGGCAAAGCTGACCGGGGGGATCAATCGCGATCCGACGCGATCACGCCCTTGCTATCCGGGCGTGAATTTCTTGCTTAGTCATAGAGCGGCCGTGCCCCGGCCTCGGCATGGATCTGGTTTACGGCTTGGGTCTGAAGGCCCAGTGCCTGCGCGAGTGCGTGCAGATAGCGCGCCTCTTCCTTCGTGTCGAAATCGATGGCCAGCAGCGATACAAGATAAACCTGCGCCTCAAAGCCCTGTGGTACCTCTTGCGCCAGCGCCCCGGCATCGACCGGGGCGGCCATCTGTTCGCGGATGAAGCGGCGTTCCTCTTCGTCCAGATCGTCGCCAAGCTGATCCATCAGCTTTTGCTTTTCGGCATCATCGATGCGACCGTCGGATTTTGCCGCCTGGATCATCGCCTTCAGCATCAGCCCGGCCATGGCGTTCTGTTCCGGCGTCGGCGCGATTTCGGGTTCGTTGTTGCGGATCACCGCGTCGTTGAACAATTCGCCAAAGCTGGCATCGTTCGCAGGCTGGGATCCTTGACGGGCCAGACCGCCGCCCGCCGCCCCGCCCAGCATCCCCCCCAGCAGATCGCCCAAGCCCTCATTCCCGGCCTGCCGCCGGCTTCCCTGCAATCCGCCGCCCGACTGCCGCGTCAGGCTGTCCAGCAGCCCGCCCAGACCGTCCTGCGCGCCCGTCGTGCCGGATCCGCCATAGCGCCGCGTGCCGCGCCCGCCCAGAACCTGGCCCAGACGGTCGCCAATGTCGCCGCCGGTATTGTTCCCGAAAAGATCGTCCAGCAATCCGCCGCCCGAACGCCCGCCAGAGCGGTCGTCGGGAAGGCGTCTGCCGCGGCTCTGCTGGTTCTTCATGACCGCGCCGATTCCCTTGGCCAGCATCACCCCGGCAGCGACGCGGGCAAATGTCTTCATCAGGCTCATGTGACTTCCTCCGGCATGCAAATGTCGTTTCTGGCACAAGGCTTACCACGAAAACCGTAAAGGAATAGCCCAAACCCGGCGCTTTCGCGGATATTGGCCGGGGCGGGCCTGTGGAATGGCATGAAGAACGCCCGCTTCCCCTTGATTTTTCCTTCGCCGGCTTATACATCGCGGCGCACGTTAATCTGGGGCCCCGCTGTGCCACGCCCCGCGATCAGGAGGCCCTTATGGCAAAGGCAAAGTTTGAACGGACGAAACCGCACGTCAATATCGGGACGATCGGCCACGTTGACCACGGCAAGACGACGCTGACGGCGGCGATTACGAAGTATTTCGGCGATTTCAAGGCGTATGATCAGATTGACGGCGCGCCCGAGGAAAAGGCGCGGGGGATCACGATCTCGACGGCGCATGTCGAATACGAATCCGACAGCCGCCACTATGCCCATGTGGACTGCCCCGGCCATGCCGACTATGTGAAGAACATGATCACCGGCGCGGCGCAGATGGATGGCGCGATTCTGGTGGTGAACGCGGCTGATGGCCCGATGCCGCAAACGCGCGAGCATATCCTGCTGGGCCGTCAGGTCGGCATTCCGTTCATGGTCGTTTACCTGAACAAGGTTGATCAGGTGGATGACGAGGAATTGCTGGAACTGGTCGAGATGGAAGTGCGCGAGCTGCTGTCCAGCTATGACTATCCGGGCGATGACATTCCGATCGTCAAGGGCTCGGCCCTGCATGCGATGAACGGCACCCAGCCCGAGATCGGCGAAAGCTCGATCCGCGAACTGATCAAGGCCGTGGACGAATATATCCCGACGCCCGAGCGTGCCGTGGACCAGCCGTTCCTGATGCCGATCGAGGATGTTTTCTCGATTTCGGGTCGCGGCACGGTCGTGACCGGCCGGGTCGAGCGTGGCGCGGTGAACGTGGGCGACGAACTTGAGATCGTGGGCATCCGGGCGACGAAAAAGACCACCTGCACGGGCGTCGAGATGTTCCGCAAGCTGCTGGATCGCGGCGAGGCGGGCGACAATATCGGCGCGCTGCTGCGCGGTATCGAACGTGACGGGGTCGAGCGTGGCCAGGTGCTGTGCAAGCCCGGCTCGGTCAAGCCGCATACCAAGTTCGAGGCCGAGGCCTATATCCTGACCAAGGAAGAAGGCGGCCGCCACACGCCGTTCTTTGCGAATTATCGCCCGCAATTCTACTTCCGCACGACGGACGTGACGGGCACGGTGAAGCTGCCCGAGGGCACGGAAATGGTGATGCCGGGCGACAACCTGAAATTCGAGGTCGAACTGATCGCCCCGATCGCGATGGAAGAAAAACTGCGCTTCGCCATCCGCGAAGGCGG
>NZ_JBKEBL010000226.1:0-7319 GCF_047973135.1 Paracoccus sp. (in: a-proteobacteria)
GCATTGCCCCAGCGGGTGATTTCCTCGGGGCCGCAATCCAGATCGATCAGCGGCAGCAGCGTTACCAGCCACGAGGCCGCCGCCTGCAACATGGACACGTCGATCCGCCGCCCGCCCTGCCGGTCGGCCCCCTCGGCCAGGGCCAGCAACACATTGGCATAAACCTCGTCACCGGCCTTCAGATCCACCAGCGGGATGCCTGCCATTGTCGGCGGCCCGTCGTCAAAGCCCGTCACCTCCATATAACCCGCCATCGCCTGAGTGATCGGGTCATAGCCGGGCACCGTCGGATGGTCGGGCCCCATGGCCGAGATCCCGGCCCAGATCAGGTTCGGCTTCACCTTGCGCAACGTTTCGTAATCTATTCCAAGCTGTTCGTAACGGCCCGGAATGGTATTGCAGCAAAAGACATCGGCATCCAGTTCCCGGATCAGCCGGTGCAGGGCCGCCTGCCCCTCGGGCGATTTGAGGTTCAGCGCGATGGCCTCTTTGCCGACATTCTGGGCAAGGAAATAGGAACAGGGTTCAATCCCCGCGACAGGACTGCCGATATAACGGTTCGGATCGCCGGGATGAGGGCCGCCCGTCGCGGCCTCCAGCCTGATCACCCGCCAGCCCAGATGCGCAAAGCGCAGCGTTGCATAGGGCAGCGAAAGCGCCTGTTCCATCGAAATCACGGTCCGCTTCGTCAACTCGCCCTCCGTTTCTGGCACGCGACCCGGCGGGCCGCACGATCCGGCCATCAGCCGGGGCAGCCGCTTGTTTCAGTGGCGTTCCTGTGAAATCACTCTTGCGTATCAAGGAATCATAGTCGGATTATTGTTCGATTTCAAACAAAACATGAGGGCGCTGTGGGCAGGGACCGGAAAAGCGACGAGAAGGCAGGCCAGAGTGGGGCAGGGCAGGGCGGGATCGCGTTCGGCCCGCTGGACGGCAATGTCGGCTTTCAGCTTCGTCTGGCCAGCACAGTGATGGAACGTGCCCGCAAAAGCCAGACCGGAACAGACCTTCCGCTCGGCCATTTTCCTATTCTCTACATCATCCGCCACAACCCCGAGGCGACCCAGACCGCCATCGCCGAGGCGGTCGGCCTGCAACGGTCGTCGTTGGTGCCTGTCTTGAAAAAGCTTGAGGAAGCCGGCTGGATCAGCCGCAAGGGCGATCCGGGGGACGGTCGCGCCAACCGCGTCCGCCTGACCCCGGCAGGCGAGGCGGCCTGCGACACGCTGTTCGACGAGGTGATGGTGATCGAGGATACCGCCCGCCGCAAGCTGGGGGCCCGCAACTATCAGCGACTGGTGGAACTGCTGAAACAGTTGCGGGACAGGCTGGAGGACTAAGCCCCCGCCACCGGAACGCCCGGCTGTCCGCCGGATGTCGTCAGAACGGGCACAGGGGCGCGACGACCGGGTATGCGTAACCCTTACCGTGCTCTGCAAGCACCCGATCTGGCAGGGGTGGAAAGGGGGGTGCGGGTCGGGCAAAGCCCGACCCGCGTGCTGCCGCACAGGCCGGGCGCGCGCTTCGCGCGCGGGCGGTCTGCGGGTGGTGGGCGTAAAGCGCCCCGCCCGCCCGTCAGAGGGGCCCACCCGCGGTCGTTCGCCGGCCTTGTGTCGGGCACAGATGACAGCCGGCTTCGGCGGCGGGTGCGGCGCGGTAACGCTCTGGCGGATGCCGGGAATGGTGGTTGCCGACGGTTATTGAGTGACCGGTCAGAACCGTTCCGCGTCTTGCTGCCGCAGGCTTTGCAGGGGGTCCGGGGGGTGCAACCCCCCCGGCTATCGCGGGACGCAAATCATCCGGCAGGGCCGTCACACCTCGGCCCCCGGAAGGGAATGGCAGTGGTGTGTGGTGCCATGACCTGACGCTGTGGCTCGCGCATATTTTTGTGATCAGAACCAGCTTCGGTCAGCCATGCCCGCCGTTCCTCAGCCTTTCGGTGGCCTTGCGGTCCACCCTGATGCCCGAGGCATCCACCACAACGGAATAATCCCGTTCCGCTGCGCCGGGGGTGACTTTTCCGTCGCGAAGGTCGCGATCAATCGCGCCCAGATCGCGGGTCAGCGGGTCGCCATAACCGCCTGCTCCGGGCAGTTGCAGCCGCACGACATCGCCTGCCGCGACCATGTCCAGCCCCTTGGATTTCAGCACCTCTGCATCTTTGCTGCCGGGGTTGCGCGTGATCCTGCCGCAGCTTCCTTCCTTGCCGCCAAAGACCCCTTTCGGGGCGATCTTGTGGCGGTCGGAATAGCGGGCAAAGCTGACCGGTCCGGTCAGCAGCCGGATGTCGCGGCGCAGCGCGAGGCTGCCGCGAAACCTGCCCGCCCCGCCGGTATCGGGCACGAATTCGTAACAGTCGATGCGGATGGGAAAGCGGCTTTCCACGGCCTCGACGGGCGTATTCATGAAGCGCGGCAAATGGCTGTCCTGCCCGTCCGCGCCGTCCGCTGCCGGCCGGCCGCCATTTCCGCCGCCCTGAATGTCGGTATAGATGAACCGCTGGCCGCTTTGCGGATCGAGACCGGAAAAGCCGCAGGTCGTGATCTGGCCGTGACTGCCGCCGCAGACGCGATCCGGCACTGCCGCCGACAGAGCAAAGAACATTGCCTCGGCGATCTTGGCGGATGCGTTGGTGCGCGAGGCCACGGCAGCGGGTGGCAGGGGATCGGCGATGCTGCCCTTGCGCGTCACGACCTCGATGGGGCGGTAACAGCCGGAATTGGGCGGCGCGTGCGGGTCCACGACGGCGATCATCACATAATAGATCGCTGCATGGGTATTGGCGATGGTCGAGTTGGTGTTGCCCTCGGCCTGATCGTCGCTGCCGGTCAGATCGACAATGGCCCGGTCGCCGCTGATAGTGACCCTGACCGCCACCCGGATAGGGCGGTCGTTCACGCCGTCATCGTCGATGAAATCCTCGGCCTCGTAAACGCCATCGGGTATGTCCAGCAGGCCCTTGCGCATCCGGCGTTCGGAATAATCCAGCAGCGCGTTCCAGGCCGCCTGTACCGACACCTTGCCATAGCGGGAAAACAGCCGGTCCAGCCGCCCGGTCCCCACCATCAGCGAACTGATCTGTGCGCGGATGTCCCCCAGTGTCGTCCGGGGCAGGCGGATCTGGTTTTCGATGATGCCGACGATCTCGCGGTCCTCGGTCCCGGCTTTCATGATCTTGACCATGGGCAGGCGCAGCCCCTCAAGATAGATTTCGCGCACGCCCCCGGCGACACCGCCTGCCGCCATGCCGCCCATGTCGGAATGGTGGGTGATATTGCCGACAAAGCCGATCAGCTCGCCCTGATGAAAGGCGGGGGCGATGGCGTACAGGTCCATCACATGCTGCCCGCCCTTGTAGGGGTCGTTCATGACGATGACATCGCCGGGCGACAGGTCTTCGGGGCGATAGGTTGCGACCAGCTCTTTCATGGTGATTTCGAACCCGGCCAGCAGGCTTGGTGTGTGATGCGCCTGCGCGACGGTCTGGCCCTTCGCGTCGGTGATCACGCAAGAGATGTCCTTGATTTCGGTGATGATGGTCGAACGGCCAGTGCGCACCAGCGTATGCCCCATCTCATCGGCAATCTGCTCTGATGCATAGCGGATCACCTGCATCGCGATAAGGTCGTTCATCATGTCCCGGTTTCCCTTCCTGCGCCTTTCAGGTCGATGATCAGCCCGTGATCGGCGGCCACGCGGGCCGTGATGCCGGGCGGGATCAGCGTTGCCGAGGTTTCCTCTTCGATCATCGCGGGCCCGCTGACCCGCATCCCGCCGGTCAGCGCCTCGCGGCGGAATACCGGGGTTTCTGTCCAGCCGGTTCCGGCGAAAAAGACCTGGCGGGCACCGGTTCGGGCGACCGAGGGATCGGGGCCGGATAGCCCGGTCTCGGGAAAGATCACCGCCGGATTGATGCCTTCGGCGCTGACACGCAGGTTGACGATCTCGACGGGTTCGTCCTCGAAGAAAAAGGCATAGCGGTCGCGGTAAAGATCGCCGAACGCGGCCAGCAGCGCGGCCACCCCGCCGGGGCCAAGCCTGCCCTGGTCGGGCAGGGGCAGCAAAAGCTCGTAGGTCTGGCCCACGACTTTCAGATCGGCCAGCCGGGTTGTACGGATCGCATCCGCGCCAAAGCCCTGCCGCGCCAGTTCCTTGTGGCCCTGCGCCTCCATCGCCTTGAATCGCGCCTCCAGATCTGCGGGATCCGCCTCTTGCGCGATCACGCCGCCAAGGGCATCCACATAGTCGTGGCGCATCTCGGTTGCCAGCAGGCCCACGGCTGAAAATGTGCCGGGCAGGGGCGGAATGATTGCCTCGGCCATCTGCAATTCCTGCGCCAGTTCAACGGCATGCACACCCCCGGCCCCGCCGAAGGAAAACAGCGTAAAATCCCGCAGGTCGATGCCGCGCTGGATGGTCACGGCGGCGATGCCCCTGGTCATGTTCGCGTTCACGATGCGGATGATCCCCAATGCGGCCTCTTCGATGCTGACGCCCATGCTGTCGGCCAGCCGGCCCACGGCAAGGCGTGCGGCATCGCGATCCAGTACCATCTGGCCTGCGTTGAAATTGTCGGGGTTCAGCCGCCCCAGCACTAGGTTGGCATCCGTCACCGTCGGCTCGGTCCCGCCGCGCCCGTAACAGGCCGGCCCCGGTTCCGCCCCGGCGGAACGTGGCCCGACATTCAGCGCCCCGCCCGGATCGATCCACGCGACGGAACCTCCCCCCGCGCCGATGATATGCAGGTCGATGATCGGAATTTTCACCGGCAGTCCCTGAAAATCGCCCTCGGTCGTTACCCGCGAGGCCCCGCCCTCGATCAGACCGATATCGAACGAGGTGCCGCCCATATCGACCGAGACGATGCGGTCGCGGTCATGCAGCCGCCCATAATATGCAGCGGCCACGACTCCGCCTGCCGGGCCGGAATTGACGGTGGTGACGGCCCTTTCGCGCGCAAAACCGACCGAGGTGGACCCGCCATTCGCCTGAATGACCGACAGCCGCGCCGCGCCGATGCCCTGGGCCAGCCGGTCCTCAAGGTTTTGCAGATAGGCGCGCATGACCGGCGACAGAAAGGCGTTCATCACCGTGGTCGAGGCGCGTTCGTATTCGCGGTATTCGGGACTGATTTCCGACGAAAGGCTGACGGGCATGCCGGGCAGAGCCTGCGCCATGATCGCGGCTGCCCGCCTTTCATGGTCGGGGTTCAGATAAGAGAAAAGGAAACAGATCGCGACAGCCTCGACGCCCTCGGCGCGGAACGCCTGCGCGGCGGCCATGACCGACGCCTCGTCCAGCAGGGTGACGACCTCGCCCTGCGCATCCATCCGTTCCACCGCCTCGCGGCACAGCGCGCGGGGCACCAGCGGCGGGGGCCTGTCCACGGTGATGTCGTACAGCCCTGCCATCGGGCGCATGACGCGACCAATTTCCAGAACGTCGCGAAAGCCCTTCGTCGTCAGGAACCCGACCTTCGCGCCGGTCCTTTCGATCAGCGCATTGGTCCCGGTGGTCGATCCGTGAACGACCTCGGCCACGTTTTCCGGCGCGATCCCGGCCCTCGTGCAGACCGCAGCGATGCCGTTCATCACGCCGATGGCGCGATCTTCCGGGGTGGTCGGCACCTTGGCGGCGGCAAGACCCCGTCCCTGCATATCCGTCAGCACGGCATCAACGAAGGTGCCGCCCACATCCACAGCGACGCGTACCCTGGAAAGATCGGTCCCGCCTGCGGGGTTCGTCTGGTTCTTGCTCATGTCACGATACCTGCAATTCCGTTCCGGCCGAGTCGCCGCCAAATCCTTCGGTCCGCATCGCGCCGGTCAGATCCGAGGCGCGGGTCAGGCCCTTGCGGAGGCAAAACGCCCTTATCCCGTCGATCACATCCAGCATGGCGCGGGGATGTATGAAATTCGCCGTGCCGACCTGCACCGCGCTTGCCCCGGCCATCATGTATTCGATGGCGTCCTCTGCCGTGGCAATGCCGCCGCAGCCGATCACCGGAATCCCCGTCGCCTGCGCCACCTGCCAGCACATGCGCAGGATTACCGGCTTCAGAGCCGGGCCGGTCACGCCGCCGGTGATATTGCCAAGTGCGGGGCGGAAATTTTCGATGTCAACCGCCATGCCCAGCATACCGTTGCAGACCGTCACTGCATCGGCGCCAGCGCGTTCCGCCGCCAGCGCGATCTGCGCGATGTCGGTGACATTCGGGGTCAGCTTGGCCCAGATGGGCAGCGGCGTCGTGGCCCTGATCGCGGCAACGACCCGTGCCGTCGCATCGGGCTCCATCGAGAATGCCTTGCCGTCCTTTTCCAGATTGGGGCACGAGACGTTGATTTCCAGTGCGCGGACGCCTTCGACGCTGACCATGGCGGCAAGGCGCGCGAAATCCTCGACCGTCGGCGCGGAGATGCTGGCCACCAGCGGCGCGGTACAGTCCCGATACAGGGGCACCACCTCACGGATATAGTGCTGCGGCCCCTTGCTGGGAATGCCGATCGCCATCAGCGAGGCGTCCTTGTATTCCACCACACGCGGCGGTTTGCAGCCCTCGCGGATATGGGGAGTGAAGGTTTTCGTCACGATGGCGCCAAGGCGGTTCAGATCCAGAACCCGCGCCATCCCCTCGGCAAATGTGCCCGATCCGGGCATCACCGGATTGGACAGCCGCAGGCCGCCGATATTCACCGACATGTCTACCATGACATCACCTCCTGAATGTCGAAGACGGGGCCGTCCCAGCATACCCTGCGATAGGTCGCCTTGCCGTCCGTGCCGCGAAATTCCCGCACACAGGCAAAACACATGCCCATGCCGCAGCCCATGTTCTGTTCCAGCGCGACCTGCCCGGCGACGGCATGTTCGCGGCCCAGCCTGCGGCACAGGTCCAGCAGGCGGTTCGAACCGCAGGTCAGCAGCAAGTCGCCGCCCTCGTCGCCGATCAGCCGCCGCGCGATCCGTTCGACATGTTCGGGCGCGCTGGTGCCCTCGGTGTCGGTCACGGCGATGACATCGGCCCCGACGCTGCGCAGGTAATCCTGCGACATCAGCAGCTTGGGGCTGCGCGCGCTGAGGATCGCGGTCGTCCTGATGCCCTGCGCGCCGGCGGCTTCGGCCACAGGGGCCAGCGTCGCCAGCCCGACCCCGCGCGCAATCTGGACGATGTGCCGTCGCCCTGTCAGGCTGAACCCCTTGCCCAGAGGCCCAAGGATGCCAAGCGTATCGCCCGGTTCCAGCCGGGCCAGCGTGCGCGTGCCCTTGCCGACGATCTTGTACAGAAATTCCAGCCGCCCGTTGTCCCGGTCGATGCGGTA
>NZ_JBKEBL010000338.1:0-19766 GCF_047973135.1 Paracoccus sp. (in: a-proteobacteria)
CCCCGCGACCTCCAGCCCCGGTACCGGCGTGCCGTCGTGATGCGCGCCCGCCTGCCGCTGGTTGCAATCATGCCGGTTCACCCCTGCCGCCGCCACCGCGATCAGCATCTGACCCGGCCCCGGGACCGGCCTGTCGCGCGTGGCAAGGCGCAGCATCTCTGGTCCGCCCGCACCCCGGATTTCAACCGCCCGCATCCGCGTCACCCCTGCCGGATCACGCGGTCCAGCCAGGCGCAGTTGCTGGCCGGATCCGCCGCCCGCCGCCCGCGTCGCGCCGTGTCCATGGCCATTTCACGCAACTGCTGCCTTGCCGGCGAATCCTCGGGCAGATACAACCGCTCGTGCCCCCAGAAACTGGGCCCGTCCGTGGTTTCATGCGCCACCCATGTCTGCGGGTCGATCTCTCGCGCGCCCCAGCCATATTCGACAAAGAACCCCGACGGCGAATTGGCATAAAAGCTGAGCATGTGGTCATTCGAATGCCGCCCAAGCGCATAGGCGACGCGGCCCTGATCCTGCTGCGCCAGATCATAACCCTGTCCGACATCGTCCAGCGACAGCAGTTCGATCATGAAGTGATGGATGCCCCGCCGCCCGCTGCCGACCATGGCAAAGCTGTGATGCCGCCCGTTCAGGTGAAAGAAATACAGCGGATAGGGCGTCAGCCCGTAATCGGTGACGCTGAACCCAAGCAGATCGCGATAGAACGGCAGCAGAATGTCCAGATTCTCGACATGCAGCACCGCATGGCCCATCCCCAGAGGCCCGGTCTTGAACCCCGAGATAGGCCGCCCCGGCGTGAACGGATCCTCTGTCACCTCGGGGTCGCAAAAAACCTCGATCCGGTTGCCGTCGGGGTCATGAAAGGAAATCAGCCGCCCGACCAGACGTTGCGCGGCCAGTGTCGTTTCGGACGTTACCGCGACCCCGGCATTTTCCAGCCGTCCGGCCAGCGCGTCCAGTTCGGCGGGGCTGTTCACCTCCCATCCCATGAAATCCAGCCCGTCATCGCCGTCATCCGTGACCAGCAGCCGCTGCTTGCGGTCATCCATGCGAAAGGCGCGGCTGCCGCGGCTGCCATCCACCCGCTGCATGCCCAGAAGTCCGGTGGCGAAGTGGTCCCAGTCTGCGGTCCGGGACGACCGGATGCCGATATAACCCAGTGCCGCAAGGCTCATGATGTCCTCCTGTCGCTTTGGTCCAGCCTAGTGCGCCGCGCGCGCGCCGCACAGGGCTTTGCCGGATTGTCCGCTGGCCGGACAGCGCGTAAGCTGAACGGGGAACAGGGCCCGCAAGGGGGGAACGCAGATGTCAGGCTTCGAGGCCGTCCGCTCGTTGCGGCGGGGGTTGCAGATATTGCAGGCCGTCAACCAGGGTGACGGGCTCAAGGCGGCTGCGGTGGCGCGGGCGACGGGTATCCCGCGCCCGACCGTCTATCGCCTGCTGGAAACGCTGGAGGCGATGCATTTCGTCATCCGCGACCATTCCAGCGACAACTGGCGGGTGACGCTGCACGCCAAATCGCTAAGCTCGGGGTTCCGCGACGAGGATCGGGTGGTGCAGGCGGCCTTGCCCGCCATGACGCGGCTGGGGCGCGACATCCGCTGGCCCGTCGATCTGGTGACATATCGCAACTATCGCATGCACATCCGCGAATCGACCCATTACACCAGCCCCTATTCGATTGATCAGGGCATGGTCGGGCTGGCCCTGCCAATGCTCGAAGTGTCCAGCGGGCGGGCCTATCTGGCCTTTTCGGGCGATGCCGAACGCGAACATGCGCTGGCGGGGCTGCGCGACGAACTGGGCCTGACCGACCCCATCATCCTGCCCGAGGGTCCGCTGGATGCGCTGCTGGAACAGACCCGGCAGCTTGGCGTCGGCTTTCGGCGCGACCACTTTCGCAAGGGCACATGCAGCATGTCCTCGCCGATTTTCCACGATGGCCAGATCGCCGCCTGCCTGACGATCATCTGGACCACCAGCGCGATGAAATTCGACAAGGCGATCGAGGTCTATCGCGACAAGCTGATCGGCGTCACGCAGGAGGTTTCGGCCGAACTGCGGGCGCTGGCCCTGCCCGAAGACCGGACCGGGCAGGGGGCAGGGCAGGGGGCAGGGGTCTGAACCGGCGGCCCCGCTCAGTTTTCGGCGGCATCCAGCGCGGCGGCAAAGGCGTCATGGATGGCCTGCCCGTTTTCGGTTCCGGCGATCCATTCCTGCGTGGCGACATCCAGCGCCTTGCGCCATTCCCCGGTCTGGGTAGCGTCGGGCGCAAAAATCTGAATGCCGTTTTCCGACACCATCCTTTCCTTTGCCTCAAGGACATTCTGATCGAAGGACGGACCGAAGCGGTCGGCAAAGGCCGCGCCGGAACGCGCGTCTATGACGGCTTTGGCGCTGTCCGACAGGCTTTCGTATTTACGCTTGTTCATCAGCACCAGCATCGGTGTCGTGCCCAGAGGCAGGTCAAGGAAATGCGTGGTGACTTCGCCCAGACGAAAGGTCTCCATCGCGCCCCATTGGGTGAAATTGCCGCTGATCAGGCCCCGGCTTGTGCTTTCGGCGGCGGTCGGTCCGGTGATGCCGCCGACCGGCACCGCGCCAAGGGCATTGATCGCGGTCAGCATGACCGGCCCCGGCGCGCGCAGCTTGACGCCCTTCAGATCGCCGGGGCCTGTCACCGGAATATTGGTCGCCAGCCCGTTGGGATAGGCGGCCAGCACGGCGATCAGCTTGAACTTGTCATAGTCGCCGGTCAGCAGACCGCTTTCATACAGTGACCACATCGCCTTTGAACCGGCGGTGGCATTGGGCACCAGAAAGGGCAGCTCGGCCACGGTGCCCTGATCGAACCGGCCCGGAGAATATCCGGGAATGACCCAAGCAATATCGGCTACGCCATCCTCGACCAGCTTGATCTGCTGCGCGGGGCTGCGGCCAAGTGTGCCGCCGGCAAAGACCCGGATGTCCAGCTCGCCATCCGACGCGGCGCTGACCTCGGCCGCCCATGGCGTCAGGATGTTTTTCGTGACATGCGCGATCGGCGGCTCGAAGCTGGACAGCCGCAGCGTTTCCGCCTGTGCGGCTGCACCGCCAAGGACAAGGCCAAATGCGGCGGTGATGATCGACCTGAACAGGGTCATGATTTCCTCCCGTGGTTTGTTATGTTCCGACATCAGGTGGCCCCCCCCGGCGCGGGGATGCGGCCTGCTCAGCGCAGCACCGAGGGCAGCCACAGCGTCAGTGACGGCACCAGAACCAGCAGCGCAAGGCGCAGCATGTCGGCGACCATATAGGGCGTGACGCCGCGATAGATCGCGCCAAGCGGCACCTCTTTGTGCATGGAGTTCAACAGCATCACGTTGATGCCAAGCGGAGGGGACAACATGCCGATGGCGATCACCACCACATTGACGATGCCCCACCAGACCAGATCATAGCCCAGTCCGGTCACGATGGGGATGACCACCGGCAGCGTAATGATCATCGCCGCCACCTCGTCGAAGAACGCGCCCAGAAAGACGTAAAGCAGCAGCAGCCCAAAGATGACCGCGACCGGCGGGATCGGCAGGGCCGCGATGGAACCGACCAGAAACGCCGCGCCGCCGGTCACGGCGATGAAATAGGAAAAAATTGTCGCGCCAAAGACCATGATATAGATCATCGCCGTGGCCGAACTGGCCTCGGACAGGACTTGCAGAAAGGTTCTGCGGTTCAGTCGGCCCCGGATCAGCGCGAAGAAAAAGGCGATCACCACGCCGACAGCAGCCGCCTCGTTCACGGTGAAAATGCCGGAATAGATGCCACCCATCACCACGACGGCAAGGGTTATCACGCCCCAGCCCTGCGCCACGGCGCGCAGCCTTTCGCGTGGGGCCATGCGGCGCGCCGTCGGTGCCGCCTCGGGTGCGCGCATCACCACATACTGAACGGCGATCACATAGAACAGCACCGCCAGAAGCGCGGGGATGATTGCGGCGGTGAACAGTTGCAGCACCGATTGTTCGGTCAGTACCGCGTAAAGGATCATCATCGCCGATGGGGGCACGATGATCCCCAGCGTTCCGCCCGCCGCAATGGACCCGGCGGCGACCTGCGGAAGATAGCCGCGCTTCAGCATTTCGGGCATGGCGACCCGCCCGAATGTCGCTGTCGTGGCGACGCCCGATCCGCAGATCGCGCCGAAACCGGCGCTTGCAAAGATGGTCGTCGTGGCCAGCCCGCCACGCCTGTGCCCGAAAAACGCGTTCGCCATGTCATAGACATCCGTGGCCAGCCCGCCCGCCGCCGCAAGGCTGCCCATCAGCATGAACAGCGGGATCACCGCCAGATCCAGATTGCTCATCGCGACGGCGGGCTCGCTTGCCATCAGGGACAGGGCAGGGCCCCATCCTGCAAGCTGGGCAAAGCCCGTGACCCCCACCAGCGCCATCGAAATGCCGATGGGGACATGCAGCGCGATCAGAACCATCATCGCGCAAAAGCCCAGCAGGGCAAGATACAAGGGATCCATGGTGTTTCCTGTCTGATTGAACGGTGCCGGGGATCAGAGGCCGGTGCGGTGCCCGGTCAGAAAATCGCTCAGGTCCACCAGCAGGGTCGCCGCCTGCACCACGACCGAGACCGCCATCATCGCCGTCGCCACCGCCCACCACGGCCAGACCTGCCAGCCCAGAACCCAGGTCCGGTCAGCGGTTTCATGCAGCGAGATGGTGTAGGGAATGAAATTCCATGCGATCAGCGCGATAAAGATCAGGGTGGCAAGGCTGGACAGAACCTCCAGCAGGGCACGGAAACGCGGACCTCCGGCAAAGCCCAGAATATCGACGCGGATATTCTGCCTGAAGGCCAGATTGGCGGGGATGCAGGCCGAGATCACCACAGCCATGACCACCGCGCTGATATCGTTGACGCCCTGCAGCGGCGCGTTCAGCAGCCAGCGCAGCGCCACGTCCAGCGCGGTCATCAGCGCCAGGATCAGCAGCCCGGCAAAGCCGATCAGCGCAAGGACGCGCGAAAACACCCTGACGCGCGCGATCATCGTGACAAACATCCTTCCCCCCCGAAGTGAAACACGGTCCTGACCGGTCAGCCTGCCGGTCCGCTGCCCTTTGCTCAACGCGCAGCGACCCGTTGTCCGTCAGCCGGACAACAGCGATGCATAATCCCCCAGCATTCCAGCCAAGCCTGATGGCGCGACCGTCGCGGCGCAATAGCGGTCGGGCCGGACCAGCAGGATCTGGTCGCGATGCGTGCGCAAGGGCCGGGCCGTGGCCGGATCGGTCAGCAAGGCCCGCGCGCCGCCCAACGCCTCAAGATCGACCCGCGCCAGCGGCAGACCGGCCAGCCTGTCCTGCCGCAGCGCCGCCAGCGCCGCCGATCCCGCCCGGTCCTGCGCGATCAGCGCGAAACCCGGCCCCAGCAATTCGTCCAGCAGCACCTCGCCGCCCGGCAGGGGCAGGACGGGCTGCGGAACCATCCCGCCGGTCAGCGAGGCCTCGAACTCGGGATCGTCAAGCCCAAGGAACAGTCCCCGGTCATAGCGGGGCCGGGGCTTGAACCGCATCTGGATCAGATAGTCGCGGACATTCGGAAACGGCTCTAACGCCTTCAGCAGCAGCTTGCGGAACACCAGTTGCTGGGGATCGACAGGCATCACGATGTCGCCCATCGCCACGGCAAGCTGGATCATGTTCCAGGCGGGATCGCGGCGTTCCTGTTCGTAACTGCAAAGGATCGCAGGACTGGCATTGCCTTGTTCCACCGCCGCGATCTTCCAGGCGACATTGTGCGCGTCGCGCAGCCCGGCATTCATGCCCTGCCCGGCAAAGGGCGGGGTCAGATGCGCCGCATCGCCCAACAGCAGCACACGCCCTTCGGCAAATCGGTCGGCGATGCGGGCGTGAAAGGTATAGACCGTCTTGCGCAGGATCTCGGCAGGGTCATAGCGCCGGATCGGAGCCATCAGACCAGTCAGAAAGCTGTCTTGCAGAACCTCGTCACGGGTCTCGCCAGACAGCAGCATGAACTCGTATCGCCGCCCGCCATGCGGGGCGGGGACGCTGACGGCAGGGCGATGTTCGCTGCAATGGAATTTCGAGAACAGGCTGTCATCGGGATCGTTCCGCGTGTCGATGACGATCCAGTCGGCGCTGTAGGTGTTGCCGGTCAGTTCGATCCCCAATGCCTCGCGCGTGGGGCTGCGCCCGCCATCGCAGGCCAGCACCCAATGGGTGCGGATGCGATGTTCGTGCCCGTGCCCGTCGCGCAGAACGACCAATGCGCCTTTTGGCATCCGGTCGATCCGCGTGACGTCCGAGGCAAAGCGCAGCCGTCCCGGCGCGGCCTGTTCCAGCCGGTCGCGCAGCGCGGCCTCCAGCTCGGGCTGGAAAATATAGTGACGCTTGGCAAAGCCGTAATCGCGCGGACCCGCCCCGGTCTCGGCAAAGGCGATGCCGTCATCGCCGTAATAGCGCGACCCGACCCCCTCTTTCGCCTGCGGCAGATAGGTCTTGTGCAGGCCAAAGGTCTGGATCGTCCGCGCGCCCTCGTCATCCAGAACGATGGCGCGGGGCAGATCAAGCGGCTGCGCCTCGCGTTCCAGAAGAATGAAATCGACGCCATGAACCGCCAGCAGATTGGCTGCCGTCAGCCCTGTCGGGCCGCCGCCAATAATGACGACGGGGCATTCCGTGGGATAGCTGACCATCGGGTTTCCCTTCGCTTCGACATCCGCATTCGTTGCGGATCTTGTCCCCCGAAGCGGGGGTGCCGATCCATGCGCAGGGGAAAACTGTCCGCCGGACGGACAGCGAAGATGAGGGGGCGGAAAGGGAGGGGGCGGGCCGTGCAAAGCCCGGCCCGTCGCTGCCGCCCGGCCGGAGGCGCGCTTCGCGCGCGGGCGGTCTGCGGGTGGGTCCGCTCGGCTTGTATCCATGGCACCGCCGGGCCAGCAGCCAACCGTTCCCTGCCGCAGCGGAAAGCGGGGGGTCCGGGGGGCGCAGCGCCCCCGGCCACCGCGGGACGCAATTCACCCGGCGGTGACGCTGAACCCCGCATCCCCCGCCAACGGCATCCGTGCCATGGTGACGAGGCTGCTGCCATAGCTGCGCTGATCCAGCAGGATCAGCGGCGCGGGCAGGGCCGGGGGGCGGGCTTCCTCCCAGATAATCGTTGCGCCCGGAGCGATCCAGCCGCCCCCCAGCGCCGAGGCGATCGCCTCTTCGCCAAGGCTTTTGCCATAGGGCGGATCAAGGAAGATCAGGCCATAGGCCGCGCTGCGATTTACGCCCAGCCTTGTGGCGTCGCGACGCCAGATGTCGGTCATCCCCATGGCCCGCGCGCGTTCCACATTGCCACGGATCAGCGCCCGCGCCTTGACCCCGTCATCCACAAAGGCCACCCGCGCCGCCCCGCGCGACAGGGCCTCAAGCCCAAGCGCACCGGTTCCGGCGAACAGATCCAGCACTCTTGCGCCGGGCAGCGGATTACCGTGATTGCCATTGACCAGCAGGTTGAAGATCGCCTCGCGCACCCGGTCGGTGGTGGGGCGCAGATGCGCCGCTGTGTCGCCTTCGCCGATATCGGCCAGCTTCAGCCCGCGCAGATTGCCGCCAACGATCCTCATTCCCTTATCCGCCCGCCTGTCTCTGGTCCGTCATCCGACCATAGCCTATAGTCGGGGCGAATCCGTTGCAATTCAGGGAGGGCGTAATGAGCATTCAGCCGGGCGATATTTTTCCTGCGGGGAAGCTGCTGAAACTGGGCGAGGGCGGTCCCGAAGCCGTTGATACGGGCGATCTGGCCGGTGGACGCGTGGCGATCTTCGGGCTGCCGGGCGCCTTTACCGGCACCTGCACCAATGCCCATATCCCCAGCTTCATCCGCACCGCCGACCAGTTCCGCGCCAAGGGCGTCAGCCGGATCATCTGCCTGACGGTGAACGACCCCTTCGTCTGTGACGCATGGTCGAAAAGCACCGGCGCAGGCGATGCCGGGATCGAGATTCTGGCTGATGCCGATGGCAGTGTCACCAAGGCCCTGGGGCTGGATTTCGACGTGCCCCCGGCGGGCTTGTTCGGTCGCTGCAAACGCTTTGCGGCGCTGATGTCGGGCGGCAAGATCGAAGTGATCAACATCGAGGATTCGCCCGGCACTTGCAGCGTCAGCGCGGGCGAGGCGCTGCTGGAAAAGGCCTGATACAGGCCGGGCACAAGGCGGTGACACCAGCTTTCAGGGTCCGTTGACCCGACGCCACACCGCTGCCGCCCAACTGCCCGAAGGCGCAGCCGCTTCATGGCCGCAAGCACCCGACCGGGCAGACGTTGGGGAAACGGAAAGGGGGATGCGGTTCGGGCAAAGCCCGAACCGCCCGCTGCCGCCCGGCTTAGGGCGCGCCTTCGGCGCGCGCTTCGGCCTGTGGATGGCAAGGCAGGACACACCGCCCGAAATCAGGGCCGCAACCCGCCGCGCCTCAACACCTTCGCCCGGATGGCACCACCACCCGCCAACGAACAAACGCTGCGCCGCAGGCAATAGCCGGGGGTCCGGGGGATGCAATCCCCCCGGCCACCGCGGGACGCAAATCAGCAGCGCTGACGTCACGCAACGCACGATAGCGGTGTACAGCCTGTGCACATCCCGTGCCGCCCCTGTGCCCGGCCTGTGCAGCGCCAAACCCAGCATTTGCCGGGCTTTCTCCACGCCACCCCAAGCCTCTGTTGCGCGCACAGCCAAAGCAACGCGCGCAGGCGTTGCGCGACAGCCCGGCCGATCAGATCGGATGATCGCCCGCCGCGTCGATTACGCGGGTGGGCAGGCCCATCTGGCCCAGAAGTTCAAGAAAGGGCCGTGCAGGCAGCTCTTCGACATTGACCATCTTCGCGACATCCCACGTCCCGCGCGCGATCAGGATTGCGGCGGCGACGGGCGGCACGCCGGCGGTATAGCTGATGCCCTGACTGCCGACCTCGGTATAGGCGTCCTTGTGATCGGCGATGTTATAGACAAAGACCTCGCCCTGCGTGCCGCCCGCGCTGCCCTTGACCAGATCGCCGATGCAGGTCTTGCCGGTATAGTCGGGCGCAAGGCTGGCCGGGTCGGGCAGCACCGCCTTGACCAGCTTCAGCGGCACGACCTGTTGCCCCTCGGCGGTCGTGACGGGCTGTTCGGACAGCAGGCCCAGATTCTGCAACACGGTAAAGACATTGATATAGTGGTCGCCAAAGCCCATCCAGAACCGCACATCCGCATCGGCATAGCGCGTGGACAGGCTGTGTACCTCGTCATGGCCGGACAGATAGGCGGTGCGCTTGCCGACGACGGGCAGATCCCATTCGCGGCCGATCTCGAACATGCGGTTTTCCTGCCACTTGCCGCCCTGCCATGAATAGACCGTGCCGGTAAATTCGCGGAAATTGATCTCGGGGTCGAAATTCGTGGCGAACCAGCGGCCATGATCGCCCGCGTTGATGTCCACGATGTCGATGCTGTCGATCCGGTCGAAATATTCATCTTCGGCAAAGCGGGCATAGGCGTTCACAACGCCCGGATCGAAGCCGCAGCCCAGAATTGCCGTGATCCCGGCGTTTTCGACGTCCTCGCGCCGTTTCCATTCGTAATTCGCATACCATGGCGGCGTTTCGCAGACCCTTGAGGGATCCTCGTGGATGGCGGTGTCGATATAGGCCGTGCCCGCGCGGATGCAGCCGTCAAGCACGGTCATGTTGATAAAGGCAGTGCCGACATTGATGACGATCCCGGCATCCACCTGCCGGATCAGCGCCTCGACCGCGCCCGCATCCATCGCATCCAGCGCGTGACTGGTGAAGGGCATCCGATGGCCCTTGTCGCGCAGGGTGGCGATGATGGCATCGGCCCTGGCCTGCGTGCGGTTGGCGATATGCAGATCGCCGAACTCGGCCGCCCATTGCGCGGTCTTGTGCGCCGTCACTTGCGCGACGCCGCCCGCGCCGATGATGAGGACATTCTTCTTGGCCAATTCTGTCTCCTTTCCCGATGGCAGAGGTGGATGCCTTAGGACAGGCTGGATTTATAGTCGTCGTAGGAAAATCGCCGGACCGTGCGGATCTTTCCGTCCTCTTCCCGGATGGCGATGGAGGGCATGTTCACGCCGTTGAACCAGTTCTTCTTGACCATCGTATAGCCCGCCGCATCCGAGATGCTGACCCTGTCGCCGATCTTCAGAGGCTGCGCAAAGCGCGCCTCGCCGAAAATGTCGCCCGCAAGGCAGGTCTTGCCCGCGATCTGATAGGCGTGACCGCCCGCCTGCGGCAGCTTTGCCGTTTCGCGATAGATCAGCAGATCCAGCATATGCGCCTCGATGCTGCTGTCCACGATGGCGACATCCTTGCCGTTCTGGATCAGATCGAGGACCGAGACCTCCAGCGTGGCCGCGCCGCTGATGCTGGCCTCGCCCGGTTCCAGATAGACCTGCACGCCGTGGGTCTGGCTGAAACCGGTCAGACGGTCGGCCAGACGGTCCAACGGATAGCCCTCGCCGGTGAAATGGATGCCGCCGCCAAGGCTGACCCAGTCCAGCCGTTGCAGGATGTCGCCGAATTCGGCCTCGATCCGGGCAAGCTGATGGTCGAACAGGTCGAAATCGGCGTTCTCGCAATTATAATGGATCATCACCCCGCTGATCCGGTCCATCGCCGATTCCAGCCGGGTGATGTCCCATTCGCCCAGACGGCTGAAGGGGCGCGCGGGGTCGGCCAGATCGAAACCGCTGGTCGAAAAGCGCGGGTTCAGCCGCAGGCCCCGCGCGATGTCGGCGGCCTTGTCGGCGAAACGGTCAAGCTGGCCAAGGCTGTTGAAGATGATCTTGTCAGCATATGAAATCGCCTCGTCGATCTCGTGATCGGCCCAGGCGACGCTGTAGGCATGGGTTTCCTTGCCAAATTCCTGACGCCCCAGCCGCAGTTCGAACAGGCTGGACGAGGTGGTGCCATCCATATGGTCACGCATCAGGTCAAAGACCGACCAGGTGGCGAAACATTTCAGCGCCAGCAGCGCCTTTGCGCCCGAGCGTTCCCTCAGCCGCGAGATTTTGTCCATATTGGCGCGCAGACTGGCCTTGTCGATCAGATAGAACGGGGTTTGCAGTTCTGCCATGACGCAACCTTGCTGGGCGAAATCGGAAGGACCGGTATAGCCCCGGCCCGCAGCTTTCGCAAGAAAGCGTGTCATTGCCGTGACAGGTCAGCCCTCCGAGGCCAGCCGCCGGAATTCGCGTTTCAGCAGCTCCAGCTCGGCGCGCAGCATCTGGATTTCGGTTGCCAGATCCTCGTCCAGAGGTGCCCCCGCGACGATGTTCAGCCGGTCCAGCCGCAACGCGCCGTGATGCACAGGTTCTGCCCCTTCACCGGCGTCGGCGATCAGCAGAAAGCTGTGGCGGCCGTCCGACAGGCTTTCGGGGGGCAGGTCGATCTCGGCATGCCAGAACCCGTCTCCATCCGGCGTCATCCGCGCCAGCGAGACCACTTCGCCGTGATGAACAAGGCAAATGCGCGGCGGCAGGGTCGCTGCGGCGATGCGCCCCGACCAGATGCCGCCCTTCAGTCCGTGGCTGGTAAATTGCGCCATCCCATTCCCTTGTCAGATTTCAGCCCGCATATGCCGCGACAGCACGACATCCCCAAGCTCGACCCCGTTCATGTGTGGCGCTTCAAAGATCAGATCCAGCCAGACCTTTTCGATCCGCCTTTCGGTCAGTTCTGCATAGGCCAGATCGAATTCGATCACCCGGTGGCAGGTCTGGTCGCTGATCGGGTCGCCAAGCTGGCGCAGCATCTGTGCGGTGTTCGGCCCATGCAGCAGGTTCAGCCGACCATAGACAGTCACCGGCCGTTCCGCCTGCAGGACGGTTTCCAGCCGCAGGATATGGCTTGTGCCCAGACCCTCCAGCACCGTTTCGGGCAGGTCCAGCGACAATGACAGATAGCTGCCGGAAAAGCCCATCACCTCAAGCGACATGCCGAAAGGTGCCAGATCGGTGCTGCGGCGGTTGCGGCGCTGACGCAGGATCAGTGCCCGATGCGCGCAGTCATGCCAGACGGCGACCTCGTGCCCAAGCCGCTGGCCATTCCTCGGCTCGACCAGCGCGGAAGGAGCGATCGGTCCGCAGAACATTCCCGGCCGCCAGCGCCAGTCGGTTCCCAGCGGCAGGTTCATGTCGGCCAAGGCGGCGCGGATTCTGATTGCGCGGGGGTCGGTCAATTGCAGAAAGCTGCTCAGATCGCGGTGCAGGGCCTCGGCCTCGTCGCGCAATTCGGGATCGGACGGGCGGATGCCGTCGCGCAGAGAGCGTGAAATCGTGCTCCATTGCCGCGCGGCGCGTTCCCGAAGCGGGCGCGCCAGCAAGCTGTTCAGTCTGATTGCGTTCATCGGGTCACGTTGCCAATATTGCGTCCAATTTTCACGAATCCCGATCATGTCGGGCCAAGCATGCCACGCAGTGGTTAAAACCCTGTTAAAGCCCGCGCCCCCAAAGACCATAATCCGGCCGGGGCGGAATCTGGAACTCAATTCACCGTTGCATCATTGAACAGGGTACCGCCTGCGGCACCCCTGAATCAAGCGTCAGGCGACCAACCCATCCGTACGCGCCGCGCAAATGAAATCATTCTCTGACAACCCGCCAACAGCATGAGTCGTATAGACGATTTCGCAATATCCATATCCGAAAGTGATATCCGGATGGTGGCCCTGACGGTGGCCGACCCATGCGGCACGATTGGCCATCTCGACCGCGCGCACATACCCCTTGAAGGCGAAACGCCGCCGGATGCTGGTGCCGTCGTCGGACAGCACCCAGCCATCAAGCTGCGGCATCAGAGCCTCGGCCCCGGCGCGGGTCATCGCGGGCATATCACCTTGACAAGGCTTGCAAAACCTGTCCGCCAAACGATCCGTCATTCTGTTTCCTCCTGTCACAAAAGCGGCGAGGCCAGCGCCAGCATGTTGTTGCGCAGCCTGCGCAGCCAGCTCCAGTTGCGAACCTCGTCCAGGGTGATCTCGGTCGCGCGATCAGCATAGCTTTGCTGCCTTGCGTCCAGATCGGCCACAAAATCCTGATCGAATACGGTCATATTGACCTCGTAATTCAATTCAAAGCTGCGGCGATCAAGGTTTGCGCTGCCAAAGGTTGCGATTCGCCCGTCTACGGTCATGATCTTGGCATGCAGCAGACCGGGGCGGAACAGGTACAATCTGACCCCCGCCGCCAGCAGTCCGTAATAGAACCCCTCGCTGGTCGCGCCCACCACCAGCGAATCATTTCGTGCGGGCAGTATCATCGTCACCTCGATCCCGCGCCGCGCCGCGCCGCGAATCGCCGCGTCCAGCGGGCCATCGGGCACGTAATAGGGCGTGGTGATCATCACCTTGTCGCGCGCGCCATACAGCATCGTCACCAGACAGTCCGAGATGCTGCCTGCCCGCAGATCCGGCCCGGTCGCCACCACCTGCGCGGCCATGTTTCCGCCCTCGACCGCGCCCACCAGTTCCAGCATGTCGCCCAGATCGCGGCCCGTATAGCTCATCCAGTCGGCAAGAAAGACGGATTGCAATTGCCTGACCACCGGCCCCTCGACCGACATCAGCACGTCGATCCAAGGCGCAAAGCGCGGCTTGACCGCAAAGGCCAGATCGGCGCAGTTCCGGCTGCCGGTAAAGGCAATGCGGTTGTCCACCACCACGATCTTGCGGTGATTGCGCAGATCCAGCCGCTGAAACAGCAGGCTGATGAAGGGCAGACCCCAGGGAAAGGCGGTCACGCAATCGGCCCCGGCTTTCTGCATCTGCGTCCACAGGTCTGAACCGGCCAGCGCCCGCGATCCCAGTGCATCGACGATCACCCGGCAGGCCACGCCGCGCCCGGCCGCGCGCATGATCGCCTGCGCGACCTTCTGCCCACTGTCATCGGGCAGCCAGATGTAAAACAGCACATGCACATGATCCAGCGCGTTGTCTATGGCCGCGATCATGGCGTCGATGGCGCTGTCATCCTCGGGCAGCAGGCGGATCCGGTTGCCGCCTACCGCACGCCAGCCGCCCACCGCCATGTTCGCCGCCATGACCGGACGCGCGAAATTCGGCGGATCCTTGACCAGCCACGGGCTTGGGGAGCGCAGCCCGGTCAGCCGGTCGCGGACATCGGCCATGCGCTGCACCTCGGCCTGGCGCATCCGCACCTCGCCGAACAGCAGATAGGCGACGATGCCGATCAGCGGCACGGTCTCGATCACCATGATCCAGACCAGCCGCACCGAAGGATCCACGCGCGGCCGCAGCAGCACCCTGACGACCACCATCAGACTAAGCGTGGTATGCAGGATCAAAAACAACGAGGTCCACATGCGCGCATCTTCATCCGGGGACTGGGCAATTGCAATTCCCCGCGTCGCCGCCTATCTGGGTGCCGGAAGCTGCAGAAGGCCGCCCGCGATGAACTGGATTACCAACTATGTCCGCCCGCGTATCAATTCGTTGTTCTCGCGCCGGGAAGTGCCCGAAAACCTGTGGACGAAATGCCCCGAATGCGGAACCATGCTGTTCCACCGGGAATTGTCGGACAACCTGAATGTCTGCACGAATTGCGATCACCATCTGGCCATCACCCCGCGCGAACGCTTTGGCGCGCTGTTCGATGGCGGTGTGTTTGTCGAGGTGAAAATCCCCGAGCCGCTGGCCGATCCGCTGCAATTCCGTGATCAAAAGAAATATCCCGACCGGATGAAGGCCGCGCGCCATTCCACCGGTGAAAAGGACGCGATGCTGGTCGCCGAGGGCGAGATGGGGCGCACCCCCATCGTGGCCGCCGCGCAGGATTTCAGCTTTATGGGCGGGTCGATGGGCATGTATGTCGGCAATGCCATCATCGCCGCCGCCGAACGCGCCGTGAAACTGAAACGTCCGCTGGTGCTGTTCTCGGCGGCGGGTGGGGCGCGGATGCAGGAAGGTATCCTGTCGCTGATGCAGATGCCGCGCACCACCGTTGCGGTCGAGATGCTGAAAGAGGCCGGTCTGCCCTATGTCGTGGTGCTGACCCATCCGACGACCGGCGGTGTCACTGCCAGCTATGCCATGCTGGGCGATATCCAGATTGCCGAACCCGGCGCGCTGATCTGTTTTGCCGGGCCGCGTGTCATCGAACAAACCATCCGCGAAAAACTGCCCGAGGGGTTCCAGCGCGCCGAATACCTGCTGGAGCATGGCATGCTGGACCGCGTGACCCACCGCAAACATCTGCGCGACGAACTGACCTCGATCCTGCGGATGCTGGGCGGTATGCCCGCGCCGACCAAGGCCGACCTGCCCGCGCCCTCGCCTGCGGAAACCGCGATGGCCGCCAAACCCGCTGCCGCCCCCTGACCGGCACCGACCCGCGCACATGAGCCAATCCGACGCCATCCTTGACCGCCTCATGTCGCTTCACCCAAAGGTGATCGACCTGTCGCTGGACCGGATGCACCGGATTCTGGCTGCGCTGGACCATCCCGAACGCCGGCTGCCCAAGGTGATCCATATCGCGGGGACGAATGGCAAGGGATCTACCCTGGCGATGATCAGGGCGGGGCTGGAGGCGGGCGGAGCGCGCGTCCATACCTATACCTCGCCGCATCTGGTGCGGTTCCATGAACGGATCCGGCTGGCGGGCGATCTGATCCCCGAACCCGACCTTGCCACCACGCTTGAGGAATGTGAGGCTGCCAATGCCGGTCAGCCGATCACCTTTTTCGAAATCACCACCGCCGCCGCATTTCTGGCCTTTTCCCGCGTTCCGGCGGATTACACCCTGCTTGAGGTGGGTCTGGGCGGGCGGCTGGACGCCACCAATGTGATCGACCACCCACGCCTGACGGTGATCACCCCGGTCAGCATCGATCACACGCAATATCTGGGCGAGACATTGCCCGAGATCGCGGGCGAAAAGGCGGGCATCATCAAGCCGCGCGTGCCCTGCGTCGTTGGCCCTCAGCAGGAACAAGCCCTGCGGGTGATCGAGGCACGCGCCTCGGGGCTGACCGCGCCCCTGTCGGTTTACGGCCAGCACTGGCAGGTCGCGCCAGACCGCGACGGCATCATTTTTCAGGACGATCATGGGCTGTGGGATTTGCCGCGCCCCAATCTGATCGGCGCGCATCAGATCCAGAATGCCGGAACCGCGCTGGCCGCATTGCGCGAGTTGGGCGCGACCGAAAGGCAGGCCCGTGCCGCCGTCACCAGTGCCGAATGGCCCGCCCGCATGCAGCGCCTGACAGGTGGTCCCCTGGTCGAGGCGGCGGGCCCGCTGGCGGAACTGTGGCTGGATGGCGGGCACAACCCTGCGGGAGGCGAGGCGCTGGCCGCGACGCTGGCCGGCATGCCCGCGCGGCCGACCCATCTGATCTGCGGTATGCTGAACACCAAGGATATTGGCGGCTATCTGCGCCCGCTGGCTGCGCATGTGGCAAGCCTGACCGCCATCGAAATCGCGGGTGAACAGAACACGCTATCCGCTAAAGACACGGCAAAATATGCACGCAATGCGTGTATTTTTTCTTGCATTTCGGAAACGCCGCTTGCCGCTGTACAGCGAATCACCCGCGCCGAACCTCGCGCGCGGATCCTGATATGCGGCTCTCTCTACCTGGCGGGACGTATCCTGAAGGATAGTTTCTGACCCCCATTTGGGTTAAAAAACTATTCTTTTGTACAGCCTTGACCCGGCCTGTCCATTTTCCTGTTTGCAATCAGCACCTTCGACACTAACAAAAGTATATAGATAAAATTTTATCTATGTTTTTTTCGATCTCGGAGTGTAGCTGTGTCTCTTATTTCGATCACTCTTTACGCGACTACTATTGCAGACGGAATCGTTCAGGCAGACTCGACTCAAATTACTATCGATCTGGACGATCTTAACGGTGACGGCATCATCAGCCGTGATGACTGGGCGAATTATACGGCCGATCCAAATGGCCATATCGCCGGGTTCACCGACCCACCGGCGCTGTTCAACGGCGATGAAACGGGGAACGTCCTGTTCGGGACACTCTATTCCCCGGTCGAGTACAGTACCGGTGACGACATCACGGATCTGTTGAAGACGCTCACAAAGTCCAAGTACTATCCACAGATCGACGGGCTTAACATTTGCTATCTGGCGGGGACGATGATTGCGACCCCGCAGGGCGACGTTCCTGTCGAGACGCTGAAGACGGGCGATCTGGTCATGACGGTCGATAACGGACCGCAACCGGTCGTCTGGGCCAGTTCGTCCTTCGTGACACGCGGCGATCTGGATGTGGCGCCGAACCAGCGCCCCATCCGCATCGAGGCGGGGGCTTTGGGCAACGACCTGCCGCGCAATGCGGTCGAGGTCTCGCCCCAGCACCGGGTGGTTGTGGCTGACGCCGATGGCGACGAGTTCATGATCTCGGCCCGGCACTTGATGATGGCGGGTACCCCCGGCGTCCATCTGTGCCCCGAGAAAAAGGACTTTACGCTGGTCCATGTGGCCTGCGCCAATCACGAAGTCCTGCTGGCCGAAGGTGCACCGATGGAGTCGTTCTATACCGGCAAGATGGCCATCAAGGCCCTTGGGATTCCACAGCGGCTGGCGCTGATTGCGGCATTCCCGGAAATCGGCAGCGGTGAAAACCCCATGCAGCCGGCCCGGCCCTTCATCAAGCATCGCGACTATTCGGCGATGCTGCAAACGGCCTGAACCCCGCCGCGCCCGGTTATTCGGCTACGGCCTGATCGGGCGCGGCACGTCCCCATGCGGCATCCTGCATTTCGTGCAGGCGGCTGGCGGTGCGTTCAAATTCAAAGCTGCCCGGCCCCTCGGCATACAGCCGTTCCGGGGCGTCTGCTGCGCTGGCGATCAGCCGGATCCGGGCCTCGTACAGCGCGTCGATCAGCGTGACGAAACGCTTGGCCTCGTTATAGTTCGAGCCACCAAGCCGCGGAATTTCATCCATGATCAGCACATCCAGCCGACGCGCGATTTCAAGATAATCCGCCGGGCCAAGGGGCTGGCCGCATAGGGTCCAGAAATCCGCGCGACCGATGCGGCCCGCGCAGGCAGGCAGGCTGAAACTGCGGCCCTTCATCTCGATCAGGCAGGGCGCGGCGGGGGCATTGCCGGTCTCATCGCGCCAGATTGCGTCCAGCAACATGCGGGTCTCGGCATCTGCGGGGGTGTACCAGACCTGATCGCCAAGGGTGCGATTCTGGCGGTAATCGGTCTGGCTGTCCAGACAGATTACCTCCATCCTTTCGCGGATCAGCGCGATGAAGGGCAGGAAAAGCTGGCGGTTCAGGCCGTTCTTGTACAGATCCTCGGGCACCCTGTTCGAGGTGGTCACGATGGTCACGCCCAGTTCGAACAGAACCTGAAACAGCCGCCCCACGATCATCGCGTCGGCAATGTCGGTGATCTGCATCTCGTCAAAGCAAAGCAGCCGCACGGATCGGGCGACGCCGACGGCGACGGGGCGCACGGTGTCCTGATCGCCCCGCTTGCGCGCCTCTTCCAGCCCGGTGTGAATTTCCTGCATGAATTCGTGAAAATGCACGCGTCTGACGCCCATATCCGGCGCGGCCTCGACAATCAGATCCATCAGCATCGACTTGCCACGCCCGACGCCGCCCCACAGATAGATACCCCGTTGCGCGGGGGAAGGGTCCGGGTCAGCGCCGCCGGCAAAGAAGGCCCGCCAGTTCGAGCGGGGTTTCTGAGGGGCAGGCGCGGTCTCGGGCAGATCACGGATCACGCGATCCAGCACGGGAAGAACGGCCTCTTGCGCCGGATCGGGGCTGATCCGTCCTTCTGCGACGCGCTGCCGGTAAAGATGTGTCACACTGTCCATAGCAGCCAAGTGCCACGCGCCTGCCTTTCCCGCAAGAGGCCGCTTGACCGGCCCGCGCCCTCTGTGCGACCCCGGTTGCGTGCCTGCCGCGAAAGGAAACGATGGCTGTGACCCTGCCAGACCGGATCGCCGGATTTCCCGTCCTGTTCGTTATGGCTGCCCGGTCCGAATACGGACCGCATCTGCGCCATCGTCAATCACCAAGCCGCGCCCCCCGGCAGTTATAAAGCAGAGACCGCGCCGGGACAATTTTTCGAGGCGCCCGGTAGTGAAATCGCGATTGTCCCCCTCGTATCCAAGCCCCCAGCACCAAAATTCTCCAATGGGTGAAAAGAACTGGTATGTATAGCTGACGGCAGCCAATTTGATCATCAAATTGGCGCAGCATCAGCGTAAAATCAAAGGATTATAACCTGACAGCATAATCAAGATAAAGTCGTCAGGCTATATGGTGACGGCACGCGAAATGGTGCTTGTTGTGCGTATGGGGATATGCTGTGGGGAACTGGCTTTTGGGTGGAATTCGTTGCAGATGAGTTGGTGCTTTTGCCGGGCTTGTCGATCCCGGTGCCAGAAGCGGTGCGGCGGGCCGGGCCGGATGGGCGGCGCGGCGCGGTCAGGGCTTAGTCGTTGACCTTCTTGACGAATTGCGATTTCAGGCCGATCTGGCCGATGCCCGGGATCTTGCAGTCGATGTCGTGGTCGCCATCCACCAGCCGGATGCCCCGGACCCTGGTGCCGACCTTGATCACGCTGGACGATCCTTTCAGCTTCAGATCCTTGATCACGCTGACCGTATCGCCATCGGCCAGCAGATTGCCGACGCTGTCACGCGTTTCGGGGCCGGTCTCCGATATGGCGTCGGGGGACCATTCATGCCCG
>NZ_JBKEBL010000230.1:0-10713 GCF_047973135.1 Paracoccus sp. (in: a-proteobacteria)
CGATCTGCCGGGGAGCCAGCGGGAATGACTGACAGTAGAACCGAACCATCTCACGCCCCATGCGGATCAGGGCGCGGGCGTCGGGGAGGTTCTCCATTCGCGAGATGGTCGGCTGCGAGCACAGCGCCGCGCCACTTTCCGGGGCGCGTTCCAGGGCGAGCTTGAAGCTCGGATCATGGCGCAGATCGGCGGCATCATTGGCATCCTCGTAGCCCGCCGCAATCATCAGGATCCGGAAGCGGATAATCTCCTCGAGGCTGTGCTGCACCTTGCTCGGATCACGCGGGTCGTCAACGCAGGGCGCCAGCCAACCTGCCAGACCTTCACGGCGCTCGATCTCCCGCAACAGCATCAGCCCAGCGTCGGAACTCATGTCGGCACCCTCAAATCCGAGCAGGACCTGCTTGCCATTGACCGGTGACAAACACAGACGAGAGGGTGTAGAAACATCCATGGTGAGGCTCGGCATCCTGAAGAACTGCGGCTTTGGGTGTAGGAACCATAAAACTACAACACTTCAAGTAGTTAAGCCAGTCTCACCAACTCCTCATGCATAATTCGGGTTAAGCCAGTCTCACCAACTCCTCATGCATAATTCGGGCTAAGATTGGTAACGACAAAGCGTGACACGCTGTCAGGGTTCACCCCCTCGCCGCCGCGCCCCTTGACCACACGGCCCTTGAAATTCGCGGGGAATGTGCAGGCCTGAAAATTGATGGCGGTAAAGGCGGGCGACTGACCGCAGATCGTCGCTTCGACGGACCCTGCCGCCAGCGCGAAATCCACCTCGGAAAATTTGATCGACACCACGCCGGGATGGGCCGATTGCGTCCCCGCGACAATACCGTTCATGTGGCTATAGACCATCGGCGTGACAATGTCTGCCGGTAGCTCCAGTTCAAGGGCATGGAACCTGAATTCGGCGCGATTTCGCGGCTGAAAGCCCGCCATGCGCTCAATCTTTCCCGGCTCCTCGATTGATGCCACCCAACCAAATGTGATCCGTGGCTTGCCCGCACCGGCCCCCCGGATATCCAGCGCGATATTGTCCGGCCTGATGATTTCGGTGACGTGATAGTCGCCCTGGACATGCAGCACCAGCAATCCCCCGGACGGGACGCGTGATACCGCCTCGCCGATACTGGCCACGGGGGCGTTCCACTGACCCGTTGCGGAATTGTCGCCAAGTGTCTGATTTACATATATTTCCCGCTTGAAGTTCGGCGTTTCGGACAGCGCATATTGTACCCGGTCCTCGATCCCGGCCCGCACGCCCTCATAATAGGCCTTAAGATCGGTATAGCCGCCGATCAGGCTGTTGATCTGTTCGATGGTCGTAGGCATTTTCGGATTCCTCAGTAGGTGCGGCTGGCGGCACGGATGGCATCGGCCTGCCGGAGTTGTTCAAGCTGCAGGTTTGCGATCGCTGTGCCGGTAGTGACGGCCAAGTCAAAGATAATGTCATCGGGTGCATTCACGATGATCAGCCCGTCCGCGACGCGGCTGAAACTCAGCACATGATCGACAAGATAGGTGATCGCCCCGGTCTGACGCGGCACAACGTCATTGCCCGCCCAGATGGCGATCAGGTCTCCATCCGCGTCGAAAAAACCCATTTCCCGAACGGCGAACGCCGCCGTATCCGGACCAAATTCAGCTTTCACGCGCCAGGCATTGGCACCCAGCAAATGCCGGGTGCCGATGGGTTGCCGGGCCAGCTCGCGTCGCAGGGCGGTCTGGGCATGGCCGGGGGCGTAATTCGACCCGGTGCCGTCCCCAAGTGCGATATGGGTAATGGCGACGGCCATCGCGGACCCGGCGGCGGCGGTGATCTTTGCTTCAGCGATGTCGGTCAGCAATGTTGTCGGCATTATCCTGCCACCCTCCGTTTAACATCAAGGACTTCGCGACTGACAGCCAGCGCAGAGGCCGCCACCCGCAAGAATGCCACCCCCGGCGCAAGGTCCGGGCGCGGCTGCGGCTCAATGGTCTCGCGGGACATCCGCGCGACACGCAAACCCGCGCGCAGGGCCAACCCGGCATCGGCCATGGCCGGGCGCGGGCCGGGGTCTGTCTCAGCGCGGTGGATATGGCCCAGATGCACGCCGCCGCGCAGATACACTCCGGTGCCGAAGTTTTCCCCCAAGCGAAAAATCAGCCTGCGGGACACGGGCGCGGCACGCTGAATCACGGCATTCATGGCTTGGAGCATCCGGTTGTCGATGGCGTTTTCGCCCGGCCCGTAAAGTGATCGCCCCGCATAGGCGGTCACGCGAAAACATCCGGCCTCCATACCATCTGCCACAGCCTCGGGCTCAAACCACTCAAGAAGGTCGGTCTCCACGTCAAAGGCGGCAAGCGCCGTCCTGATGGCATGGGGCGTACCCTTGAAGCGATGAATTTCGGCGCTGGCGGCGATGATCCGGCGCTTGACGTCATCGGGCCAGTCCGGATCCCATACATCGACCGAATGCTCCCAGGCCAGATGATCCAGCCAGCCAGCGTCAACCGTTTCAGGGTCCTTGGTGATCATTCCGACCGGCAGAGCGAAAAGCCGCTCTTCGAGGATGTCGAGCGCCCTCGCCAGCAATGTGGCCGTGGGCGGCAGGATCGCGTCTTCGGGATCAGACATCGCGCCACCCCCCCGTGATGGATCGAAGCGTGATATCGATGCCGGTGCAGTGGGGCGCTTCGAACGGTCCTATGTCCAGATCGGTGCCGGGCGACAGCAGCTCGACATCGACCACGCCATGCACATGCAGCGCGGCGGCAATCGAGGTGCGATACAGCTTGCGCCCGATGCGGATTCGGTTGTTCACAAAGTTTCGCGCAGCGGCCTGCGCGGCTGCCTCGACTGCCGCCGCCGCTTCAGGGGTGACGACGTGCAGCACTGCCTCGATGGCGTACGGCACAGGCTGGGCCGACACCACGGTCAGCCTGTCCGCCACCGGGCGGCGCTTGTCCGCCGTACAGTGCCGGAACACGGTATCCAGCAGTGCGGCATCCGCCGTGCCGTCGCCATCGCCGGACAGGATGACCATCCGTGGTTCGGCGGGCGGAATGGGCGGGTCCAGATCATGGTTCGGCCCATAGACTGCCACGTCCACGACCCGGTCATCCGCATCCAGCGCCCAATAGACATAGGATCCTTCGGTGCCGTGTGGCGACCACGCCTCAATCACCAACTGGATGCGCGCACGAAAGGACTCGTCGCTTTCCAGCACCGGGTTGTCGGGATCGCCATCGTCCAGCACCCTCCGCGCCACCCCGCGATTGGCCCCGATCTGGTCAAGCGCGGCACCCCGTGATGTGGCGAGGAAAACCGAGCGCACCGCCTCGTTGATGCGGTTCTCCATGTACAGTTCCCGCGCCGCCGCAGCCTCGTTCAGATAGCGTGCCGGGCTGGCGGCAATGTTGCGGGCCAGCGCCATGATTTCAGACACTTTCGGAGCGTCGAAGATGTCCGCGAGACGCGCCTGCAATTCCACCAGGCGCGCCTCAAGAATGGCGTCGAAATCCAGAACGCCAATTGCGGGCGGCGATGGCAGGCTGGCCATGTCCAGGGCGGCAAAACGGCTCATGCAGAAAGGCTCCATATGTCCACCCGGTCACGCATCAGGCGAATGGTCCGGGTACCGCCAGCCGCCGTGGACAGATCGCCCCGGTGGGCGTCCGGTCTGTAATTTCCGGTCAGCCTCATGACGATGACCCCTTTCGCGGCGGCATCCACGGCGACGTCTGTCAGCTCGAAGCGCGGCTCCCATCGCTCCAGCGCCTCGGCAACGGCCACATAAAGGGCCAGTATACTGGCCTCGTTCATCGGCGCATCGACCAGTGCAGGGACTTCGGACCCAAATTCCCGCCGGAAAACACGGGTGTTCCGGCGCGTGGACAGGATGGTCTGGATACTTTGCACCACATGCGCCCACCCGTCGATTGCCCCGCCTGTATCGTGGTTGAGGTCCATGACTGATCAGGTGTCACCGTCAGGCGACAGCGCGGCTTTCGGCATAACCGGCCTGATGCCGGACCCGCAGGGCGGCAGATAGTATTTCGCCTGCGCGGGCGTCATGGTGATACGCTGACCGGTTGCGCGATACACACCCCCGATTTCACGGGATTGCGTGACCTCATATTCATCGGACGATATTTTATGTTTAGCCATCATGGTCAACCTCATCAATTTGGCGTCCCCGTGTCAGACGGGCCGGACGAAACCCCGCCATGTTTATGCGTGTCACCGATATCGGTGCCGTTATGCGTGACCAGCCCCCCGCTGATGGACAGGCCCGCCGGAGTGATCGTGACGCTCACACCACCGACCGCCAGGGCCAGCGACAGCCCCCCGTCGCTGATGATCACACTGGCCCCGCCAACCGAGGCCAGCACATATTCATCACCGCGCCCGGACGGCCTGCCATTTGCATCGGAATTCAGGCTTCCCTGAATCACCGCATCGTGCAGATCGCCGCTTTCGGAAAAGACCTGCACCTGTTGCCCGTGCGACGGCGGGTTGTGGGTCTTGTTTGCACCAGCCGATGGTTCCGACCACGGGATCCAGCCGGTCAAAAACGGGGTGTCGCCGCCCAGCAGCCTGACCCGCGCCAGACCCCGGCCCGGATCGACATCGGCGATGACCCCGGTGCGCGACTGCGCCCGCTGCCGTCGCTCCAACTCGCCCACCCGCCGCCGCAGGTCATCGATGATTTCTGGAAGGCCCGCCATCAGACCGGAACTACATTGCCGGAGGCACCGGTCACAACGACATCGCGCGGTGCCCCACCAAAGGCATACAGGCGCAACACTTGTGCATCGCGCAGGGTCATGCCCATCAGCCGCTCGAAGTCGGAATAGGGGCCGGGTCCGGCATCGCCCAACAATCGCTGAAACAGCACCCGTTGCGGCACGTCATGATCCTCCATCAGCGCCAAAAAACGCGGCCACGGCCCGCTATCCGCGAGTGGCTGGCCATGGTGCGGGTCTGCGAAGACATCGACCGTCAGCCTGGTCTGACCGGCCGCAAGACGCAGATTCTCCGCCGAACTACTTGATCGCAAATGCTCTTTGGCGACATAGGACTGCACGAAATCCCCAAAGACCTGCGCCCATGGGTTGTCCGGGTCGGACAGGGTGCGGCAAATCTGGACGTCCAGCAGGTCCAGAACGGCCTCGAAATGCGCATCCGTGGCCGGAAATCCCTCGACGATGCTTGCCTCGCCTGTCGTTTTGTCGGTCTGTGCCATCGTCAGCGAGACGCCGCAATTGAACATGATCTCCACCCGCCCATTGCTGCGAAGCCCGGTCCGGGACAGGTCCTGCGCCTTGGCGGCGTCGGTATAGACCGCGATAAAGGGCCGCTGCTGGTCGCTGCTCAACTGGCCATCCGCCGTCTGGTCAATAGCGGAAATCTGGCTGTCCAGGACATTGTCCCCTACCAGCGTTTCGCCCGCCTTAAGCGCATGCACCGCAGCGATCCGCAGGGCCATCATCGTCATCGACATCAGCTCGCATCCCCAAGTGCACAGATCAGCCGCAGATGCGACCGGTCATCGACCGACAGCACCTCGAATACCGGATGGCCGTCTCGATCCAGCGCCACCACCTTATCACCCTTGCGGATGACCAGCGCCGCATGCGCAGCGCGGTCAATACGCAGGTAGCCGCCATCTGCGGCCTGTCCGGGCCGGGCCGTTCCGCCGCGCGCCAGACGGACAGGCTCTACCTCGCGCTCTCCGGTGCGCAGCACCGCCGTGATCTCGATCACATCGCGATCAGGATCACGGCGTCCACCCGCCAGCGGAAGATGCCGGACGGTCTCTGACCAAACGTCATCCACCGCAATCATCAGACCCTCGCGCAGCGCCCGATCCATCAGCGGCGCTCCTTATCGGGCCCTCGCCCGTTGCAGCATCTCCGGACGGGTGCAGATAAACAGCGGATAACTGTAAACCTCGACGCGGTCCCAAGCGTCCCGACCAGACGGATCGGCAAGAATCATGCCGTATAGTTCGCGGCCCCGTTTGTTGAGGTAAGGTTTGAACTCGTTTGCGGGGGCGTATCCAACCTTGAATGCGCCACGCGCGCCAACCGGGAAAAATTGCGCCTTGTCGGTCGCGATGGCGATCTGGCTTGCGTCATCGGTGCCCTGATAATTGATAAAGGTGATGCCCTCGACTTCGAATGATGCATACCCTTCGATATTTTCAAGCAACGCCGCGCGGTCCGTGTTCAGTCTCGTCTCTTTTATGCTGGGGTGATTGACCAAATCGTCAAAGAAACCGTCGCCGCAGATACTGACAAGCCGGGTAGACGGGGTCCAGACGCCCTTGGCATTGGTTTGGCTTGCCCTTTTGATATCGCGGCATTTTTTCCGGACGTCCGTGGCCTCTGTGCCAAGCTGAAAATTGATTTCAGTCGGCTGGGGGATCCCCCACTCCTGGTACCAGTCATGCAGGACGGTAACACCATCTGCATCCACGACCTTACCCTGCACCGCGCCAAAGCGCATATGCTCCCAAGTCATCTCGATTTCGTCAATGATCCATCCGGTGCGACCCGTGACCTCATCTGCGACCTCGACCGTCTGGTCGTCAAAGGGCAGCGCCGTAACTCCTGCAAGTTCGATCGCATGTATCGTCGACTCTTTAGCCAGCCGAACCGCATCGAATTTCCGGACCTTCGCCCCTCCCGGAATCAGTTGCTCAAGCGGCGCGCCGATTTCAGAGGTTGGGATCAATGACAGCGTCCGGTCCTTGCTGGCGATTGCGATGGTTTGCGACCGCGAATAGATCGGCTCAAAGATATCCAGCTGACCAAGCAGTTGAGGTCTGTGGTCAACACGCTCCACAACCTGTTCCTGAAATTCCACCAGCCCCCAGGAATTCTGCTCAAAAACGTCCGTTACAAGTGCCATGTCTTTCCCTTTCAGCGGACAATAATGCCAATGACGGCCATGTCGGCCAGCGCACTGCGTTTCTGCTCATCGGTCATGTTCTCGGGCCAGATCAGTTTTCCGCCCGCAACTTCGGTGTCGCGAATGGTGACCGTCCGGCGCATCTCGGCTTCCGTGGCATCACACATTTCGAAAAGGATGGCGGCGGCGGTCTGGCTGCCATCTGTCGCGGCAGTGTTTAGAGGCGCATATTTTCCGGTCGCAGTCACTTTTCCCAGGACGGTTCCGGCTTTGACACGACCAGAGCCTGACGCGATGACGACCCGCTCGACGCCGCGCGTGTGATTCGGAGAGCTCACAATGTAGCCGCCAGTCCGCGCCATATCCTCATTGAGAACGGTCATGTTGTTATCCCTCAGCGTTTTTTGTTGATACGGCCGACCGATGCCGCAAGCGCGGCCGTCCCTTGCGATCCAGCCGCATCGCGATGGACCGGCTGCGCAAGATCAGCCGCCGCGCTGCGGATGGCCTGATACCAGGCCGGGTCCGGAACCTCTGCGTCCCTCGCTTGCGGCGCGGCGGCAGCCGCAGCCTTCAGGGCCGCGACCGCCTCATCTGCGGGCATGTCGGTTTTGAAAGCCAGATATCTGGCCAGACCCTCACGGCCCTGCGCCGCCTCGTCGTCCAGGATGGCCTCGATGCGGGCCTTAACGTCCCCCGCGCTGGCGGGTGGCGTGGTCGCCGGATTCGGTTTGGATGCCATGGGCGCTATCTCCTTGTCATGTTTTTTGGGTTTTGCGGCAGAGGCCATTGGCCTGAAAAAGCCTTCGACGCGCCAATCCTGCTGTTTGGCAAGGGCGGTCAGGCGTTTTGGGGCACGCGCATAAATCTGATACGGAAATGCGGCGACATCCTCCGCCTCGTCCTCATCGGTCGCGGTCGCATAGCCCCGCGCAACCGCTTCGTCGCCGCTAAGCCAAAGCTCGGCCTTCATATCCTCCCTGATGGTACCGGGATCCTCGCCAGATTGATCGGCATAGATATCCACCATGCTGGCCGCGTGACGGTCCAGTCGTCTGACAGCCTGCTCGTGATCAGCGGCTGTCCCGTAGGTGATCCCGGATGGGTCGTGGATCATCATCTCGGCACCCCGACGCATCACGATATCATCCCCCGCCATCGCGATGACCGATGCCGCACTGGCGGCAATCGCGTCCACCTCGACCCGGACGCGGCCCTTGTGCCGGGTCAGCGCGTTGTAGACCGCGATGCCCTCATGGCTGTATCCGCCGCCCGAATTGATCCGCACCGTCACATCGGTTTCAGGGCCTATTTCAGCCAGGGCGTCCAGCACCTGGGCCGAGGTGAAACCCTCGTCCCAATAATTTTCGCCGACGAAACCGTACAACACGATCTCGCCATCAACCAGAATGGTCATTATTGTATCCTTACCTGTCATGTATAACGGGGTCGCATCGCGTATCGGGTCCGACCTCGTTGCGACCGCGCGGCCGGGCATAAATTACGGTAATGAGTGATCAGATCGGCAAGGCGGCGATCATTGGCCCGCTGATATGTCACCTCTTCTCCGTCGATTCGCACGGTCTCTTGCAATCCACCCGAGGCCAACCGAAGCTGCACCTTGAGCAGCGCAGTATGGATATCGCAGGGCTTGGATATATCGACTGTTTCGCCGCCGATCCTGACAAAATTCGACACCGTCACTGACCTGACTCCGTTTGCATGTCCGGCTGCGACGGACGGGCCGCGTATGGCGAATCCATTCTGGCATCGACATAGCGTTGATGTTCCCGCTGCCGCTCCTCGAACAGAGCGTCCGGGTCCACGCCCAGATCGCCCGTCTCGATGGCGATCGAACTGGTCCCGTTCGACAGCCTCTCGCTGGATGCGCGAGCCGATTTGAAATCGTCGGCTGTCGGCTTTGCCGGACCCTGCCATGTGGCCGCGCTGATCCGGTCCCGGCTCGGCCGGAAGGCCGCATATCCACCCCGGAACGGGATACGGCCTTCACCAACCTCTTCGTCCAGCCAGTTTTGATAGACCATCTGACAAATCGGCGCGGCGATGCGCTCACGCCGCCGCATCACCACCGCCCAGACCGAGGCATTTTCCATTCGGACGCTCGAATAGGTCGCCGAGGTGTGATCCATCGTCAGACCGCCATAGGTGATACCGATGGTCCGCGCCATGTCGCGGGCCAGACTGTTCGAAAACGGCAAAAAATTCTGCCCCGGAACTTTCGCGGTTTCTATCCCCAGCTTTTCGCCGGGGGCCAGATGCGACACCTGCGGCGCATCCCCGATCGAGATCTTTCCCTCTGCGGCACGTTCCAACTGCGCCCCGAGAAAGCCCATATATTCTTCCGCGTATGACGTGCCGCCACCCTCCTGCATGACCTGCAAGGCTTCGAAGGCATCCTGACTGGGCGCATCACTGGTCAGCGTGATTGCAAAAATCGTCTGTAATACCGCCATCTGAAGCGTTGCGTCATCGAGTATCTCGGCCTGAATATGCTTGCGGAATGCCGGTGCCAGAGGCGATATGCCGCGCACATCCGTGGCGTCCATCGGGTCATACACATGCATGACCAGTGGCCTGCCATCAGTATCGTAGGCGGCATGATCTCGTATGGACCTGACCCCGGAAGGGGCTACCCTCTCGAACCTGTACGCGACAGCGCGGCCCCTGTCATCGTGGCGCACCCCCTGAAACAGTCCCTCGAACGGGCTGGTTTCCTGAACCAGCCGGGACGGAGGGACAAGACACAGCTTGGTGCCGCTGGTGATCCCGTATCTGCTGCGCTCGGACATCGTGAAAAAATCGAAGATTCCGGTCGCCTCGCCATAGGCGATGTGCCAGCGCAGCCCGATATCCACCATCTGTGGCCCGGTCAGCTTGCCGCGCATGTCGCACTCGCGCGCATTGTGCCAATATGCCCGCCAGCGCTTTTTGACCAGGCGAATCCAGTCCGTCTTGTCCTTATCATCATATCCCAGACCTGACAGGTCAGGATCAGGCGTCAGGGTCAGCCCCACGCCAACTGTGTCGGCCAGCACCTGATCAGTTGCCCCCTTCAGGCGACCGCTGTTCTGGATCAGAGCCATAGCCAGACCGGCAGCCCGCGCCCAGGACCGGCGGACATCGTCGCGGTGGCTGGACAGCGGTGCCACACGTGAGGCGATGACACCGCTGCCCGTGTCCCGCAGATAGCGGGCGGTCGGGCGTGAAACCCGGTCGGCCACCAAGGGCGTGCCATCCGACTGGCCGTCAGCTTTGTCCCCGGTCATGTCCTTTTCTTCCACTTCTCACGGATTCGGTCTTTGGTCGCAGCGGCTTTCGCAGTCCCTTTGACCGGCAGCACTGGATCAGGTTGGACGGTCACCATCATCAGATCCTCGAAATCGCCCTGCACATCCTCTGGCGGGCGCTCTCGCTCGGCCATGATCCTGTCCCATTCGGTGTCGGGCAGGCCGCGCACCCCAAGGCGTACGGCCGCAGCCTCTGCCTGCAGATGGGTGTCCAGACCCTCGTTTGCCTGACTTGGATCCTTGGCGGCATGTGGCTGTCCGCGACCGGCGCACAGCCGTGGATTACGCCCATATCCTGCGCGATCTGGCCGATATCCACTTCCCCAACGCCGAAAAGATCGTGCTCGTGCAGGATAACCTGAACACCCATCGCCCGGCCTCACTTTACGAAGCCTTCCCGCCCGCCGAGGCCCGCCGCCTCGCAGGTCGCTTCGAGTGGCGCTACACCCCGAAACACGGCTCATGGCTGAATATCGCGGAATGTGAACTGAG
>NZ_JBKEBL010000156.1:0-23380 GCF_047973135.1 Paracoccus sp. (in: a-proteobacteria)
CGACAACGTGGCGATCAGCGTGCTGCAGGACCGTGCCGGCCCCGGAGGCGCGCTTGGCCCCGGCATCGCCACCGCGATGGGCCGGGCGCAGATCGACAGGCTGGACATTCGTGGCGCGGTGCCGGGCACGCGGATCGGCAACCTGTCGGGCGGCAATCAGCAGAAAGGACTGCTGGGACGGTTGCTTGAGGCCCGCCCCAGGGTGCTGATCCTGGACGAGCCGACACGCGGCGTCGATATCGGCGCGAAATCCGAGATTTACAGCCTTATCGACCGGCTGACCGCCGAGGGCATGGCCGTTCTGATGATCTCCAGCGAACTGGCGGAACTGATCGGCACGGCGGACCGGATTCTGGTGATGCGCGATGGCCGCATCGCCGGAGAGGTGCCCAACACCGCCCGGCAGCCCGCCACGCAAGAGGCGATCATGCGGCTTTCGGCGGGTTCACCCTTTGGGGGCGGGCGGCAGGTTCCGGCCGACGACGACAAGGAGATGGCAGAATGACAGAGACCACCCAACTCGCCCGCGACGCGCAATCGCGACGGGATCGCATCCGCACGTTGCTGCGCCTGTCCGGCATGCTGCCGGTCCTGATCCTGCTGTGCATCGGCTTTGAACTGGCCAGCGGGCGCTTCATCTCGGTCGGCAACCTGTCGATCGTGATGCAGCAAGCCTCGATCAACGCGGTGCTGGCAGCGGGGATGACCTTTGTCATCCTGACTGGCGGGATCGACCTGTCGGTCGGCTCGATCCTGGCGCTGTCGGCGGTGGTGGCGGTGTCCACATCGCTGGCACCGGGCCTGTCATGGGCGGCGATTCCGCTGGCACTGCTGGCCGGGGCGGCCTGCGGCCTGATCAATGGCGGGCTGATCGCGTGGGTCGGGCTGCCGCCCTTTATCGTCACGCTTGGCGCGCTGACGGCGGTGCGCGGGGTCGCACGGCTGGCGGCAGGCGATTCGACCGTGTTCAATTCCGACCTGCCCTTCAGCTTTATCGGCAACGGCACGGTTCTGGGTCTGCCATGGCTGGTCGTCATCGCCTTTGTGATCGTGCTGCTGTCATGGCTGATCCTGCGCCGCACGGTGCTTGGCACCTGGATCTATGCCGTAGGCGGCAATGCCGAGGCCGCAGCCCTTGCGGGCATCAAGGTGCCCTTGGTGCTGCTTTTCGTCTATGCCGCCTCGGGCCTGCTGTCCGGCCTTGGCGGAGTCATGTCCGCCGCACGCCTCTACGCCGCAAACGGGCTGCAACTGGGTCAGGCCTATGAGCTTGACGCCATCGCCGCCGTGATCCTGGGCGGCACCAGCTTTGTCGGCGGCATCGGCTCGGTCTGGGGCACGCTGATCGGCGCGCTGATCATCGCGGTCCTGTCGAACGGGCTGATCCTGTTGGGCGTCTCTGACATCTGGCAATATATCATCAAGGGCGGCGTCATCATCCTGGCCGTTACCATCGACAAATTCAGGACGGGCTAAGCAGGATTTCCGAAAAGTGGCCACCGGTTTTCGGATAAAAATCCTGCAAAGTCAAACAAGCCTAAGCAGGCATTCGTGGGCAAAGCCACGAATATCTGCTTAGGCCGGCAGGATATCGGCCACCGGATAGCGCAACCCGCGCTCTTGCACATAGATGTCGGCATCCTCAAGCTGAAAGGCGTCCATCAACCGGCTGGTGACGGCATCGCGATCCAGATCGCACTGACAGGTGTAAAGATCGATCGTAACGAAACCCCGGCCGGGGAATGTGTGAAAGCTGATATGGCTTTCGGCAATCATGACAAATCCCGACAGCCCGCCGGGATCCTTTTTGCAATTCGGGCCAACCTCGACAACTTCGGGGCGGCAGATCGGGTGCATGCCCATCTCGGCCGGAAGTTGTTCCAGCAATTCCCGCAGCGTGTCGCGGTCGGACATGGCCTTGCCCTTGGCCGCGTAGCCGTCGATCATCAGATGGACACCGAATTGCGTGGTATGGGGGGCCGAGGCGGAATGAAACAGCGGCATTGGAACCTCATGTACTGGTTACTAAGAAAAATCAATAACTACTGACCCTTACAGGACGAAAACGGTCATAGATCAGGTGAAAGACATAGGCGTGGGCCGTGTAAATCACGGTCAGGCCGATATCGACGACCAGGGCTTCGGCAAAGCCGTGATTCCCCAGAACGATCAGGATCGGCAGCGTGACCACAAGCGCGTTCGCCTCGTGGCTGACAGCGTGCAGAAGGCGCAGGCGCGAAGGGCGGTCGCTGGCGATCCTGCCGGTCAACCGGAACTCCAGCCAATCTAAGATGGTGTTATGGACCGGCGACCACGCCATCACGGCGACCGAAAGCGCCGCGATCAGAACAAGGCTGTCCGGTGCCGTTCCACCCGAGAACAGCATATAGGCAGGCACGGCAAGGCAAAGCCCTGTCGCTTCGTAGCAAAATGTCTGAAGCACACGCTCTCTTGCGGAACGAAGTGTCATGACGTCCTCATTCGGGCGACTGCCCGTTCAGGTCAGAGAAAAAATGAAAACTACCGGTCGCGACATGGAAGACACAGAATATCGCGGCCAATGGCACCCGCAGGCTTGACCATTGGCAAGGTCGGACAGGACCGGCCCTTGTGAAAACTCCTCCAGAAAGCCTTGCCGTTAATGCGTTATCCTGCAGCAAGGCGCAGAATTTCTACAGGATCAGATAATCGGCCAAAGGGGTCAAGCTTTTCAGCCAATTGCCCGAGGTCGTAAATTAATAATTATTAGCTTTCATGCAACACAATGTAATTAAGTCATATTATTACCAAATTTTTCGGAATTTTGCCGCGTGCTCAAAGGCCTTTCGGCGGTAACATGCCACCAAAAGGCGAGATTACGCCAAGACTTTCGATCAATCATAACAATTTCGTGTTTTCGGGGGCACGGAACGAATCGAATCGTCTGACCTGTCCCAGCGACGCGGCTTGTCCACCGGGTGGACAGTGATCCGCAGACCAGTATCGGCAGCGGCGGGCCGCGCTAGGGTTCCCCGGACTGCCGGATAGCAAGGGGAACATCATGGCCGCCGCATTTCTGACCTGTGCCGTTCTGGGGAATTTCACCACTCGCGACCAGAACCCGAACCTGCCCGTCACTCCGGCCGAGATCGCGCGTGATTGCCTTGAAGCGGCACGGGCGGGCGCGGCCATCGTACATATCCATGTGCGCGACCCCGAAACGCAGCGGCCTTCGATGAAAACCGACCTGTACCGCGAGGTGGTCGCACGGATCCGTGAAGCAAACGACGAACTGATCCTGAACCTGACGACCGGAAATGGCGGGCGCTATCACCCCTCGCCCCAAAATCCGGCAGTGGCCGGGCCGCGCACCAATCTGCTTTTGCCCGAGGACCGGGTGCAGCATGTGCTGGAATTGCGGCCCGACATCGCGACGCTGGACCTGAACACCATGGTGTTCGGCGACGAGGTGGTGATCAATACGCTGTGGTCGATCCGCAAGATGGCCGAACTGATCCAGAGCGTCGGCACCCGCCCCGAAATCGAACTGTTCGACAGCGGCGACATCGCCATTCTGAACACGCTGATGGCCGAGGGGCTGTTTCGCGACACGCCGCTGTGTTCGGTGGTGATGGGGGTGAAATACGGCTTCGTTCCCTCGCCCGAGACGCTGCTTTACGCGCGCGGGCTATTGCCGGGCGATGCGATCTGGACCGGTTTCGGAACCGGGGCCATGGCCTTTCCGATGGTCGCCCAGTCCGTGCTGGCGGGCGGCAATGTCCGCATCGGGCTGGAGGACGCGACCCGGATTTCGCGCGGGGTCAAGGCCCCCTCGAATGCGGCGATGGTCGAAAAGGCGGTGCGGATCATGGACGATCTGGGCGTGGACCTGCTAAGCGCCCGCGACACGCGGGCGCATCTGGGGCTGTGACCGACCCCGCAGAGCGAACATCAGACCCCACCGATGACGCAACGAACCTGTCGCGCCCCCGATGACTGCGGCACGGGCAACGGGCAAGCGTTGGGTAAACGGAAAGGGGGATGCGGTCCGGGCAAAGCCCGAACCGCCCGCTGCCGCCCGGCTCAGGGCGCGCCTTCGGCGCGCGCTCCGGTCTGTGGATGGCGGGCCGTGCACCCGGCAGACCAGAATCCGTTGCCCAAAGGCCAAGGCCCGGATGGCAGCACCACCTACCAACACGCACCCCGCCCGCCGCAGGCTTATGCCGGGGGTCCGGGGGGCGCATAGCCCCCCCGGCCACCGCGGGACGCAATTCTTGCACCGCCGACGTCGCGCAACGCAGGATACCGGTGTACAACCTGTGCATATCCTGTGCCGCCCCTGTGCGCGCCCTGTGCAGGCCCATCCCCAGCATTTGCAGGGCTTTCCCACGCCGCCCGAGGCTTCTGTTGCGCAACGAAATTGCAAAAAGCCTCCCGACCATCTTCGGCACGCGCCCCCGTACCCCAAAGGAACAGGATCAGCGCCAGCCAGAGGCGCGGGCGGCGGCTTCCTGTTCGGCGGACAGGACGGGCCCGGCATTGACCGCATCCAGATAGGCCCCGACGGGATCGTCCTCATCCCCTCCGGCAGGAAAATACCCGACCTCAGGGTTGATCGCCTCGACCTCTTGCCGGGCAGCGATGCGCCAGCCCTCGGGGCCGTGACAGGCCAGCGCGACCACACCCACCGCCTTGTCCCGGTCCAGCGACACCTCGCGGCAATATCCGTCGCGGACCGCAAAGCTGCCGGTGACATCCAGCCGGGTGTCCTGCGCAACCAGCCGCGATTCGCCCGTGGCAAGCTGCGTCAGCGCCTCGGCGACCGGGCTGCGCACCGCCACCGGGCCAGTTGGCAAGGCCGGGTCGCCACCTGTCGGCAACCAGACCGCCAGCGCCGCAAGCCCGGCGGCCAACGCGCCCCCCAGTCCGGCAAAGCGCAAGACCCCGCCCCGGCGCGCCGGGGGCGCGGCCCCGACAGGCGCGGGTGGCCCGAAAATCGCGCTGCGGATCCTGGGGGGGACAGGTTCCTGCATCGGTCCTGCGCAGGCCCGCGCGATCATCGCATTCGTCGCCATGATGCCATTGACCAGCTCTTGATCAGCCGGGCAATCGGCCAGATGAAGGACCACGCGGGCTGCCTCGTCGGGGGCCAGCTCGCCATCGGCAAAGGCATGAAGCAGGCCGATGTCAAGCCGCGCGGGGTCATTTCCGGCGGGGGTCTTGGTCATTGTACACGTCCTCTCGGTACCAGTCTCTCTGACAGGGCGGCACGGGCACGGACCAGCCGACTGGTCACGGTGCCAATGGGGACGTCCAGCAGATCGGACACTTCCCGATAGCTTAACCCTTCCACCGCGACCAGAACCAGCACAGCGCGCTGGTCTTCGGGCAGGCGGTTCATCTCGCCAAAGACCTGAGCCAGCAGCATGCGATCCTCGGCCTTGCGGGCACCGACACCGGCATCGTCAATCACCGCCTCGACCGGATCAACGGCGGGGCCGCGCACCTTTGCGCGGCGGCGGCTGTCCAGCCACAGGTTCTGGATGATCCGGTACATCCAGCTATCCATGCGGCTGCCCTGAAGAAAGGCATCCTGGTTCTTCAGAGCGCGTTCGCAGGCCGCCTGAACCAGATCGTCGGCATCGTCCGGGCTGCCGCAAAGGCCAAGGGCAAAGCGCCGCAGCCGGGGCACCAGTTGCACAAGATTGCTTGCAAATTCGGCTTTCATGGTCACGTCCGGTATCAATTCATGCCAAGACTACGCGGCAACCGGCGGATTTCATCCACACTGGCGCAGTTTTTTTGGTATTCGTTGAAAAAATTGTTCCGCCACCGCGTTATCGAGTGCCCTGGAAACAACCCCGGATCATGCCGTTGCTTTACCTTCTCAACACCGCCCCGCGACTGATCGCCCTTGGCCTGCTTACGCTGTGCGCCTCCGGCCTGCTGCCGGATCAGTGGCCCGCCGCGCACTGGTCCTCTGCCGCTGTATGGGCCGATGACAGTGACGATGACAGCCCCGACAATGACGGCGGCGACGATGACGGCAGCGACGATGGGGACGATGACCGCGACGATGACCGCGACGATGACCGCGACGATGACGATGACGATGACGATGACAGGAACAGTCGCCGCGCCCCGATGCCGTCTGATCTGATCAGGCGGGCACCCGAGAATGCCGGCGCAAACCGGGTGCGCCGCAGCGAGATTTCGGCCGCCCGGCTAAGCGCGGCCGATCTTCGCCTGCTGGAACAAAGCGGATTCCGCGTCATCCGCCAGCGCAGGTCAAGTTCGGGCATTCTGGCGCGTCTTGCCCCTCCGCGCGGGCTCAGGGATCGCGCAGCGCTCGAGGCCGCCACGACCGCCGTGCCGCGCGCTGTGTTCGATCTGTCCCATGTCTATGCGCCGGGAAGCGGCACCTATGGCCGCGCGACGGTCGGCATGCCCGTAACCGGAAGCTGCCTGACCAATGTGCGGATCGGTATCATCGACACGGCTATTGCCGATCACGCCTCGCTGCGCGGGACCAGTATCCGGCGCGAGGTGTTTTCCGCCTCGTCGCGACCGGCGGCGCATGGAACTGCCGTGGCCAGCATCATCGCCGGTTTCACCCCGGCGGGCGGACGGCTGGTATCAGGGGCCGAACTTTATTCCGCCGCCGTATTCGACGGAAACGGTCCCGACCTGATCGCCGATGCCATTGATCTTGTGGCCGCGCTGGACTGGATGACTGACAACCGGGTGCGGGTGGTAAACCTGTCGATCGCCGGGCCGCATAACGCGCTGCTGGCCGATGCTGTGGCGCGCAGCGCGCAGGGCGGAGTGCTGCTGGTCGCCGCCGCCGGAAACAGCGGCGCGCGTGGGGGGCCGCGCTATCCTGCGGCTTATCCGTCAGTGATCGCCGTGACGGCGGTGGACCGGCGCGGCAGGGTTTACCGCCAGGCCTCGCGCGGGAATTACGTGGACATCGCCGCGCCGGGTGTCGATGTCTGGGGGGCCGATCTGTCAGCCGGAACCGGAGCCGCCTGGACCGGCACCAGCTTTGCCACCCCCTTCGTCACGGTCGAACTTGCCGCCGCGCGCAAAACCGGCCATGTGCGCGACCATGACTCGGCCCTTGCCTGGCTGTCCCGCAGTGCCGCCGATCTTGGCCCGCGCGGCAAGGACCGAACCTTCGGTATCGGCCTGATGCGCGCGCAGGCCTGCCGCTGATCAACCACGCCCCCGTTTCGCGAACCGGGGTAACATGGCGGAAAAATCCTGGCCCCTGCCATCCTCGTCCTCGACAAAGCGCCGGTACAGATCCAGCGCGCGTTCGCCCATGGGGGTGTCGGCATCGGCGGCGGCGGCGGCCTGCTGGGCAAGGCCCAGATCCTTCAGCATCAGTTCCGCCGCAAAGCCGGGCTTATAGCCATTATCCGCAGGGGATTTCGGGCCGATGCCGGGGGCCGGGCAATAGGCGTTCATCGACCAGGAATAGCCTGACGAGGTCGAGACCACGTCGAACATCGCCTGCCGGTCAAGGCCCAGTTTGTCGGCCAGCGCGAAGGCCTCGCAGGTGGCGATCATGGTGACGCCAAGGATCATGTTGTTGCAGATCTTCGCCGCCTGCCCGTTGCCCGACGGGCCGCAATGCACCGCCTTCTGGCCCATCACGTCGAAAAGCGGCTTTGCGATGGCGAATGCCGCGTCGGAACCGCCGACCATGAAGGTCAGCGTCCCGGCCGCCGCCCCGCCGACCCCGCCCGAGACCGGCGCATCCAGCGCGCCCAGACCGACCGAGACGGCCTGATCCGCGACGGCGCGGGCGCTGTCCACATCGACGGTCGAGCAATCCAGAAACACCGCGCCCCTGCCCATGGCGGGGACGATCTGATCGGCCACGGCGCGCAGGATCGCGCCATTGGGCAACATGGTGATCGCCACTTCGGCCCCCGCCACGGCCCCGGCGGCGCTGGTCGCGCCTGTAGCGCCTTCAACGGTCACGCCGGTCAGGTCGAATCCCGTCACCTCGTGCCCCGCCGCCACAAGATTGGCCGCCATGGGCGCGCCCATGTTTCCCAACCCGATGAATGCGATCTTCATGTCATCCCCCTTGTTCTGAAGTTTCCGGCATCATGCCGAAACCATCCCCCGCGCCACGATCAGGCGCATGATCTCGTTCGTGCCCTCAAGGATCTGATGGACACGCAGATCGCGCACGATCTTTTCGATACCGTAATCGGCCAGATAGCCATAGCCGCCATGCAGTTGCAGGCATTGATCGGCCACGCGCGACCCCGCCTCGGTCACGAATTTCTTGGCCATGGCACAGAATTTCGTGGCGTCCGGCGCGCCCTGATCCAGCTTCCACGCCGCCTGTCGCAGAAAGACGCGGGCGGCCTGAAGTTCGATCTCCATATCGGCAAGGCGGAATTGCAACGCCTGAAACCGGTCGATGCTTTGGCCAAAGGCCCGGCGTTCGGACATATAGGCAAGCGTGGCGTCCAGCGCCGCCTGTGCGGCCCCCAGCGAACAGGCCGAAATGTTCAGCCGCCCGCCATCCAGCCCCGCCATCGCATAGCGAAAACCCATGCCCTCTTCACCAAGCAGATTGCCCGCCGGGACCGCGCAATCGTCAAGCTGCACCTGCCGGGTCGGTTGCGCTTTCCAGCCCATTTTCTGTTCCAGCCCGCCAAAGGACAGGCCTGGCGCGCCGTTTTCGACCACAAAAGCCGAAATCCCGCGCGCGCCCTCGCCACCGCTGCGGGCCATCACGATATAGGCATCCGAATAGCCCCCGCCCGAGATGAAGGCCTTGGTCCCCGTCAGGCCCCAGCCCTCGCCGTTCGGCGTGGCTTTGGTTCGCAAGGCGGCGGCATCCGACCCTGCGCCCGGCTCGGTCAGGCAATAGGACAGAACGGTTTCCATGCTCAGCGCGCCGGGCAGAAAGCGGGCGCGCAGGTCGTCACTGCCATAAGCGTCCAGCATCCGCGCGCACATGTTGTGAATCGACAGGAAGGCCGCGACCGAGGGACAGGCCATGGCAAGCGCCTCAAAGACCAGCGTGGCATCCAGCCGCGACAACCCCGAGCCGCCATGCGCGTCCGAGACATAGATCCCGCCAAAACCCAGCTTGCCGACCTCGTGCCACAGCGCGCGCGGGATCGTGCCCCCGGCCTCCCATGCCAGCGCATTGGGGGCGATATGGTCCTGCCCGAAGGCGCGGGCCATGTCGAAAATCGCCGACTGTTCGTCGTTCAAGCCAAAATCCATGCGCCATCCCTTCCCTGCTGTGCCTGTTTTTTATGGCAACGAAAACTTGTACGCAAGCATATTATAATCATTGTCAGTTTGTGTGCGACGGCATGCAAGGGGCAAGGCGCCGGATCAATCTCCAATATAAATCAGCGACTTACCGGAATTTCTGCCCTGATACAACGCGGCAAGGGCACTCGGCGCAGCTTCTATCCCATGCTGCATGTCGGTGACGAAATCAAGTCTGCCATCGGACCACAACGCCGCCAGCGCCTCGCAGGCTTCGTCATAGGCATCAAGGTGATCGAAGATCACGAAACCAGACCAGATCAGCCGCCGCGTCAGGATCTCGCGTTCGTTTCGCGGGCCGGTGGGGACAGGCGACCAGCTTGCGACCGAGGCGGTGCCGCATTGCACGACGCGCCCGCCCACCGCCATCTGCCGCAGCGCCGTATCCAGAATCGCGCCGCCGGTATTGTCGAAATAGATATTCACCCCCTGCGGCGCGGCCCCTGCGATCTGTGCCGCAAGATCGCCGGTCCTGTAATTGAAGGCCGCGTCATAGCCAAAGGTGTCGCGACAGCGCCGGACCTTTTCATCGCTGCCGGTCAGCCCGATGGTCGTGCAGCCCAAGCTGCGCCCGATCTGGCCCGCGCAGCTTCCCACCGCCCCCGCTGCGGTCGAGACCAGCAGCGTATCGCCAGCAGCAGGACGCCCCAGCCGCGTCAGCGCCAGATAGGCCGCCACCCCCGAAATGCCGCAAAGCCCCGCGAATGCCTCAAGCGGCAAATCCTGCGTGCAACGGTGCAATACGGCCGGGGGCGTCACCACAGCGTAATCCTGCCAGCCGAAAAAGCCGTAAAGAAATTCCCCCTCGGCATGATCCGGGTGACGCGAGGCGATCACCACCCCGACCGCCAGCGCCCGCATCGGAGTGCCAAGGGCGACCGGCCTGGAATAATTCGCCACATCCGCCGCCCATCCCCGCTGCGCGGGATCAACCGACAGATAGATGTTGCGGACCAGAATCTCGCCCTCTCCGGGTTCCGGGACGGGCGCGGTATCAAGGGTAAAATGCCGGGCCTCGGGGATGCCAGCGGGCCGCGCGCTCAGCAATACGCGGCGGTTGGTCGCGGGACGGGAACAGGCGGGAATGTCACGGGGCATCGACGTCTCCTCTGGCGGGGCCTTTGTCACCATCTGAACGTCACCCCGGCGGGCTGTCAAATGCCGAAGGCCCCGCCTTCAGCGCAGAAAGCGCCGGAACTGGCGCAGGGCCAGCAGGAACAGCACCGAACCGATGGCGGCAAGCGCCAGAAGCTGTGGCCAGACGACATCCAGCCCCGCGCCCCGGAACAAAATGCCCTGGGACAGGATGACAAATTGCGTCGTGGGGGCCATCGACATCAGAAACTGAATGATCTCGGGCATGCTTTCGCGCGGGGTCATGCCACCCGAAAGCACCTGTAACGGCAGCAGCACCAGCATCAGCAGCAGCCCGAATTGCGGCATGGTCCCCGCCACCGTTGCCAGAAAGATCCCCATCGAGGTGGTCGCGAACAGCATCAGCGCGGTGGCGACCACGAACAGCGACACCGATCCCTGTACCGGCACCTGCAACGCCATCTGCACCACAACCGTGATCGCGAAGCCCGAGGCCAGCAGCACCACCAGCCCCATCGACCAGATTTTCGACAGCATGATCTCGGCGGCACTGACCGGCATGACCAGCAGATGCTCGACCGTGCCATGTTCCTTTTCGCGGATCAGCGCCGCGCCGGTCAGGATGATCGACAGCATCGTAATCGCGTCGATGACACTGTTGATCGCGCCGAACCAACCGGCGTCCAGCGGCGGGTTATAGCGGGCACGCAGCGCAAGATCGACCGGCAGCGCAGCGGCATCCCGGTGGCCCGCCATGAATTCCGACAGCTCGGCCGCGACGATCCGCTGGACATAGCCGCTGCCGGTGAAGGCCTGGCTCATCCGCGTGGCATCGACATTCAACTGGATCGCCGGCGCGCGCCCGGCCAGCACGTCTCGTTCGAAATCGGGCGGGATGTTCAGCGCGAAGGTATCCAGCCCTTCATCCATGCGCCGGTCCATCTCGGATGTCGTGATCAGGCGCGGAGGCACGAAATAGGGGGGCGCAAACGCCCCGGCGATGCGCCCCGACAGCATCGAGCGGTCCTCGTCCACGATGGCGATGGCCGCGTTCGACAGGCTTTCGGGCATCGCCCTGGATTCGGTATAGATCGACAGCGAAAAGGCATAGATGATCAGGATCAGCATCACCGGATCGCGCCACAGCCCGCGCAGTTCCTTGACCCCCAGTTGCCAGACATTGCGCATCTTCATTTGGCCTGTTTTCGCAGCATCAGGGCGCTAAGCCCCAGAAGGACGGGAATCGCCGCCAGCAGCGCCAGATAGACCGCCCCGAAATCCTGAAAGCCAAGCGACTTGGAAAAGGCCCCGCGCGAGGCGATGATGAAATAGGTCGTCGGATAAATCTCGCCGATCACCCGGCCAATGCCCTGCAACGACGACACCGGGTCAATCAGCCCGGAATATTGCGCGCCGGGGATCATGGTCAGCATGACCGTAGCGAACAGAGCGGCCACCTGGCTGCGCATGAAGGACGAGATCAGCAGCCCTATCGCCGTGGTTGCGGCAACATAAAGCAACGCGGCCAGCGCAAAGGCCGACAGGCTGCCGGTAAACGGTACGCGAAAGACGAAGATCGCAAAAGCCGTCAGCAGCGCGAAATTCAGCAGCGCCAGCGCGATATAGGGCAGTTGCTTGCCAGTCAGAAACTCCAGCCTGGTGATCGGGGTGACGTAGAAATTGACGATGGAACCCAGTTCCTTCTCGCGTACCACGCTTAACGTGGTCAGCACCGCCGGGATCAGCAGCAACAGCAGCGGAATGACGGCGGGCACCATGGCAACGATGCTTTTGACATCGGGGTTATAGCGAAACCGCGTGACCAGTTCGGCCTCGCCGCGCAGCGCCTCGGGGCCAAGCACCTCGCGGGCCATCCGCATCAGCCAGTCGGCATGCATCCCCTGCACATAGCCTTGCACGGTTTCCGCGCGCGTCGGATTGGCCCCGTCGATCCATGCGCCGACCCGCACATTCTGCCCGCGTGCCACATCGCGGGCAAAGCCCGGCGGGATTTCCAGAGCAAGGGCCAGATTGCCGGAATGCATGCGTGTGTCCAGATCGTCATAGCCGGTCAAGGGTGGCTGTTCCTGAAAATAGCGCGATCCGGCGATGTCCTGCACATAGCTGCGGCTGGTCGTGGTCTGGTCACGGTCCAGCACCGCAAAGCTCAGATCCTCGACATCCATGTTGATGCCGTATCCCATGACGAACATCAGGATCAGGCTGCCCAGCAGGGCAAGGGTCAGCCGGATCGGGTCACGCTTCAACTGCAATGCCTCAAGCCGGGAATAGCTGAGCATGCGGCGCAGGCTGAACAGGCCGCCGGTGCGGGCCGGGCTGTCCTGGGCGGGGCCGGGGGCGGGGGTCAGAGCCGGGCCGGCAGGCAAAGCGGCGTCGGCCTCGTCGCCGATAGCCTCTTGCAGGCAGGCGACAAAGGCATCCTCCAGCGTCGCAGCGCCTCTGGCGTCGCGGATCGCATCGGCAGTGTCGCTGACCAGCACCTTGCCCGCATGCATCAGCGAGATGCGGTCGCACAGCTCTGCCTCGTTCATGAAATGGGTCGAGACAAAGATGGTCACGCCGTCCTTGCGCGACAACTCGCCAAGGATGCGCCAGAACGCGTCACGGGCCAGCGGATCGACGCCCGAGGTGGGCTCGTCGAGGATCAGCATTTCGGGGGCGTGGATCATCGCCACGGCCAGCGACAGGCGCTGGCGAATGCCAAGGGGCAGCGCCTCGGGCAGATGATCGGCCACCGGGGTAAGGTCGAAACGGGCGATCATGTCCGCGATCCGGGCAGGGATCGCCTCGGGGGGCATGTCGAACAGCCGGGCATGCAGGTCCAGATTCTGCCGCACCGTCAGTTCGGAATATAACGAGAATGCCTGCGACATAAAGCCGACGCGGCGGCGCACCTGCATGTCGCGCGGGTCGATGGGCGCGCCGAACAGCCGCGCGCTGCCATCGGTCGGTTCCAGCAGGCCGGTGAGCATCTTCATCGTCGTGGTCTTGCCGCAACCGTTCGACCCCAGAAAGCCAAAGATCTCGCCCTTGCCGATGCGGAAGCTGACATCATCCACAGCGGTGAAATCGCCAAAGCGCATGGTCAGATGCTGTGCCTCGATGGCGATTTCGCCGTGGCTGCCATCCATTCGCGGCGGAATATGGACGGGTTCGTGACCGCGCGCGGTTCCGCCGGGCAGCAGCGCGATGAAGGCGCGATCCAGATCGGGGGCGCCCGTCCGCGCCCTCAGATCCGCCGGGCTGCCCGTGGCCAGCACCCGGCCCCCGTCCATCGCCACCAGCCAGTCAAAGCGGGCGGCCTCTTGCATATAGGCAGTGGCGACGATCACGCTCATCTGCGGACGGTCGGCGCGGATACGGTCGATCAGATCCCAGAACTGGCGGCGCGACAGGGGATCGACGCCGGTGGTCGGCTCGTCCAGGATCAGCAGGTCGGGGTCGTGGATCAGCGCGCAGCACAGGCCCAGCTTTTGCTTCATGCCGCCCGACAGCTTGGCCGCCGGACGGTCGCGAAAGGCGGTCATGCCGGTCGCGGCCAGCAGCCCCTTGACGCGCCGCTCACGCTCGGTCCGGCCATGCCCGAAAAGGCGACCGAAAAATTCCAGGTTCTCGGCGACAGACAGCGTCGGATAGAGGTTCTTGCCAAGGCCCTGCGGCATATAGGCAATGCGCGGGCAGATCGCGGCGCGGTGGCGCGCATCGCCCATATCGCCACCCAGAACCGAAACGCGCCCCTGCTGGATCACCCGCGCCCCGGCCAACAGCGACAGCAGGCTGGATTTGCCGACACCGTCCGGGCCGATCAGCCCGACCATGCAGCCCGCCGGGATGTCCAGCGTCACATCCCTAAGCGCTGTCGCCTCACGGTAATGCAGGCTGACATCGGTGATCCGGGCAACGGGCGCGCCGGTCATGGCACCAGATTCGACAGGTTGGCGGGCCATTCGGTGTCGGGGTCGATCCGCAGATAGGCCATGCCGGGCACACCGGTTTTCACGTAATCGCTGTATTTGCGCAGCAATTCCGGGTCGATCCGGGCGCGGACGCGAAACATCAGTTTTTCGCGCTCATCCGCCGTTTCGACCGTCTTGGGCGTGAATTGCGCCACATCGGCGACATAGGAAATCTGCGCGGGCACGACATATTCGGGCGCGGCATCCAGAACCAGCCGCGCCTCGGCCCCGACCTCGATCCTGCCCGCCTGAGAGGTGGGCAGAAAGAAGGTCATGTAGACATCCTCCAGATCCACCAGATTGAGGATCCGCCCGCCTGCCGCAACGATCTCTCCTTCCTGGGCGATGCGGTACTGCACCCGCCCGTCGCGCGGAGATTTCAGCGTGGCGTCGTCGATCAGCACATCAATCGCCTCGATCGCGGCTTCGGCGGCATCCACCGCCGCCTCGGCATCGACGATCTGCGCCCGAGCCGAGCTGATCCCGGCGTCGGTCGCGGCAAGGCTGGCCTGCGACAGGGCCAGCCCTGCCTGCGTCTGGCGCCCGGTGGCGCGTGCATCGTCCAGCGATTGTTGCGAGACGACTTCGCTGCGGGCCAGCCCTTCGCTGCGGGCCAGCCGCGAGGCTGCGGCATCGGCGGCAGCGCGGGCCTGTTCCACCGCAGCCTCGGCGGCCTTGTGTTCCGCCTCGGCCTGCGTGACAAGGCTTTCTGCGGTCTCGACCCCGATCACGGCACGGCGCAACTGCGCCTCGGCCTGACGTTTCTGCGCGGTCAGTTGCAACAGGTCCATCTGCACCAGCAATTCGCCCTTCTTCACGAATTGCCCCTCTTCGGCGCGGATTTCCGCGATGCGCCCGCCCGACAGGGCCGCGATGTCGATCTCGGTCGCCTCGATCCGGCCATTGCCCGAGGCGATCCCGTCGGGCAGGGTGTTCTCGGTGCTGTTCTTCCAGGCCAGCCACGCCACCGCCCCCAGCACGGCCACCGCCGCCGCCCATCCCAGCCGGGTCTTTGCCTTGCTTGCCATCTGCGTACCTCTATCTCTGGAACACATAACTGCCGGGCGCGTCGCACAGGGGCGGCAGCCCCCGGTCGGGTGCCCCCATTTCCGGCGGCGCGACCATCCGGTGGCCACCCTGCGCGCAAAGCCAGCCCTGCCATTCCGGCCACCACGATCCCGGTCGCGCCTCATGCGCCGCCTGCCAGTCGCGGGCCATCGGCAGATCGTCCCCCAACCGGCAGGTGTCGATACGGAAATGCCGGCGCGGATGACCCGGAGGGCTGACGATCCCGGCATTATGCCCGCCCGAGGTCAGCACGAATGTCACATCGGTATCGGTTGCCTGATGGATCTTGTAGACCGAGCCCCAGGGCGCAACGTGGTCGCGTTCCGTGCCAACCGCAAAGATCGGGGCACGGATGTTCTGCAACACCGCTGGACGCCCCGCGACCATGAAGCGCCCGGTCGCCAGCTCGTTATCCAGATACAGCCGTTGCAGATATTCGGCATGCATCCGGTAAGGCATGCGCGTGCTGTCGGCATTCCATGCCATCAGGTCGATCATCGGCGCGCGCTGACCCATCAGATATTCGCGCACCATATGCGACCAGATCAGGTCATTCGCGTTCAGCAGCCGAAAGGCCCCGGCCATCTGATCCGCCGACAGATAGCCGCGATTCCACATCATGCTTTGCAAAAAATTCAATTGACTGGCGTCGATGAACAGCCCCAGCTCGCCGGGTTCGGTGAAATCAACCTGAGCCGCCAGCAAGCTGATGCTGGCCAGCCGGTCATCGCCTTCCTGCGCCATCACCGCCGCCGCTATGGCCAGCAGCGTGCCGCCCAGACAATAGCCCGCCGCATGAACGCGCCGCCCCGGCAAAATGGCCGAGACAGCGTCCAGCGCCGCCATGACCCCCAGCCTGCGGTAATCCTCCATCGTCAGATCGCGATCCCCGGCATCGGGGTTGCGCCACGAGATCGCAAAGACCGTATGGCCCTGTCCGACAAGCCAGCCGATCAGCGAGTTTTCCGGCGACAGGTCCAGGATATAGTATTTCATGATCCATGCCGGGATGATCAGGATCGGCTCGGGACGGACCTTGCCGGTGGCGGGGGCGTACTGGATCAGTTCGATCAGGTGGTTGCGCCAGACGACCTTGCCCGGTGTCACCGCAACGCTTTCGCCGGGACGAAAATCCGCTGCCCCCACCGGCGGCTGGCCCGAGACCATGCGCACCACGTCTTCGGCCCAGTTGCACCAGCCCTGCACGAAATTCATCCCGCCCATAGCAAGGGTTCGCTTCAGAATTTCGGGGTTGGTGAACGGGTTGTTCGAGGGCGAGGCCAGGTCCAGAAACTGCCGCGCCGCGAAAGAAACCACATCGGTGTGGTGCCGCGTCACGCCCGGCACCTCGTTCGTGGCGTTGTGCCACCATTGCTGTTGCATCAGAAAGCCCTGCGCCATCCACGAAAAGGGCGGGCGCTGCCAGCCTTCATGCGTGAACCGCCGGTCCTCGGGCAGCGGCCGGATCGCCGGAGGGGCCGAGGCATCAGCCGTCGAGGCCAGCAGATACGCCGCCAGCCGCCCGGTCTTGCGCGCGGCCTTCCAACCCAGTTCCATCCGCTTGCCCGGCGCGGCGGCCAGATGCAGCCCCCAATCGGCTGTGGCCAGCATGGCGGCGGCGGGCGAAAACCCGCCCGTCCCTTGCGCGATCATCGCCTCTGACAGGCGGTCCAGCGTGCGAAACACCTGCAACCCCAGCGTCTCGTCCGGCATCGTCTGCGGCGGCGTCAGGGGCGCGGTCACGCGCGGAAGTTGCGGAATTGTCACCGTGGCGGGCATCGTGGCGGTAGGCGACATGGTGGGTCTTTCGTCTGTTACTGGTAAAATCGGCACGGCACGGCAGCGCCTCGTCCCGGTCAGCCCGTCAGGCCCTGAACGCCCTCAAGGTGGTTGCCGCCCCGGCCCGATACAACCGCCTGTGCCGCGCTGCGGCAATTTGTCCGGCTTTGGCGGGTGGCGGCTGGCCTCATCCGGATAGGCCTTGCCCATCGGCCCGCCTTGCTGTCACCTCATCGCAATCGCAAGCCATGAGGATCCCGTGACCAGCCCATCGCGGATTGCAGTTGTCGGTGCCGGAGCCATCGGCCAGCGTCATTGTCAGGCCATCGGCACGGCCGGGGGCGTGCGGTTGTCGGCCATTGTCGATCCCGACCAAGCGGCCCGCGACTTTGCCGCCGCGCTGGATGCCGAATGGTTCAGCACGCTGGACCGGATGATCGCGGCAGGCGCGGCGGATGGGGTGTTGCTGGCGACACCGAACAGCCTGCACGCGGAAGGGGCCGGGGCCTGCATCGCCGCCCGCCTGCCGGTGCTGATCGAAAAGCCGGTTTTCACCGATCCGGTGCAGGGCAGCGACATCCTGTCGCGCGCCGAGGCATCCGGCGTTCCTGTCGCCGCCGGTCATCACCGCCGCCACAACCCGCTGATTGCCCGCGCCAAAGAGGTGATCACCCAAGGCCGGCTTGGCCGCATCGTGACCGTGCAATGCACCACATGGTTCATGAAGCCGGACGAATATTTCGACGTTGAATGGCGCAGGCGCAAGGGCGCGGGACCGGTATATCTGAACCTGATCCACGACATCGACCTGCTGATGCATCTCTGCGGCCCCGTCACCGAAATTCGTGCCATCGCCTCGAACGCTATCCGTGGCAACGAGGTCGAGGATTCGGCGGTGATCCTGCTGCGCTTTGGCAATGGCGCGTTGGGCACGGTCAATGTCAGCGACACGGTCGTCGCGCCCTGGAGCTGGGAACTGACCGCCCGCGAGAACCCCGCCTATCCGCCCACCGGCCAAAGCTGCTATCTGATCGGCGGCACGCTGGGGTCGCTGTCCCTGCCCAACCTGTCCCTGTGGTCCTGCCCCGGCAAGAGATCATGGCACGAACCGCTCAGCCAGACCCGGCTCACCTTCGGCTTTGACGATCCGCTGGTCTGTCAGGCCGCGCAATTCGGCCGCGTCATCCGCGGCGAGGAACCGCCTCTGGTCACGGGCCGGGACGGGCTTGCCGCATTGCGGGTGGTTCAGGCGATCCGGACCGCCTCTGCGACGGGCCAGCCCGTGACGATCCTCGCGCCGTGAGGTCAGTCAAACCACAGGGGCGGAAAGTCGCGGCAGAAATTTCCGACGGCCATGGCCACGCTGATCGAGCCGTCGCGCGGCCCCGACCCGAATTGTGCCAGCCCCGCCCCTTCGGCCTTTTTCGCAGGATCCAGCGTAAAGACGATCCCCCGCCCGGCCTTGCGCGGCTTGGGCGTGGCGCGCCAGATCCGCGCCTTGCCCGGCATGTCCATGACCCGCTGCGCGTAGTCCCCGGCGGCGCACCAGTAATCGGTATCAGGCCGCCGCGCACGAAACTCGACCGCGATTTCGGTCGGGCCAACCTGCCCTGCCCGCATGTCATTCTGCGCGATGAACGCCGCCGCCGGTAACGGTAACGGCGACAGCAACAGCGCAACAACAAGAATCAGTCGCATCAAACACTCCATTTTCACGCCTGCCACAGACGCGGACAGGATCTTCGAAATGCGGGCAGATGCTGCCAGACCTCCCGCAGGACCGCAAAACCCGGTCAGATATCCACGGGCGATGCCACGAATACCCGCATATGATAACTGATGCAGCGCCAATTTGATGATCAAATCGGCGCTGCATCAGCGTGAAAACAAAAACTTATACCGACGGCCCGCCGGATTGTCCCGTACCCGCCGCCGAGGCCAGTACAGCCGCCTTGCCCTCCGTGCCCGACACAGGGTCAGCGGACGACCGCAGGGGGTTGCCTCTGACGGTCGGGGTCAACAGCTTCATGGTGCCGACACATCGAACTTCCGTTCGGCACGGACCGGCAAAGAGGCGACCGCCATGAGCGGCGGGCGGGGGCGCGCGGCGGGCGGGGGGTCCGGGGGGTGCACCGCCCCCGGCCATCGCGGGACGCAAATCATCCGGCGCTGCCAAAGCACCACGATCTGCATCAAGGCGGAACGCAGGACATATGCGGCACCGCGTCGGCGAGGGATGCCGGGGGACTGCGGGGTGCAGCGAACTGGTCGTCGCGCCCCGTGCACATGCACACCCCGGCATCCTTTCATCCCGCTCAAGCCAGTTGCTTCCTGCGCCCGGCCAGGTGAACCACGATCTCGACCGCCGCCAGCAGCAGCATCGACAGGCCGACCAGCGGGAAAAAGATCCCTGCCGCCACCGCAATCAGCAACAGCGTGCGCGGGATCCGCCAGTCCACCGGCATCTGCGGCACGCCAAGCGCGCCGACGGGGCGGCGCTTCCACCACATCGTGGCGGCAGCCACACACATCGCAACCATGGCCGCACAGGCCAGCAGCAGCACGATCTGGTTCGCCACGCCCCACATCTGCCCCATGTGAATGCTGATTCCCCATTCGGCCCATCGTCCCAGCGTGCCCAGATCGTCCAGACCCGCGTCGTACAGTACCTCGCCCGAATACTGATCCAGATGGATTACCCGCTCATCCGCGATCCGGTCGGGATAGACCGAGGCGGTGAATACCCCGTCGGGTTCGGACGGAATGGTCACGGCATAGCCCGGAACGATCCCCAGATCTTCGACCTTCGCGATCACGGTATCCAGAGCCTGCGGCACCCCCTCGGTCGCCGTGGAAACCGGCATGGGCTGGTTTTCCATGATCCAGGGCGCGCGGTCCACGACCTCGGACACGGGCTTGGTCGAAACCGGCTTGTTGTCCCAATAGCCATCCGGCATCCCCAGACCCAGCGCATAGGAATAGTCATAGAATTTAGGCCCCCAGACCGCCGACCACGGCAGACCGGTCATGGCCAGAAACACAATGAACCCGGCGGTGTAGATGCCGGTCACGGCATGCAGATCGCGCCACCACGGGCGCCCCCGGCTTGCCTTGATCGTCACCGTTCCAAGCTTGCGCCCGCGCGGCCACCACAGATAAATCCCGGTGCCGACCAGCAGCACCATCCAGCCCGCCGCCGCCTCGATCAACCAGTTGCCCAGCCAGCCGACATAGGCCAGAGAGTGCAGCTTGCGCACGACATACATGGCCGGGCTGCCCGCCGCGCCGCCGTCCCACAGGCTGCCCAGAACCGCGCCGGTATAGGGGTTCACATAGATCGTGTCCTTCAGCCCGTCCGTGCCAAGGATGTCAACTTCGGCGCTGCGGCCGGGGGCGGCAGCGGGCGTATAGGCCTTGAGTTCGCCGGGATGCGCGTCCAGCGCGGCGGCGGTGATCTGCGACGGGGCAAGAGGCGTGCCCGCTGCCTCGACAAAGCGCAGATGCGCATAGGCGGCATCGTTGATCTCGTCCTTGAAAAGATAGATCGCGCCGGTCACGGCAAGGATCAGCATGAAGGGCAGGACCACCAGCCCCGCGATGAAATGCCAGCGCCAGACGGCGCGATACAACGCGGCGGAACCCGCGTGTCTTGTCTGTTCGGTCATTTGTCCATTCCCACAGGCCCACCATTCCGGCGGACGAAAAGCAAGGCGATCCGGCAGGGTTGCTGCCCGGACCGGCGAGGTTTTCAACGGCACGCGGCCGTCAGGCCATCGCCGGAGGGGCGCGCGGGGAATGGCTGCGATCACGCGTCTGCGCCCGGCGGGGCAGATCATCCCGTTGCCGCCAGCCATCATGCGCGATCAGCAGAAAAAGCCGCCCGGCATGGGCGGTGACAGGGCCTTCGGGCGGGCTGTGGCACAGCGGACAGCGATGGTCCTGCCCCCCCTCACCATTGCCGCAAAGCCCGTGGATCGGGCCATGGGCCAGCTCGAACGCCTCGCGCGCGGCAGATTGCCGGTCAGGAGCCATCATCCCGGCCGAAACCACGCTGGTCAGAACCAGCGCCAGCGCAAGAATCAGCGCGAAAGGCGATGTGAACCTTTTCCACATGTCTGCGAACCTGACACAGAATGCACAGCCGACAAAGGACAAATACCCTCCGCAGTCCCTTATGTCGCAGCCCGGCAAGAGGTCGGAAGGTCGGCCAACCACAAACACCGGACCGGCGGGCTGACGCGGTTTTCATCGGGCGTCGCGTCGGCCATGCGCATAGCGGCTGTTTCTGCGAAGGCGCGAGACCCAGAGCAACGCGGGAATATGCCGCACAGGGGCCGCGCGGCCCGTACGTCCCTGCCGTGCCCAGCCGGGATCCGTTGCGCGACGTCATCGCCGGATGATTTGCGTCCCGCGATAGCCGGGGGAGTTGCACCCCCCGGACCCCCTGCTTTTCGCGCATCGGTAATCTGCGCCGCTGCGAAAGACGGCCTTTGGCCTTGCCTTCCATACGGGGCTTTCAAGACGGGGCTTTCAGGCAGACGGTGCCGAAACCTGCCTGAAAGCCCTGCACAGCTTCGGTCTCTGTGCCGTGCTTGTCAGCGCCGTCGCGACGGCTCCGACCCCGCTTGCACCGCGATGCACAAAAAGGCCCCGTGGCATTGACGGGCCATCCCTACGCTGCGCGCCGCCAGGCCGGGAACGGGTCAGGCAGACCCGCCCATTCCTGCGGCGCGAAGCCGGGACCGGGGACAAGCGCGGCATCCAGAGCGGCTGTGATCGCGGCCTTGTCCATGCCTGCCCCGATAAAGACCAGTTCCTGACGGCGGTCGCCGAAGGGCTCTTGCCAGTTCTTTTCCAGATAGTCGCGAGCCTGCGGATGATCGGGCCAGCGGTCCTGCGGTACCGTCGCCCACCACATTCCCATCGGTCTGACGCTGCTCAGCGCGCCTGCTAGCGAGAACTCGGCCAGCCATTGCGGACGGGTCGCGATCCAGAAATGCCCCTTGGCGCGGATCACGCCCGGCAGCGGGCCGTTCAGCACGTCATGGATTCTTTGGGGATGAAACGGCCTGCGGGCGCGATAGACGAAGGACGAGACACCGTACTCTTCGGTTTCCGGAACGTGATCGGCAAAGCCATACAGTTCCTTGGCCCACATCGGATGCAGATGCGCCTTGTCGAAATCGAACAGCCCGGTGTCAAAAATCCGGTCCTGCGCCACCCGGCCGAAATCGGTTTCGACAATCCGCGCGTCGGGGTTCAGCGCCGCGACGATCTTGCGCGCCGCATCCAGCCGCGCGGGGCCGGCATCGCCGATCTTGTTCAGCACCACGACATCGGCAAATTCGATCTGATCGACCAGAAGATCGACCAGCGTGCGATCATCCTCTTCGCCAAGGCTTTCGCCCCGGTCGCGGATGAAATCATGGCTGGAATAGTCGCCCAGCAGGTTCACCGTATCCACGACCGTCACCATCGTGTCCAGCCGCGCCACATCGGACAGGCTGTCGCCCTGTTCGTCGCGAAATTCGAAGGTGGCGGCAACGGGCAGAGGCTCGGCGATGCCAGTCCCCTCGATCAGCAGATAGTCGAACCGCCCCTCGCCCGCGAGGCGCCGAACTTCGGACAGCAGGTCGTCGCGCAGCGTGCAGCAGATGCAGCCGTTTGACATCTCGACCAGCTTTTCCTCGGTATGGGACAGGTTCGCGCCGCCATCGCGGACAAGATCGGCATCGATATTCACCTCGGACATGTCATTGACGATGACCGCGACGCGTCGTCCCTGCCGGTTGTTCAGCACATCGTTCAGAAGCGTGGTCTTTCCCGCACCCAGAAAGCCGGACAGGACGGTGACGGGCAGGCGCGTATCGCTGGCAGGCATCAATCTCTCCTTGTTATGTTATAATATTACATATACGGAAGGCGTGTGGCTGCTGCAAGCCGCTTTCCCCCTCCCTCCCGGAAGGCGGTATTGCGGCGGCCCGCGGATTTTGCTGTTCACCAGAAGGAGAGTTCGATGTTTCTCAAGAAATTGCTGCCGGGCGCAATTCCCGTTGCCACGCTGCTGGCCGGATCAGTTGCCCTTGCGGATGACAGCCAGACGGCGTGGCGACTGTTCGTCGCGGATCAGGCCACGGGGACTGTGACCGCCCTGGATCTGGAGACACCCGACC
>NZ_JBKEBL010000024.1:0-4291 GCF_047973135.1 Paracoccus sp. (in: a-proteobacteria)
ATCTGCTTACCCTCTATGCCAGCGACGCCATCCTGGTCCCGACGATGGAAGATGCGGTCGGCGGCCATGCCGATGAACGGCGGGCCTATTTCGAAAGTTTCCTTGCCAACCCGAACCTGCGCTGCCGCATCGACAGCCTGCGCAAGCGGATCAGCCACAAGCTGGGAACGGTCGTCGTCGGTGGCCACTACACATTCACCTTCGGGCTGGCCGGAACACAGCAGACCCTTCCCGCCCGATATCTCTTTACCTTCGAGGAAATCGACGGGGCCTGGCTCATCACCGGGCACCACTCGTCGCGCATGCCTTCCTCGTCATGAATCAAGCACGGAAAACGCCATGTCCCTCTTTTCCCCTCGCCTCACCGTGGAACAGGTCGAGGAAGGCCACGACCTCGCGCCAAAGTTCGGAGCTGACGGCCTGATCCCGGTCGTAACCACCGATGCCGGAAGCGGCGAGGTGCTGATGATGGGCGTGATGAATGCCGAGGCTCTGACCCGCAGCATCCGGACCGGCGAGGCGCATTACTGGAGCCGCTCGCGCCAATGCCTCTGGCACAAGGGCGCGACCAGCGGGCTGGTGCAGAAGATCGTCGAAATGAGGATCGACGACGATCAGGACGCGATCTGGCTGCGGGTAGAGGTGTCCGGAGGCGCAAGCTGCCATGTCGGCTATCGCTCGTGCTTCTACCGCGCGGTACCGGTGGGCGGCGCGAAGGTGCCGACCCTGATCTTCACCGAGGCAGAGAAGGTTTTCGATCCCGTTCAGGTCTATGGCGATGCGCCCAATCCGACCCGGCTCTGACGCTTTCCGGATGGCGCTGGCGCTCGGCTGGCGGATGCGTGATTGTCAAGAATGGTGTGATGATTTCCGGCCGGAAAACCAGGCGATTCAGGATCCCGGCCCGCGCGCGAACGGCGGCATTCCACCACCGTCAAATGCGGCATCCCGCCGACCCCGGACCATGTATGGCTGACGGAAGCTGGTTCCGGTCACAGTATCTGCGCAGCATCAGCATCAAATCAAAAGGTTATAGCCAGACAAGATGATCACTTTGAACGCGTCTGGCTAAGCTGCGAGGATCGCCGTGCTTGAGGACAGCCGCGATTTCCACACCGGAAAGTTCGTTGCACGATGGGGTGCCGCCTGCCACATCCGGACCCTCGGCTGGTTCCGCGAGGCACAATCCTGCGATTGACAGCTCCGCGAAACGGGTCGTGGTCTTAGACCAGCAACGAGCGATGCAACTGCGCCCCGGCCCAGGCACCATCGCCTACGGCAAGCGATACCGAATGCGGTGCCTTGGCAGTATCGCCGCAGGCAAAGATACCGGGAACGGTGGTCTCGTTGGTCTCGGCCGTGTGGATCTGCTGGCCGAGTGGGTTTTCGACCAACGCGCAGCCCAGCATCCCGGCCAACGGTCCCGGAACCGCGCGGCTGGCGGTAAAGAGGCCCGCGAAGGACAATAGACGGCCATCGCTCAGACGCAGCTCCGCCTCGCCTTCCAGCGCCACAACCGGGGTTTCCTCGATGCTCACGCCGCGCGCCGCCAGATTGGCGCGAACCGCGTCGTCCGGCTGCACGGCGCTGTTGGTCAACAGCGTGACCTCGCCCCATTCCGGCAGCATCTGCGCCTGATGCAGCGACATCGGCCCTGCGGCAATCACGCCGATGCGGCCCATATTCAACTCATAGCCATGGCAATAGGGGCATTGGAACACGCTGCGACCCCATCGTTCGGCCAGACCGGGGATCTGGGGCAGTTGGTCCCGAACCCCGGTCGCCAGCAGCAAGCGCCTGCCTTCATGGCAAGAACCGTCTTCCAGCGTGATGTGGAAATCGTCCGTCACGCCTCCTGCGGTGGTGGCTGTTTCCTCGATCCAGATCAGGGTCGGATAGCGCAGCAGTTGCTCGCGTGCCGTGGCCCAGATTACCGCCGGATCGACGCCATCCTGCCCCAGAAACCCGTGCGAATGGCTGGCGAAGCGGTTGCGCCTTTGCCCTGCATCCACAATCAGCACCCGACGCCGCGCCCGGATCAGTTGCAGCGCCGCCGCCATGCCTGAATAGCTGCCGCCGATGACGATGACGTCGTGTTTCATCATCCCGTCCTTGTCATCCAGCCACCCGTCAGCCAAGGGGTCTGCCCTCCTGCCTGAACGTCTGGAACGCCATGGCGAGAAACGGTTGAGGCTTGCCGGAAAGCGCCTCGAACCCGGCCCGGATGGTGCCCTCGTTTAGGGCGGTGCCGATGACCACGAGCCGGCTCTGCGCCACGCCATGCGGCCAGCCCTCCAGACGCGTGATCGGATAGAGGCGATGCCGCACGGCGTGGATCAGGGCCGGCGAGGCCGGATCGTCCTGAAGCGCGACCAGCCCCTTGATCCGCAAAAGACCGTTGCCCGGCGTCGAGGTCAGCCGGACAAGGAACTGCCGCAGCGCAAGCTCATCGACCGGATCGTCGCGGGTAAGCGGGATGGCAACGACATTGCCGTGCCGGTTCAGGTCGTGGAAATGGCCGCCATGGCCATGAGCATGGTCATGCTTCGCCTCGGCCGCCAGCCAGTCCTCGACCCCCTCACCCTTGCCGAAGGCGGAATAGCTGCCGGGTTCCAGCAGCGCAGACGGCCGGAACGCCGGATCGGCACCGTCGTGGAACCGCAGGCCGGGATTGAGGCAGCGCAGCCTGTCCGGCCAGTCGCCTGCCGGTGCCACATCGGTCTTGGTCAATACGACATGGTCGGCAAAGGCGATCTGGCGCAGGCTTTCAGGATGGCTGTCCAGCGCCGCGCCGACCCCCTCGACATCGACTACGGTGATCACCCCCGACAGCCGGAACGCCCGCGCCACCGCATGATCGCGCAACGACATGGCGGACATGCCGCCGGGGATCAGGCTGTTGATGATCGGCGCAGGATCGGCCAACCCGGTCGTTTCGACGATCACGCGGGAAAATGGTGGCAAGCTGCCGTCGCGCCGTCCCACCAGAAGCTGATCCAGAGAGGATCTCAGATCGCTGCCGACCGTACAGCAGATGCAGCCGGTGGTCGTGACCACCGGCTGCTCGTTCCCCTCGCGGACCAGATGGTGATCGACAGGCACCAGGCCGAATTCGTTAATGATCAGGGCCGTATCGTGAAAACCGGGGTTTTCAAGAATACGGTTCAGCAGGGTGGTCTTGCCCGCGCCCAGAAATCCGGTCAGCAGGAATACCGGGATTTGTTCAGTGTTTCCAGCCATGTCAGGCCTCCTTCGGGACGTTCATTGCGCCCTGCGTTTCCAGCGGTGTGCGCGCCTCGGCAGCCAGAAGATCCAGCGCCTCATCCAGCGGCAGGGTGCGGCTGCCTTTTTCACCCAAACGCCGCAGCGAGACGGTGCCATTTTCGGCCTCGCGTGCGCCAATGGCCAAGATCACCGGCACCTTCGTCAGAGAATGCTCGCGCACCTTGTAGGCGATGGTTTCGTTGCGCAGATCCGCCTCGGCGCGGATGCCGCATGCCAGCAGCTTGGACAGCACCTCCTGCGCCCAGGGATCCGCGTCAGAGGTGATCGAGGCCACCATCGCCTGCACCGGCGCCAGCCACAGCGGCAGATGCCCGGCAAAGTGCTCGATCAGGATGCCGGTAAAGCGTTCCAGCGATCCGAACATGGCGCGATGCAGCAGCACCGGCACCTCGCGTTCGCCCGAGCGCGCTACATAGGTGGCACCAAAGCGTTCCGGCAGGTTGAAATCCACCTGAAGCGTGCCGCATTGCCAGTCACGCCCGATTGCATCACGCAGGACATATTCCAGCTTCGGCCCATAGAACGCGCCTTCGCCTTCGAAAATGGTGAAGGGCTGGCCCGCGACCCGCAGCGCCTCGCGCAAGGCGTCCTCGGCGCGGTCCCAGGTCTCATCCGCACCGATGCGGTTTTCGGGGCGGGTGGAAAGCTTTATCCGGATGTCCGAAAACCCGTAGTCGCGATAGATCGACAGGATCAGGTCATTGACCTTGACGCATTCCTCGGTCAGTTGGTCGGGCGTACAGAAAATATGCGCATCATCCTGTGTAAAGGAGCGCACCCGCATCAGTCCATGCAGCGCGCCCGACGGCTCATAGCGGTGTACCTTGCCAAATTCGGCAAATTTCAGCGGCAGTTCGCGATAGCTGCGGCTGGTATGACGATACATCATCATATGGCCGGGACAGTTCATCGGCTTCAGGGCGAATTCGCGCTCATCCTCGGTCTTGGTCAGGAACATGTTTTCACGGTAGTTCTGCCAATGGCCCGAGGTCTCCCACAGCCCGCG